>JBKBTC010000057.1:0-6954 GCA_046291435.1 Caldimicrobium sp. | reverse complement strand
CACCATCCAGAAGAAGAGCTTATAATAACCGCCTTTAAAGAATCTGTTAAAAAGGGGTCTCTTATCCTTGTGCCAAGACATCCAGAAAGATTTGATATAGTTGAAAAACTCATTTTATCTTTGAGAAAAGAGGAAACCTATCTGAGATATAGTAAATTAAAAGAGCCTTTTGAGAAGGTTGAGTGCAGAAAAGTAATCGTTCTTTTTGATGTTATGGGAAAACTTTCTTCACTTTATAGAATTTGTGATTTAGCTATTATTGGCGGAAGTTTTATACCCCATGGAGGGCAAAATCCCTTAGAAGTATTGTATTGGAAAAAACCAGTTATTATAGGACCATCTATAGAAAATTTTCCCTTTATCTCAGAATTCGTACAATCTGGAGGTATCTTACAAACAACTCCAGATAATTTAAAAAATGTCCTTGAGGATTTATTAGCCCATCCTGAAAAAGCAAAGAATTTATCTGAGAAAGGCTATCTCCTTTTTTTAGAAAAAAGAGGCGCTTTAGAGCGAACTTTAAAGCTTATTGAGGAATGTCTTTTGCTTTCATAGGTCTTTTAGGCAAATATTCCAACCGAGGATTAAATATGGCTGAAAACACATTTCTTTTTAGGACGGGATTTTTAGAGAAAAAATGCTCTTTTAAAAAATTGTTCCAAAAGTTTCTTTTAGTATCCTTTGAAAAGGGACAAGGATTCTCTAAAACTTGCCAATTTTCTTTAACTACGAAGCGAGAAATCATATCCTTTTCTATGAAGTAAAGAGGTCTTATAAGATAGAGGGATCCTTTAAACATTTCTTGCTTGGGTAGCATAGTTGAAAGTTCACCATTATAAAACATATTCATAAAAAAGGTTGAAATAACATCATCTTTATGATGTCCAAAGGCAATTTTTTTTATTTCTAAATCTTTGGCTAAATTAAAAAAAATTTTTCGTCTATTCCAGGAACAAATAAAACAAGGAGCTGTAGAGCCTGTATCAAAGGCTTCTATAGCTAACTGAGCTATTTCTGTTTTTTCAAAAATAAAATTTACTTCTCTTTCTTCACAAAAACCTTTAAGGTAGTTTATTTTGGTGAGGTATTCCCCTTCATCCTTAGGGAATCCCATATCTAAATGAAAAGCATAGAGAAAAAGCTTTTTATTATAGTAATATCTCCATTCTGAGAGAAAATGGGTTAAAAGAAGACTATCTTCTCCCCCTGAGAGGGCAATTAAGACTCTGTCCCCTTCTTCTAAAAGGTTATATCCAAAGATTGCTTTTCCTATAAGTTTTTTAATTCTTTGTCTTAAGTTCATAGAAATTTTATAATTAATCAAAAAACTTAATTTTGTCAAGAAAAATTGAGGGTGTGTGGTTTCTATTTCTTTAGTTGCCGCAGGCTTTAGCCTGCCTTCGCACAAGCTTTAGCTTGCCATTAACAAGGTTTCATATGAATAGGATATACTAAAAAATAGGAATACCACAATAACTTGTAAATGCAGAAATTTAGTCTATAATTATGGACTAATTCAAGAATTCTACGGGGGAAAAATTCTAAATGGCTAAAGCGGAGAGATATAAACAGGCAGGAGTGGATTTAGAAAAAGCTAATCTTTTAGTGGAGATAGTTAAAGAAAAGACAAAAGGGTTATCTCAAAAAGGGGTAATTTCTTCCATAGGTGGATATGCGGGACTTTTCTCTTTAGATGTTTCCTGCTGTAAAAATCCTGTTTTAGTAGCCTCAACTGATGGAGTTGGAACAAAAATAAAATTGGCTATTTTAGCCGATTCTCATAAAGGAATTGGGATAGATTTGGTTGCTATGTGTGTAAATGATATAATTACTTCAGGTGCAAGACCTCTTTTCTTTTTAGATTATATTGCTATGGAAAAATTTAATGAGAAAGTGTTTAATGAACTTTTAGAAGGAATTTCTGAAGGATGTGAAATCTCACAATGTGCCCTTCTTGGTGGAGAAACTGCAGAAATGCCTGGGATGTATGCGGAAGAGGATTATGATGTGGCTGGATTTGTTGTAGGCATAGTAGACAGAGATAAAATTATTGATGGATCCGAAATTTCTCTTGGAGATTTTGTGATAGGTTTGAGTTCGAGCGGTCTACATAGTAATGGTTTCTCCTTGGTAAGGAAAATCATTTTAGAAGAGCATAAACTTTCTTTAGATCACATCCCTGAAGAACTTGGCCTGCCCTTAGGAGAGGTTTTACTCACACCTACCAAAATTTATGTTCCTGCTATTCAAACTTTAATCAATAAAGGCTTTAAAATTAAAGGTATTGCACATATAACAGGTGGTGGATTTTATGATAACATTCCCCGTATCCTTCCCAAAAATTGTAAAGTAGTGATTGAAAAAAAAGCATGGGAGATACCTCCCATATTTAAGTATCTTCAGTCATTAGGTAAGATTTCTGAGGAAGAAATGTATCATGTGTTCAATTGTGGAATTGGTATGGTTTTAATTGTAGATAAAAACTCTGTAGAGGATACTTTAAGTATTTTACAAGCCTTAGGAGAAAGTGCCTTTGTCTTAGGTACTGTTGAAAAATTACAAGAAGGAGAAACCCAGGTACAATTGGTATGAAGCTATGTATTTTCAAGAAATAATTGCCAAGTTAAATGAGTTTTGGGCAAAAAAGGGTTGTGTAATTCTTCAACCTTATGATGTAGAGGCAGGAGCTGGCACATTCCATCCAGCAACTTTTTTAAGAGCTCTTGGTCCTCATCCTTGGGCTTGTGCTTATGTAGCCCCTTCTCGCCGCCCAACTGATGGTAGATATGGTCAAAATCCAAATCGTCTGCAACACTATTATCAATATCAAGTAATAATTAAGCCATCTCCGGATAATATACAAGAATTATATTTAGAAAGTTTAGCTTCCTTGGGTATAGATCCACAGGAACATGATATCCGTTTTGTAGAAGATGACTGGGAATCACCAACTCTTGGAGCCTGGGGGCTTGGCTGGGAGGTCTGGTTAGATGGTATGGAAATAACTCAATTTACTTACTTTCAACAGGTTGGTGGCTTTGAATGTAAACCAGTAACAGTTGAAATAACCTATGGCTTAGAGAGATTGGCTATGTATATTCAAGGAGTTGATAATGTTTTTGAATTAAAATGGAACGAATATCTAAACTATGGTGATGTGCATCTTAGAGGAGAAATTGAATATTCTATATATAATTTTGAAGCAGCAGATGTGTCAATGCTAAAGCAACTTTTTGAAATTTATGAAAAAGAAGGGAAAAAACTTTTTGAATTAGGTCTTGCTTTACCCGGATATGACTTTGTACTAAAGTGCTCTCATACATTCAATTTACTTGATGCAAGAGGTGCCATCTCCCCTATTGAACGAGCCAACTACATAGCAAGGGTTAGAGCTCTTGCCAAAAAGGCTGCAGAAACCTATCTGGAGAAAATCCTATGACTAAAAATCTTCTCTTTGAAATTGGTACTGAAGAGCTTCCAGCACGATTTATTAAACCTGCCTTAGAAAGTCTTAAAAACTTTACTGAACTTAAATTAAATCAACTGGAAATACCCTACGAAGAGATAAAAGTTGCAGGTACTTGTAGACGCCTTGTTTTATTTGTTAAAAATTTAGCAGAGCGACAAAAAGAGCGAGAAGAGGAAATTCTTGGTCCAGCTTTTAATGTAGGTATGGATCAAGAGGGAAAATATACCCCTGCTCTTCTTGGATTCGCCAAAAAACATGGTCTAAAACCTGAAGAACTCTCTCTTAAAGATACCCCTAAAGGTAAATACTTTTATGCCAAAAAAATTATATTTGGAAAAGAAACAATAAAACTTCTTCCAGAACTTCTTTTAGAGATTTTACAAAATATCTATTTTCCTAAAAAAATGCGCTGGGGGAATTATGATGTCTTCTTTGGAAGACCTATAAGATGGCTTCTTGCTTTATATGGCAAAGAGAGTATTGATATAGAAATAGCAGGAATTAAAAGCTCTCTCCATACAAAAGGACATTCCTTTTTAGCTAAAAAAAAATTACCCATTACAGAAGCAGATTGGGAAGTCTATAAAAATACTCTTCAAAAAAATTATGTAATAGTAGAGGTAGAAGAAAGAAAAAAATTTACTTTAAAAAGTATAGAAGAGGTATCTAAAAAATATGGTAAGGTGGTAATAGATGAGGCTCTCTTAGAAGAGAATGCCCATTTAGTTGAATATCCCTTCCCGGTTGTGGGAAAATTTCCAGAAAAGTTCTTAACCCTTCCTCCAAAATTAGTTATTACTGCACTTCAAGAACACCAGAGATATTTTTATTTAGTTGATGAAAAGGAACAATTGCTTCCCTATTTTATTGCCGTTAATAACAATAAACCCAAAGATGAATTAGTAGTTATTAAAGGACATGAAAGGGTGGCTAAGGCGCGTTTAGAAGATGCAATGTTTTACTACGAAAGAGATCTAAAAGAAAAATTAATTCAAAAAGTTGAGAAATTAAAGGGAATAGTCTATCATGTAAAAGCTGGAAATCTTTATGAAAAAACCTTAAGATTAATAGAACTTCTTAAATATCTAAGAGGAGAGCTTTATCCTGAAATTGAGGAAAAATTAGTTGAAAAGGTTGGTTTATATGCTAAGGCAGATCTTACAACGGAAGTGGTAAAAGAGTTCCCTACCCTTCAGGGATATATGGGATCCCATTATCTCCAACTTGAGGGGGAAAAAGAAGTTGCTAAAGCCTTATACGAACAATACCTTCCCACTCCAAAAGATGAAGGCTTACCACATACAAAGTTAGGGATTTTACTCTCTTTAGCGGATAAGATTGATCATCTCGCTACACTTGTAGGAGTTGGTGAAAAAGTAACTGGCGAAGGTGATCCCTTTGCCCTACGCAGGGCAGCCTATGGCATTGTGAAAATCCTGATAGGATGTAAAATCTTTCTCCATCTTGAACAGGTTTTTTCTTATGCTTTGGATTTAGTAAAAAACCAAGGATATCTAAAGAACACTTCTGCCCTACATGAATTGATTGAATTTGTCAAAAAAAGATTGGAAGGAGAACTCCTTTCCTATGGGTTTAGTAAAAATTTTATATATGTTATTATGGACCAAACTTTAAATCCCTATCAACAATATTTAAAGTTAAAGGCATTAAAAGAAATTTATCAACAAAAAGATTTTCAAGACTTAATAATCTTGTTTAAAAGAGTTACACAAATATTAAAAAACCATCCCTTAGAGGTTCTCCAAAAGATTAATCCAGAGCTTTTTGAAGAGGAGATAGAAAAAAAATTATACGAAGCAATTCTTGCTAAGGAAGAACTATTTCTTAATTATGACAAAGAAATGAATTATAATACTTATTTAGAAGACCTCCTCTATTTTAAACCGATTATTGATGAGTTTTTTGATAAAGTATTTGTAATGGTAGAGGCGGAAGCTCTAAGATTAAATAGATTATCACTTTTAAATAGGCTCTCCAAGTTTTTTTATAGATTCGGAGACCTCTCCTATTTAGCTTAAGCTATGAATTCTCAAACTAAGCGTATAGTCGTAGGGACAGCGGGACATATTGACCACGGAAAAACCGCTTTAGTCAAAGCTTTAACAGGAATTGACACTGACAGACTGAAAGAAGAAAAAGAAAGAGGAATTACTATTGATATTGGTTTTGCTAAATTAATTCTCCCCTCTGGAATACATGCAAGCATAGTTGATGTTCCTGGACACGAGCGCTTTATTAGAAATATGGTTGCTGGTGCATCAGGTATAGATTTGGTTTTATTAGTAATTGCTGCCGATGAAGGTATCATGCCCCAGACTAAAGAACACTTAGAAATATGTGAACTTCTCGGAATAAACGATGGTATTGTAGTATTGACTAAAGCTGATTTAGTGGAAAAAGATTGGCTTGAAATGGTCGCATCTGAGGTAGAAGAATTTTTAAAGGGAACCTTTCTGGAAGGTGCACCTATTATACCTTTTTCTGCTTATACCTTACAAGGAAAAGAGGAACTTATAAAAGCCTTAGATGAAAAGGCTAAAAAAATAAAAAGTAAAGAATTGAACACACCCTTCAGACTACCTATTGATGGTGTTTTTATTATAAAAGGCTTTGGCTTAGTGGTAAGAGGAACTGCCATATCAGGAGAAGTTTCAGTCTCTGATGAACTTATGTTATATCCCCATAAGAAAAAGGTGAAAGTTAGAAATATTCAGGTGCATGGGGAACCTGTGCCAAAAGCATCTGCAGGCTCTCGTGTAGCCTTGAATATCAGCGGAGCTGAAAAAGAGGAGATAAAAAGAGGTGATATTATTGCCACTCCCAACGTGCTTGAACCTTCTCAATGGATGGATGTAAAGATTAAAGTCTTAAGAGATATTGAAACACCTCTAAAAAACTTTGAAAATCTTCTCTTTTATCACGGAACAGCTGAGGTTTTAGGAAAAGTTATTTTATTAAATAAAGATTTTTTAAAAGCTGAAGAAAATGATGTAGCACAAATATTTTTACAAAAACCACTTTGCGCTTGGAGAGGAGATAGATTTATCCTTAGAAGAGCAGGCACTAACGAAACTATCGCGGGAGGTATTATTCTTAATCCCCTTTCTCATAGAAGAAAAAGAACCAAACCTTGGGAAAGAAAAGAATTAGAGTTTTTGGCTAATGCAGATGATGAAACCTTAACTTACCATTTAATAGAAAAAAAAGGATTTTTAGGAATTTCTTTAAGAACCCTATCTCTTCAAGCCTCCCTTTTTGGAAAAAAATTGGAGACAACCTTAGATGCTTTAAAAGAGAAGATTTTATTTTTAAAGGAAGGTGAAGAAACGATTTTATTCACCACAAAGAGCCTTGAGGAACTAAAAAAAGAAATCGTAGAGAAATTGCAAAAATTTCATGAAAACAACCCTTTTTCTACGGGACTTAATAGAGAATTTCTTAAAAGTAGACTTTCAAGCCAACCA
>JBKBTC010000056.1:0-7064 GCA_046291435.1 Caldimicrobium sp. | reverse complement strand
AGGGGTATTAAATTCTTTGCCCGTAGGAATTATTATTTATAAAAGTAATTTAGAGGTATTATTTCTTAATGAAAATCTAAAAAAATTTTTAAAAGAACAAAATTTTGAGGGAGTGCAAAGTTTAACTGAAGTTTTTGGCATAGAGAGTTTTTTTCAAAATTTGGGAGTTAAAGACAAGCATTATCAAGTGTTATCCATAGAAAGAGGTGATAAAGAGGTTTCTGTAGGTATTACTTATATGAAATTAGAGCGTTTTGGAGAGCCCTTACTTTTACTTATCATTGAAAATTTGGAAGAAAAGGAATTATTAAAAAGGCTCTCTCTTTGGAGAGAGGTTGCTGTAAAGTTAGCTCATGAGATAAAAAATCCATTAACACCCATAAGATTATCCATTGAGAGATTAATGAAAAGAATACACCATGAACTTACCCCTGAAAGTAAAAAGTTGCTTGAACAAACAGTTTCCATCATTGTTAAATATGTTGAAGAACTAAGAAAATTAGCCTTAGATTTTTACTATATTTCTCAGCGTCCCTATTTTGAAAAAACTCAAGTTCACCTAATTGAGAACTTTATTGAAGTAATAGAGCTTTATAAGATGGCCTATCCAGAGATTAATTTTATCGTAGAAAAAGCCGAGGACAGAGAGATCCTAATTCAGGGAGATCCTTTTCAATTAAAAAGGGTATGGATTAATCTTATAGAAAATTCTATTAAAGCTATGAAAGAAAAGGGAGATATTGAAATAGTCTTTTGGGAGGAAGGACAAAGGATATATATTAACTATCAGGATAGAGGAGAGGGAATGAACGACGAATTAATTGATGCCTTTAATACAGGTGATTTTTCTAAACTTCAAAGAGTTGGCACTGGATTATTAATTATAAAAGGCGTAATTGAGCTTCATAAAGGGAAGATTTGGGCAGAAAGGTCCCTACAGGGAGGGACTAAATTCACTATTGAATTACCTAAGTCTTAAAGCTTTTTTTAAACTCTCTATTTCAGAGGGACTTAAAAGTCTAATTTCTCCTGGTTTTAAGTCCTCTAAAAATACATTTCCAATGGCAATCCTTTTAATCTTTAACACCCTATAGCCAAGCTTTTTAAAAATTCTTTTTATAAGATGGTATCTACCTTCATATACTGTTATTTTAAGATTACTTCCTGTATTATCCAAGTATTCAATTTGAGTAGGTAAGGTTTTCCCTTCTTTTAAAAGTACCCCTTCTTCAAGAGCAGATTTATCTTCTTTTTGCAAAGGCTTATCTATGATTATTTCATATATTTTAGGCACTTTCCATTTGGGATGAGTAATTCTATGTGCCAGTTCTCCATCATTAGTAAGTATGAGAAGCCCCTCTGCATCTTTGTCCAATCTCCCTGCAGGAAAGATCCCTTTATATCCTAACAGATCCTTGGGCAAAATATCCATAACCGTTGTATCCTTATCCTTTGTAGAGGTGATAACTCCTACAGGTTTGTACATCTTATAATAAAGAAAATTTTTGTAACTAACAGAGACTTCTTTATAGGTGATATAATCTTTTTCTGGGTCTATTTTGTAATGAGGAGAGGTTATAATTACTCCATTAACTCTAACTTGTTTACTCTTTAGAATTGAGTTAATAGACCTGCGAGAGCCTAACCCCGCTAAACTTAAAAACTTATCTAATCGTATTTTCACTTGCATTCAGCCCAATTTTTTCCTACAGAAATATTTACCTTTAGAGGGACAGAAAGTTTTATATCAAGTGAGAGATAGGGGAAGGGATTTTCCATAATAGTTTTAGTTAAAGAAGAGACTACTTCAACTTCTTCAAGAGGAGCTTCTATGAGAAGTTCATCGTGGACTTGAAGTATGATTTGACTTTTTAAATTTCTATCTTCCAAAGCTTTAAAAAGTGCTACCATAGCTACCTTTATTAAGTCTGCCGCTGTGCCCTGTATTGGTGTGTTTATAGCTATTCTTTTTCCCAATTCTCTGATATTTTTATTGGAACTAAAAAGCTCGGGTATATACCTTTTTCTCCCTGAGATAGTTTGTATAAATCCTTGATTTTTTGCTTGTTCTATTATATTTTCTATGTAAGTTTTTACACCTCCATAACGAATAAAATATTTTTGAATATAATTTTCCGCTGACTTAGGGTCAATTTTTAACTCTTTACTTAATCCATAAGGACTCATGCCATAGGCAATACCAAAATTTATTATTTTAGCTACCCTCCTCATCTCAGGGGTTACTTTATCTATAGGGATACCAAAAATTTCTGAAGCTGTATGCGCATGGATGTCTTTATCTTCTTCAAAAGCTGAAAGTAGATTTTTATCTTGTGAAAAATGTGCTAAAATCCTCAATTCTATTTGAGAATAATCCGCACAAATAAGGTAGTATCCCTCTTCTGCAATTATAGCCCTCCTTATGGATAATCCTTCCTCACCTTTAATAGGTATGTTTTGAAGATTTGGTTTTTGAGAACTTAATCGTCCTGTGGCGGTTCCTGTTTGAATAAATTCTGTATGTAAACGATGATTTGCTGGTCTTGCTTCTTTTAAAAAAACCTCAAGATAAGTGCTGATTAATTTATGTAGTGTTCTGTATTGTAATAAAAGAGGTACTATGGGATGGAGAGGTGCCAAAGCCTCTAATACTTCAGCATCTGTTGAGGGTTGAGTGCTTTTTTGAGTATTTTTGATTTTGGGCAAATTTAGCTTTTCAAAAAGGATATAGGCTACCTCTTGATTGGACCGAGGATTAAAAACTTTTCCTGCCATTTGATAAAGATTCTCTTCTAAATTTTTTAGTCTCTCTTGATATTCTGCCTTGAGTTCTCTCACGTAATTTATATCAATCTTAACACCCTTTTTTTCCATCCGATAAAGGACATAGCTTAAAGGAGTTTCTACTGATTCCAACCAGGTTTTAAGCCCTTCTTCTTCAATCTTCTTTTTTAAGACCTCTCCTAATTGATAGAGCAATGAGGCTTTTAAGGTATAATCTGAACCCATTTCCGAAAGAGGAAAATCCAAATATTCAAAGGTAAGGGTGGGGAAGTCATAATTTTTAAAGGTAGGATTCAAAAGATAAGCAGAAAGTTTTACATCAAAAACCTTAGGTAGAGGATTGGCAAAGTGATAAAGAAATTCTTTATAGTCCCAAAGTATTATTTCTTTCTCCTTTAATTCTTCTGGAAAGTTTTTCTCAACTACTGTGGAAAAAGTAAGTTCTGGGGTAATAGCACCATATATATTATATTTATTTATATGAAAAAGCCCACCTGTGGATTTTTCAATCATTATGGCTATTTTTTCTGGATTTTTTTCTTTTAAGAAATTTTTTAGCTCAACTTGTGTTATTTCTTCATTTTTTATTTGAGGAAAATGTGCCTCAGGAAAGGTGATTTCTTTTAGAAATTTTTTAAATTCTAAGAATTTGAAAAGGTTTTGCAATTCTTTATAATTTGGTTCTTTTCTATAATAGAAGGTGAGGTCTGTAGAGGGAAGAGGAGCCTCTTTTTTGAGTTTTAATAAAGCTAAGTTTTGAAATATTTTTTCTTTATGCTCTTCAAGTTTGGACCTTATTTTTTTATCAGGTAATTGAGAGAGAGAGGCAAAAAGTTGCTCAAGCGATTTGAATTTTGTGATTAAGGTTTTGGCAGTTTTTTCTCCTATGCCAGGTACCCCTTTAATGTTATCAGAGGGATCACCTACCAAAGCTCGAAAATCCGGAAAAGATGAAGGAGGAAATCCATATTTTTCAAGAAAAATTTCTAAGTTTGTCCACTGCTCTCTTATAGGGTCATAGGCTATAACTTTTTCGTTAATTAAAGATAATAGGTCTTTATCTGGTGCGATCATAAGTACTGGAATTTCAAAAGTTTCAATAAATGTAGCTATTAGATCGTCAGCTTCATAGCCTTCAGCAGAAACAACGGGAATTCCTAAGGCAGAGACAATCTTTTTTATATAGGGTATTTGAACTTTTAAATCATCAGGCATTCCTGGTCTTGTAGCTTTATATTCTTCGTAATGGAGATGTCTAAAGGTAGGACCTTTTTCATCCATAAACCAAACTATTATCATGGGGTCCCATTCCTTGAGGATTCTTAATAACATTTGGGTAACACCAAAGATAGCCTTTGTGGGGAAACCCTTTGAAGTAGCTAAATAGCCTGGGATGGCGAAATAGGCTCTATATATGAAGGAACTTCCGTCTATTAAAAAAGCTCTTTTCTGAAATTCCTCTTTATTAAGTATCATTCTAAACTTTTAAGATGTTCTTCTAAGAGTTTAGTTTGTTCAATAGCGCCCATTTCCTTAAAAATTTTTAAAGCAAGAGCATAGGCCTCCTTAGCTTTTTCTAATTTGCCTAAGTTAGCATAGGCATCACCTATTCCTACCAAGGCTCTTCCAGCTCTATGGGGATCCCTATATTTCTCTGCAATTTCTAAAATTCTATATAAATAGGGAAGCATTTTTTCGTATTCTTTTTTCTCTTTGTAGGCAAAAACTATTTTTTCTGCTATGATGGCTGTGCTCACTTCATCTTCAAAATTTTCACAAATATCTAAACAAGCCTTGTAAGCTTTCAGTGCCTGATCAAATTTTTGTCGTAATTGATAGATGTCCCCCAATTTTTCTAAAATATTAGCCATCTCAGTTAAACGCCCTAATTCTTTAAAAATCTCAAGGGCTTGATTGTAAAAAGTTAAAGCATCAAGCATATTTCCTTTTATCCAAGCAGAATGAGCTTTTTGAGTAAGGTTGAAGGCTTCAATAAGAAGTTCCTTTTCTTGAATAATCTCTTCTGCCATTTTTATCTCTCCATTATGGTTTTTTCATATTCTTCCCAAAGAGAAGATAAAGGTAAAGTTATATGGCTTAAATTTTTATAATCAAAAAGTTTTATGTTTTCTGGTTGAAGATAATTTTTGTAGGAAAGAAGTTCCTTGCCTTGTAAAGTTGTAAAAATAAGAATAATGAGAGCTTGATCTAAGGCAGTTGCCTTTGGAAAAAGTGTTAACAGTCTTAAGTAGGGATTTTTTTTCATAAGATGGGGGGATTTTTCTGAAATTCTCCAAAGGGCATAGAGAGTGGATGTTCGGAATTCTTTATAGACTAAGAAACCAAATAAGTTTTTGATAAAAAACTCATAACGAGAGCCAGTTTCTCTTATAATTTCTCCTACAGCCTCGATGGCTCCCCAGGGGGAGGCAGCTGAGTCAGCGCTTGCATAAAGAAGTCTTTTTAAAAGATCAAGCACCTTTTCAGAGGAAGAAGTTGCTATAATACTACAAGCTTTTCCAATGACAAGGGAAGCCTTTTTCCTTAGGCTTTCCTCGGGATGATATAGAAGTTTTTGTAAGGTGTGTAGATTTAAAGGTTCTCCTATGGCATAAAGTATAACTTCATGCCAATCTTCCTTATTAGAAATCATAGTTTCCAATTGCTTTCTGGAAAGTTTCCTCCGATACTCCTCTTTAAGCTCCCTAAAAATAGGATGTTCTTCTTTAGATAATTTTTTTTCTCTATCTTTGGCTTTGAGTTGTTCAAGGTCTTCCGTTAACTTTAGGAAACAAAGTGCTCCTCTTATTTTTCTTCCCTCATAGATAGGTTCACCTGGGATGGTATGAGTTAAAGGGTCATAATTTTCAAGCCAGATTTCTTGATAGTCTTCGTTGGGAATAAGATTTAAGGCTAAATCCCAATCCCCATCACAGGCAATAAGCAAAGCCTCAAGAAAAACTGCCCCTCTACTAAAACCAGTTTCATCAACGACAAAGATTGCTCCGCATTCACAAATTCCAGCCTGATAATCAGAAAAGCCAATAGGTAGAAAGGTAGGTTTAGGGATAACCCTCTTGCAAAAAGGGCAAAGAGGGGGTTTAGGAATTTTGAGCTTCATAGAGAAGTTTTTCAAAGTCTGGATTTGTTGGATAATTTAGACTTTTAGCTTTTTCTAAATAGTATTTAGCTTGCTCTATGTCTCCTGTATAATAATACGCTACAGCAAGATTATTGTAAGCAGTAGCTATTTTGGGTGAAATTTCTACTACTTTATTTAAAACATCTATGGCTTCATGGTATTTTTCTAAAGCAATATATATGGTAGAGAGATTTATATAAGCTGAAGGATTTTGAGGATTGATTTCTATCGCCTTTTCATAGCATTTTTTAGCTTCCTCAAAATTACCAAATTGGTATTCTATTAAACCTAAATTGTTCCAAGCTTCATAGGAATTGGGGTAAAATTTTAAAGTAAAGGTAAAGGCTTTTTTAGCCTCTTCAAGCTCTCCTTCTCTTGCCAAGATAACACCTAAGTTAACCATGGCTTCATAGTGAAAAGGGTCAAGTTTTAATACTTTTTTAAAAGCCTCTTTGGCATCTTGCAATTTTCCAAAATTCAGGTATGCTAAGGCTAATCTATGTTGTGCCCAAACAGCGTGAGGATTTTCTATGGCTTCTTTTTCTAAAATTTTGAGAATTTCTTCATTATCCATTTTTACCTCCCTATTTTGAATTTAAGGATACTACAAAAAATGAAGTTCTCAAGAGATAAAAAGTTTATTGTATTGCTTTTGATAATTTTTCATTTATTTCTTTTTTTGGGATTATATTTAGAAGGATTAGAACCAGTTAGCTCCACTAAATTGAATGTCCCTAAAATCATAGAAATTAACAAAGGAGAAAATATCTTATCCATTGCCCAAAAACTTAAGACCCAGGGCTTAATAAAGAATAGATTGGTTTTTATAATTGAAGCTTTAAGAAAGGGAGCTTATAAAGAATTTAAGGCTGGAGAGTATGCCTTATATCCACATCAGAGATTAGATGAAATTTTTGAAATTCTTACCAAAGGAAAGGTTTATCTTCACAAGGTTACCATTATAGAAGGCGCTACTTTATGGGAAATTGCCGAAGTTTTAGAAAAAAATTTTATTTGTTCAAAGAAGGAATTCTTACAATTAGCTGAAAATGAAGAGTTTGTTAAGAATTTGGGATTTCCAGGACCTACGATAGAAGGATATCTTTATCCTGAAACCTATTTTTTTCCAAAAAATACT
>JBKBTC010000055.1:0-7514 GCA_046291435.1 Caldimicrobium sp. | reverse complement strand
CAATTTCAACATATCCTGCCTCTTCATCCTTATAGGGCCACAATTCTCTTTCCATCAGTTTATAAAATTTGAGGATCTGCTTTCCATATTCATAGACAATTTTTCCTGCTTTGGTAGGGATAACCTTTCTCGTATCTCTGGTAAAGAGCTTTACTCCTAAGTATTGCTCTAATTCTTTGAGATGAATAGTAACTGTAGGTTGAGAAAGAAATAGCTCTTTGGCGGTTTTTGAAAAATTTCGTGTTTCATATAGTTTCACGAATACTTCAAGCTTTCTCCAATCAAACATACTATATCAAATAGCATATTTTATTCTTTTTGTCAATAAAAATTATAGAAAAATTCAATAGATTGAAAATAAAACCTGCGGCTGCAAGACTCACCGGAACTCCCACGCAGGCTGAAGTCTGCAGCTATCAAATTCTTTTAACTTTAAAAAACTTATTTTAAAGAATTTCTTAATAAGGTAGCAAGAACCATAAGAGCAAAAGAGGCTGTTTCAGCCCTAAGAATATGAGAAGAAAGGTTTACTTCTATAAAATCATAGATGTGGACAAGATATTGTTCCTCTTCTGAGAGCCCTCCCTCGGGTCCAGAGAGTAATATAATTTGTTTTGATTGGTCTATATAAGTTTTTTTTATAAGGTCTTGCAAGGAGATAGTCCCTGTTGGTGAGGCAAAAAGTTTTAGAGAATTCCTCTCTTTTGGCATTGTTTCTCTAAGGAAGGAAGAAAGATTCTTACAAAAATTAATTTCAGGCAAAAAAAGCCTTCCCGATTGTTTTAGGGCATTCAAGGCTTTTTCTTTAAAAGATAACACCTTTTTCTCGTCCCATTTAGGAATGGTATACCGGGAAGAGAAAAGGATAAATTGATCTATACCCAACTCTGTGCCTTTTTCTATTAAAAATTCATTTTTATCCCCTTTTAATATGGGTATAAGGGAAACAATTTTGGGATGGTTGATTTGTTCTTCCCTGATTAACTTGAGAATTTCCACCTCAACAAGGATTTTTTTTCCCTTTTCTTTTAGAGATACAATTTTTCCTAAAAATTCTTTGCCCTTACCATTAATTAAGGTTATTTCTTCTCCAATTTTTTTTCTACAAACTCTAATTAAATGATGTGCTTCTTTATCCGGCAAGATTCCTCGGTTCCCCTGAAAATCAAAATAGAATCTATTTCCTCCCCTTTGCATAAAATTAATTATACTTTGTTGTTTCTACTTTAAAATGTTACACCTTCCTATTTTAAGTGGCATATCCGTTGTTTTCCTCAGCCCAGAGGCTTTAGCCTGCGAATTAGCGCAAGCTAAAGCTTGCGCCAATAATCAGATCATCCTTTTATTAAGGCATGTAAAAATTAGAATAAGGAAAATGCAACCTTTAAAATATTGATAAAATGTGACATTTCAAAATTGAAACCACAAAAATTAATTATACTCTTGACAAGGAAATTTTAAAAATGTAAGTTTTAATTCTATGAAAGGGAAAATTCTTACTGCAGATTGGATACTTTGTTCAGCAGACCTGCCTCCTATAAAGAACGGGGCTTTAGTCATTAAAGGGTCAAAGATTTTAGATTTAGGTCCTCAAGGTGATATCATTAAAAGGTATCCTCATTTTCAGATGATAAATTTTAATCACAAAATCATCTTTCCTGGGCTTGTTAATGCCCATTCTCATATTCCTATGAGTATTCTAAGGGGTATTGCAGAAGATTTACCTCTTATGACTTGGCTTAAAAATTATATTTTCCCTGTAGAACAGCAGTTAAAAAGAGAATGGGTCTACTGGGGGAGCAAACTGTCTTTGATAGAAATGATTAGGTCTGGAGTAACTCTTTTCTGTGATATGTATCTCTTTGAACCGGAAGTGATAAAAGCAGTAGAAATATCAGGTTTAAAAGCCCTGGTAGGAGAAGGACTCTTTGATTTTCCTTCTCCTGGATATGGACCTTTAGAAAAAGGATTAATTCTAACAGAAGAGCTTTTACAAGCTTTTGAGAGACATAAAAAAATAAAAATTGCTGTTTCTCCCCATACTCTTTATACTTGTTCTCCTGAGACAATAAAAAAATGTCTTAAATTGGCAGAGAAATATGGAGCACCACTTCACATTCACTTAGCGGAAAATAAAGAAGAAATTGAAGAAGTGCAGAAAAAATACCATCTAAGACCAGCAGAACTCCTAAATGAAATTGGAGGTTTAAAGGAGAACCTTCTTTCTGCCCATTGCGTAAAACTAAATGATAAGGAAATAGAGTTGTTTGCTAAAAAGGGGGCAAAAATAGTCCACTGCCCCGAGAGCAACTTGAAGCTTGGCTCTGGGATTGCTCCTTTACCAAAATTCTTAGAAGCTGGCATAGTAGTAGCACTTGGTACAGATGGTCCTGCAAGTAATAATGACCTTGATATTTTCTCTGAAATGAGAACAGCCACTTTAATTCAAAAGGGTATAAAGGAAAATCCAACAGCAGTAACCGCCAAAGAAGTCTTTACCATGGCAACAGAATGGGGCGCTAAAGCCCTCTCATTTAATGATACCGGAAAGCTTGTCCCAGGCTACAAAGCTGATTTTGCAGTGTTAGACCTCACTCATCTATCTCTTCAGCCCGATTACAATCCCTTAGCTTTAATTGTTTATAACGCTAAAGCTGGTTTTATTTCAGACCTTATTATTGATGGAGAATTCATTATGAAAAATTATAAAATCCTTACTATTGAGGAAAATTTAGTTCGTGAAAAAATTCATGAAATAAAAGGAGAAATTTTCTCCATTTTAAAAAAAAATTTCTCACCAACACTTGACAAATGAATATTTTTTGTTTTCTTTACCTTAAAATCAGCTTGTTCAAAAAATTACAATAGGAGGTTAAAAATGGCTGAAATCCAAAGTCTACTTAAAGAGGCAAGAATTTACTTTTCACCACAAGAGGGTAAGGATCAAGCTTATATAAGTAGTAAGTACCAATATGACCAAATTTATGAGTATTCTTTGAAAGATCCAGAAGGCTTTTGGTCTGAAAGAGCAAAAGAGCTCATTACTTGGTTTAAATATTGGAATAGGACCTGTTATTGGGACTTTTATAAACCTGAGATTAAGTTTTTTGAAGGCGGAAAACTTAATGCTTCTTATAACTGTTTAGATAGACATCTTTTGAACCCTGATATCAAGAACAAAGCTGCTATCATTTGGCAAGGAGAACCTGATAAAGATGTAAAAGTTTACACCTATCAAATGCTACACGATGAGGTATGCAGATTTGCTAACATTTTGAAATATTTAGGGGTAAAAAAAGGGGATCGTGTAGCTATATATATGCCTATGATGATTGAAGCCATCGCAGCTATGTTAGCTTGTGCCAGGATTGGAGCTATTCATAGTGTAATTTTTGGTGGTTTTTCAGCTGAAGCCCTTAAATCTCGTATCCTTGATGCAGGTGCAAAGGTTTTAATTACAGCTGATGGCACCTATCGTGGTGGAAGAAAAATCAGACTTTTAGAAAATGCTGAGCAAGCCATATCAGAATGTTCTTGTATTGAAAAGTATTTAGTTATTAACCGTTTTGGAGAGGAGATCCAACTTTCTGATGAAAGAGGTATCCTTTATGAGGATTTAGTTAAAAACAAAGACTTTGAGAAATATTGTCCCTGTGAAGAAATGGATGCAGAAGATATACTTTTTATTTTATACACTTCAGGTTCTACAGGGAAACCAAAGGGAATTTATCACACCACTGGTGGATATTTAGTTTATGTAGCCCATACTACTCAATGGGTTTTTGATTTAAAACCAGAAGATATTTTCTGGTGTACTGCTGATATAGGTTGGATTACAGGACATAGTTATATCGTGTATGGTCCTTTGGCTTTAGGTGGAACTGTATTTATTTATGAGGGAGTACCTACTTATCCTAATCCAGGCAGATGGTGGGAATTGGTAGACAGATATAAAGTAACCATTTTTTACACAGCGCCTACTGCCATTAGAGCATTAATGAGAGAAGGTACAGAATGGCCTGCAAAATATGATTTATCTACGCTTAGAATCCTTGGAACTGTAGGTGAACCTATTAATCCTGAAGCTTGGATCTGGTATTATGAAAATGTTGGGAAAAAAAGAATTCCTATTGTAGATACATGGTGGCAAACTGAAACTGGAGGTCATTTAATTTCACCTTTACCTTATGCCATTCCTCAAAAACCTGGCTCTGCTACCCTTCCTCTTCCCGGAATCGAAGCTGTTATTTTAAGGTCAGATGGCACTCCTGCTGATGTCAATGAAGGAGGTCATCTTTGCATAAAAAGAGCATGGCCAGGTATGGCTCGTGGTGTTTGGGGAGATCCAGCAAGATTTAAAGAAATTTATTTTAGCAGGTTCCCAGGTTATTATCTAACAGGTGACGGTGCCAGGGTTGATGAAGATGGCTATTTTTGGATTATGGGTAGATTAGATGATGTTATCAATGTGTCTGGACACAGAATAGGTACAATGGAACTTGAATCAGCTTTTGTATCCCATCCAGCAGTAGCAGAAGCTGCAGTAGTAGGAATGCCGCACGACATTAAAGGAGAAGCTATCTACGCTTACATAGTGTTAAAAGAAGGCTATAGCGCCTCAGAAGATCTTAAAAAGACTCTTATACAACATATTAGGAAAGAAATTGGACCTGTTGCTACTCCAGATGTTATACAATTTGTCAGTGGTTTACCTAAAACTCGTTCCGGCAAAATTATGAGGAGAATTTTAAGAAAGGTAGCAGCTGGTGTTTATGATGATCTTGGAGATATCACCACTCTTGCTGATCCTGCAGTGGTTGAGGAGATTATTGAAGGGAGAAAAGCTATTTTTGGTAAGTAACAAAAAAAAGCCCCCATACTCAGGGGGCTTAACATGAAAAATTTTGAATTTTATTTTCCACCAAGAATTATCTTTGGTAAAAATGCCCTGAAAAAAATAGAGGAAGACCTGCCATCTTTTGGAAAAAAGGTTCTCTTTATTTATGGCAGAAGTTTCTTAAAAAAAACAGGCATCTATCAAAAAATTCTTTCAATTTTTAAAAGAAAAGAGATAGATTATATTGAATTTGGTGGGATAAAGCCCAATCCTCCTTTATATCAAGTGGATGAGGGAATTGAACTTGCCCTTAAAGAAAAGCCAAATTTTATATTAGCGATAGGAGGTGGTAGTGTAATTGATGCAGCAAAAGCTATTGCTTGTGGTTTTTATTATAAAGACAAGCTTTGGGATTTTTTTGAAAGAAAAGGAACCCCTGAAAAGGCACTTCCTTTAATCACTGTTCCTACTGTTGCAGGAACGGGTTCCGAAACAAATGATGTTTCTGTAATAGTAAATACTACGAAAGGAATAAAACTTAGCTTACGCTCCCCTTTACTTTTTCCTAAATGCGCCTATTTAGATCCTACATTAACTTTTACCGCACCACAAAACTATACTGCATATGGCATTATGGATGCCTTTTCCCATCTTTTTGAATTTTTCCATTTTAGAACAGATAAAAGTAAGGGATTTTCTGAAAATTATTTAATTTTTCTAATGAAATCTTTACTTAAGGCTGGATATAGTGTGATGAACAATCTTAAAGATTATGCTTCCAGAAGTGAAATTATGTGGATTTCAGCTCTTGCTCTTTCTCCTGTTGTGCGAGCAGGAATTGGTCCCTACAGATTCTTTTTACATTCTTTGGAACATCCTTTAAGTGGTACCTTTGATACACCTCATGGTGTGGGTCTTACAATTCTTATGAGAGCTTATTTGAGAAGATTTTCCACGCATAAAATCGTAAGAGATTTTTTCCAAAGTGTTTTTGAAATTTCTTCAAGATCAGACCTTTCAAAAAAGGGAATTAAAACCTATGATTCCCTTTTGGAAAAATTTGGGATCCCTAAAAATTTAAAGGACCTAAACCTTCCTAAGGAAGCATTACCCAACCTTGTAGAAAAAGCCTGTGAAATACTTTTTATTTGGAAAGCAGAAAAGGAATTTTCACCTCAAGTAGTAAAGGAATTATACGAATTGTCTTATGAAGATTAAGCTCTCATTACCTTCCATTCGGTAATTAAAAAATTATCAATTACAAAATGGTTTTGAATTTGAAAGGATAATATCTTTTTAAGGCTTTTAAATCCTTCTCCTCCTACTAAGGTAGGAACATTTTCTCCACCGACTATGACGGGCAAATGAATGATCCTTAATTCATCTATATAACCTAATCTTATTAACTCCCAATTAATAGAGGCGCCTCCTTCTACCATTAATTTTTTAATCCCCTTTTCATAGAGAAGAGGTAAAAGTTTCGTAAAATCTACTAAATCTTCACCGGAGATGATAATTTCAGCACCTAAGCTTTTAATCTTCTCAAGACGCTCCTTAGGAGCTCGTTCCGTTGCTACAATTATAGTGGGAGCCTCTTTTGAAAAAATATTTGCATCATAAGGCACATTGGCCGTAGAACAAGGTATTATCCTTACAGGATTTTTTCCTTCTACATATCTCACAGTCAAGCTGGGATTATCCGTTCTAACAGTTTCACATCCTACCATAATTCCATCTACTTGTGCTCTAACACTATGAAGATATTTATAGACTTCTTTTGTCATAAGGCTCATAAGTTCTTTGGAAGAAGCACCTCTATATAAAGTTAACTTTCCATCTAAGGTGACTTCTGAAATTATAATGACATAGGGTCTATTCATCCTGCACCTTCCCAAATTTTTTATATAAATATAGCACTCGTTGCAGTAAAGACATAGCTGTTAAGATGGTAATAAGTTTTATGCCAAAACTAAGTCCTAACTCAAAGTCTGCTTTCTCTAAGATGGTAAATATACACAAGACTAAATGTGTTTCAGGTCTTCCAAAAAAACCAACTCCCTCTAAAGGATCAGCTATCTTCCCTTTGACTTTACCTTCATAGCCAATTTCTGCATAAGCTACTGGTTTAATAAAAGAATGAAGCATGGATAGAGTGATAGCAAAGATAGCCCAAGAAGGACTTGCATAGATAAAGCCTATGACTCCTAACAATAGACCATCAATCCATTTATCAACGATCCAATCAAAAACTGCCCCAAATTTGGTAGGTCTATCTATTTCTCTGGCAACAGTTCCATCAATTAAATCAAAGAGCCCAGCGAAAATTAAAAGAAGAAGCCCCGTTAGTAGATTTCCATAATAATAAGCTAAAGCTGAAGCTGTCCCTGTAAGTAGTGAAAATAAAGTTATTAAATTGGGCGGTGTTTTAGTTTTAAAAAATATATATGCAAAGGGTACATAAAATTTTTTTAAAGTTTCCTTCTTTCCTGTCAAATTCATAATAGATTTATTTTATGAAATAATTATAATCTTGTCAAGGTAGAAATTACAACCCTATCAAATTTCTCTAAGGCAAGAGGCTTCGTCTATACAAAAATTTTCCTATTCGCCGCGGCGAAAACTGTTATTCTTACAATCATATCACACTTTTTTACTACTTTCAATTGTCACAGGCATT
>JBKBTC010000054.1:0-7819 GCA_046291435.1 Caldimicrobium sp. | reverse complement strand
GTGTCTTTGGTGTATTGCCCGGAGTTATCGGGGCACTTCAGGCAACAGAAGCTATTAAAATCCTTTTGGGTATAGGAACACCTTTAATTGGCAAGCTTCTTCAATATGATGCCCTACAGATGGAATTTAGATTTTTTAATATAAGAAGAGATCCTAATTGCCCCCTCTGCGGAGAAAAACCTACTATAAGGGAATTAATAGATTATGAAGATTTTTGTGGAAGAGAAACCTATTCTGTAGAGCATAAATATGAACTATCTCCTAAGGAAGTGGCTGAGAAACTTAAAAACTCTAAAAATCTTTTAATACTTGATGTGAGAGATCCACATGAATGGGAAATATGCAGTTTGCCTGGCTCAATCTTTATTCCTCTTAAGGACCTGCCTTCAAAAATATCTGAACTTGACCCTACGAGAGAATATGTGGTAGTCTGTAAGGTAGGGAAAAGAAGCTATTCCGCTTTAGAGCTTATACTCGGAGCAGGATTTAAAGCCTATCATTTAAAGGGAGGGTTAAATGCCTATGCAAAAGAAGTAGATCCCTCTATGCCCATCTATTAGTTTGAGTATATTAATAGCTTGAATAAACAGGTTCAATGAAAATTTTTTTTGTGTAGGTAAAAAATTTATCTTTTACTACTGCAAAAATGCCGTAGATATTATCTATTCTTTCTGCTAAGGAGATTATTTTTTTGAAGTCCTTACCCTCCCTTAACATA
Source organism: Caldimicrobium sp. (assembly GCA_046291435.1). Taxonomy (GTDB): domain Bacteria; phylum Desulfobacterota; class Thermodesulfobacteria; order Thermodesulfobacteriales; family Thermodesulfobacteriaceae; genus Caldimicrobium. The sequence goes on along the minus strand of JBKBTC010000054.1, from coordinate 7,101 downwards.
TTTCCAAACTTTGTTGCTAAGGCATCAGCAACTGCGGTATCCTTATGAACCACAGTTATCGCATCCGCTTTTCCAAAACTCAAACTGTGTCCGATTTTTCCGGAGCTTGTGCAAACTCCACAAGGTTGCACTTCCTTAGGGATAATCAAAGCAAGCTTCCCAGAGAAGTATGAGTCCCCTGCAAAAATTAAAACTCTTGCCTCTTTTTTGAGATTTAAAAATATATCTCCCCCATTTTCAACTACTATTTCCTGTGTGAGATTCTTCTCTAAGAGAGCTTTTCCCACTGCTTCTGCAATAGCTCCTGCTACTGAAGCCATAGGACCAACTCCTGCTATTCGCCCAGCATAAAGCATTTTTCTTACAATCTCAGGGGCTTCTCCATCATCTGGTAATGGCTCTAAACTTTTCAAAAAAAGTGGATTTTTTAAAATATACATTTCAAGAGGTTTTCTTATCTCAATAACCAGAGATAAAGTTTCTTTTACAAGTTCATTATCTGCTAAAACTAATAGATCTGTCTGCTTATAAACAACTCTAAAGCTTTTAAGTGAACTTTTAACTTGTGTTCTGTAAAAAGGAATTCCTGCATATTTCATAGGGTTTTCATATCATTAAAATCAAATCTTGTCAACTAATAAATGTCCCATTTCAAGTCTTCTGTAGCCGCAGGCTTTAGCCTGCGTGAAATTTCAATCCCGGTAGCCGCAGGCTTTAGCCTGCGTAGAGATTAAGACACGGAAGAGGACGACAGGAAAATAGAGAAGTAGATTCGACCTTCAAGAGTAGCAACAATGACACATAAACAGGAACATTAAATAAAAGCTTGTCAATCTAAAATTATCCTGTATGATTTAAACAGATATGGCAGGAAATAGTATTGGGATTTTATTTAGAGTAACTACCTTTGGAGAATCTCACGGAAAGGCATTAGGTGCAATCGTAGATGGCTGTCCGCCAGGATTAACACTAACTGAGGAATATATTCAGGAAGAGCTTGATAAACGAAGACCAGGAAAATCTAAGGGAGAAAGCCCTCGTAAAGAAAAGGACAGGGTTGAAATACTCTCTGGTGTTTTTGAAGGTCAAACTACTGGCACACCTATTGCTTTAATCATCTATAATACTGATCCACAAAGTGCTGCCTACGAAACTTTAAAAGAGGTTTTCCGTCCTGGACATGCTGATTTTACCTATCATATGAAATATGGCATAAGAGATTATAGAGGTGGAGGTAGAGCAAGTGGAAGGGAGACTGTAGCAAGGGTGGCTGCAGGTGCTGTGGCTAAAAGAATGCTTGAAGAATATGGCATTGAAGTCTATGCCTATACCATTAATTTGGGAGGAATAGAAGCAAAAGAAAGAGATTTAGAGTATATCTTTAAAAATACACTTTTTTGTCCTGACCATAAAGCTTATGAAAAAATGATAAAAAAAATAGAAGAAACTCAAAAAAAGGGGGACACCTTAGGGGGAATCGTAGAGATTTTAGTAAAAAATATGCCTATCGGTTTAGGGGAACCAGTATTTGACAAATTATCTGCTGATTTAGCAAAAGCTCTATGTTCTGTAGGAGCAGTAAAGGGGTTTGAAATGGGTTCAGGTTTTAGAGTAGCTGAGCTTACTGGCTCACAAAACAATGACCCCATAAGTAAAAGTGGATTTCTTAAAAATGATGCTGGAGGAGTACTTGGTGGCATCTCTTCAGGGCAGGATTTGATAATTCGTGTAGCCGTTAAACCCATTCCAAGTCATAGATTACCTCAAAAAACAGTTAATATTAAAGGAGAAGAAGTAGAAATAGCTGTTACAGGAAGACATGATATTTCCGCCATTCCAAGGATCGTTCCTGTACTATCTGCAATGACAAGGATTGTTCTTGCGGACCATCTTTTAAGGCAATTAGCTATCCTTGCTTATCGTGCACGCTTAGTCTTTCCTCATTTTTTCACATCTTAGAAAGCCCTGTTTTATCCTAAAATTTAGGTTATCCTAAAAATTTACGTAAAAGCCCAGCTTCTATAATCAAATTAGTTAGGGCTTCTGTTTTTTCTTTTTTCAAATTAGAGATAATGTGCTTAGTTATTTCTCTGTGATTAAGGTCCGTTTCAACTTTTAGGCTTAAAGAGTTAATAGTATTTAGGGCTTTGAGAATTTTTTCTTTTACCTCAGGAATCAGTTCTAAGACTTTTGGATTAAAATACCTAAGGGCAATAGAGAGGTCAATTTCCATATTTTTATAAATTCCCTTTAAAGCCAAGAGCTCTTCTTTAGATAAAGCTGAAAATCCAAGGATTTCAGGAGGAAGTCCCAGGGAATAACAAGAGGCGCAAAAACCTATTGCTCTGGGAAGAGTAATTTTACCCACTTGCCTGGAATATCCAAAAAGTCCCACATGAAGTTTTCTCATCCTTCTTTTTGGAACATACTGAGAAACAAAATTAATCAAAGGTGCAATTTTCTCAATAATGCTTTGATATTCTCGAGTTGTTTTTTCAATTAGAGCAAGGGCAAGATTTTCATCAAAATCTTCTATAGGATAGCGAACAAAATTTTTTAATCTTTTTATAGCGGTGATCACATCTTCAATGGGATAATCGTACTTAAAAGCAGACTGAACTGTGAAGGTTTCTACTGAAGAATATTCAGAGAGAACATAATCTACCGTGTAAGGCGTAAGGTTACCTCTAAAGGGAGGAGAACCTGCACCCAAAATAGGGTAGAGATCCTTTTCAATTTCCTGAGAAAGTTTGTAAATTCTTTTTAAAGCAATTTTATTAGCCAATACAGCAGCTATGATACCATAATTAAGGGCAGGATCAGAGCGTGCTAAGAAAACACGAAGATAGCTCTCTTCTTTGTCTTTTAAATATTCCTTTAAAATTTCCCAAGCTTTAAGCATATAATTAACATCTTCAAAAAGGGGAATTACATTAATTTTTTCTGGCAAAAATTCTCCCACCCATTCTGCAACGGTTATTGACCCTTCATAGATAGGTAAATTTTGTTTTCCTGAGATGAAATTTTTATAGAAAAAATAAACTCTGTTTAGGTCCTCGGCAGAGGTAGTCATAGGAAGGATAACTTCAAAAATAGGAGGTGGACAAGGATCACCAAAAAAAAGCCTTGCTGCATCCATTGACCTGGGAATACTCTCTAAAGCTTCAACTAAAATTTTAGCCTCCTCTTTTTCTACGGAAGGGTTGGGTAGCCTTAAAGTTAAAAAGATCTCTTCCCCTAACCTTTTTTTCTTAAAAAAGTAAGGATAACGTGTTAATAGTTTTTTCACCACAAAATCATCTACTTCCTTACCTTCACTATCCCACATCTGCTCATCACAAGCTAAGTGCGAAAAGGCATAGTAAGCTTCTTGGATTTCATCTTCTCCAGACATATCCGTAGTTTCTGCGAAGAAGGGAAGAGCTACATTGTCTGGATGTTGAGTTGACATAACCCGCGGTATTTTCCGCATTATTTAAGCCTCCTTTTTTAACGCTTCAAAATGAGGTTTTAAAAGTTCATATACTCTTAAATAATGATGTGAAGCCAATCTTAGGTCATCTAATATACTTAAGAAATTTATATCTCCCTCCCAACGAGGTACAATTTGCAAATGAATATGGTCTGGGTACCCTGCTCCAGCAACCTTACCTAAATTAAAACCAACATTAAATCCATCTGGATTTAGGACTTTTTTCAGGATTTCTATGGAATTTTGAGCCATTTTCATAAGAGCAAGCATTTCTTCTTCCTGTAAGTCCTTGAGCTCTGCTATATGTCTTATAGGAGAAATTAAAAGATGACCTGTATTGTAGGGAAATTTATTTAACATAACCATCACTTTATCATCTAAATAAAGAATAGGTCTTTCCTCTGGTGAAGTTGGATTCTTTGGCGGGCAAAAAATACATCCCTTCTCTCTTTTGCCACTTACATATTCCCCTCTCCATGGGGCCCAAAGTACCCTTCTTTCCATACAATAACCTCCTGAAGGTTTCATCTATTTAATCCTCTCTCTAATCCTTTAAAAAAATAACCTATTTTTAGAGTTTTAAAAGCCTTTGTTCTATGATATAATTTTTTCTTATGCTAAGATATCTTTTGTTAGGGCTCATCCTTTTTACCCTAATTATTGGTTTTTCTTTTGGGTATCTTATAATAAAACATTTTCCTAAGGAGCTACCCTCTTTAATATTTGCCCTCAATAGAAAAAATCTTTTTTTATCTCTTTTAAGCCTTTTTTTCTATCACACTTTTGATACATTAAGAGTTATTATCATAGCAAGGGCATTAGGCATAAAATATCCCCTGTGGTATGGTTACTTAGTATCCTTTGTAAATACTTTCGGGGCAACTATCACTCCTGCACATTTAGGTGGAGAAATTCTTCCCCTCTATACTCTTTCACGAAAAGGTGGACAATTTTATCAAATTTTAACTATTATTACTATGAAAGGTATTTCTGGTGCGCTTTTTTATATCTTAATGGCTCCATTTACTATAAAAACCCTCTTTGAAAATCCCAAGGAAGCAAAGGAACTCATACTTATCGTTCTATCACTAAGTGCTCTCTTTATTCTCGGGTATTTAATTTATAAAATTTTTTTTAAAAAAGAAAATTTACACAAAAGAGGTCTATTAAGTAAGTTTAAACGCATGCTTTTAAGGTATATAGTAACCAGTAAAATATTTTTTAAAACCAAAAAAATACACTTTTTCTTAGCCATTTTTTTAAGTTTACTCTTATATAAATCTTTTTTATTCATAGGTATTTTCTTACTTAAAGCATTTAATCCCTCTGTAAATCCCCTTGAAGTTTTTTTCAGACAACTCCCATTGCTCTATGCTATATTTATAAGCCCTACTCCTGGGGGTAGTGGAGTAGGAGAACTTGGAGCGCTCCCTATTTTTAATCTTTATCTTCCAGAAGACCTTTTAGGTCCCTTTGTTATAATCTGGCGTTTTTTAAGTCAATATTTAAGTGCACTTATAGGTGGAGGGCTTTTTCTTGTATTATTAATGAAGGATGTTAAAAAAAACTATGGCACTCCACCTATTTAATCCCTATTTCTGGGCTATAAGTTTAAGAAATTTTTTATATGATAAAGGAATTAAAAAAACAAAAATCTTACCCTGCTTTGTTATCTCTGTGGGGAATCTATCCTGCGGTGGTACTGGTAAAACAAGCCTAATTAGATATTTAGCAGAAACTTTTTCTAAGGATTATAAAGTTGGCATACTTTTAAGAGGATATAAAAGGAAAAGTAAAGGCTTTAGATGGGTGCTTAAAGAGGGACAAATATTATGTACCCTTGAAGAAGCTGGAGATGAAGCTTTTATGCTTGCAAACCTTTTAAAAGAAATACCTAAACTTAAACTTGCTGTGTGTGAGGATAGATTTGCCGGTGGCTTAACCTTATATAGAGAGTCCCAAATAGATCTTCTCCTCTTAGATGATGCCTTTCAACATAGAAAATTATACAGAGATTTGGATTTAGTTTTATTAAAAAAAGAAGATATAGAAGATGATTTATTACCCTTTGGAAAGCTAAGAGAACCACTAAAAGCAATCAAAAGGGCAGACGCCATCATTTTAACTTACCAGGAAATCGCTCCCTTTAATTTTTCCTATAAAAATAAACCTGTCTTTAAACTTTTTAGAAAAAATTGGAAGATTTTAAATAAAGAAAAAAACGAATTAGAAAATTGGCAAAATTATGAATTTATTGCCTTTTGTGGTTTAGGTGATAACCAACAATTTTTGAAAACTTTATCCTCACTTCAAATCAAAGTTAAAAATTTTATCTCCCTTCCCGATCATTACTCTTATAAAAATTTTCAACTCCTTCTAAAAGAAAATTACATAACTACTTATAAAGATTATATTAAATTACCACCCTCTCCTAATCTTTATTTTCTTGATTTTCAAATAGAAATTCCAGGTCTTTTCGAGTTTATAACTTCCTTTTTATCCAAATCATCCAAACTTTCACTAAAACTCTCTCTTAACAACTAAAACAGGTTTATTACACAGGTTCAAAACCTTTTCAGTAGTACTACCCATAAGAAGTCTTTTTAATCCTGTCTTACCATGGGAACCCATAATGATTATATCTACCTCTTCTTCTTTAGCTTTCTCTAAAATTTTTTCTTCTATAACACCTTCAAGAAGGATGCTTTTAACTTCTAAAATTTTTTCTTTAAACTTCATTTTCATCTTCCTAAAAAATTCTTCCATTTCTAATTTAATATGCTCAAGAATCTTGGAAATTTCTGTAGAAGTTTCATAAAATTCTATAGGAATTTCTACAACGGAAAGGAGAATTACAGAGCTTTTAAAATAAGAGGCAAAGTCTATAGCTCTTTCCACTGCCTCTTCTGAATACTTAGAACCATCAACGGGTACTAAGATTTTCTTAAAGTTAAGCTTGCTATTCTTAGGAATGACTAAAACATCTACAGGGCTTGTCCCTATTACTCTACTTGCAGTGCTTCCAAGTAGCGCCTTTTCAAAGCCTCCTTTTCCACTCTTTCCAATCACAAGAAGATTTATATTATTTGCATAGATGATATCAACAATCTTGGAAGGAGGATCTCCCTCTTCTACTATTAACTTAACTGAAATTCCCTCTTCTTCTGCTATACTTTTAGCTTCTTTTACCACCTTTTCTCCACCTTTTTTTAAAAGATCTTTCATTCCTAAAAAAAGGGATAAGGCACTACTTACTTCAGAGGAGATGGGTAGCACATAAAGGGCAGAAACTTCAGCCTTAATTTGCTTTCCCAAAGAAAGGGCATTTTTAAAGGCATTAAAACTTTCCTCTGAACCATCTAACCCAACTAATATCCTTTCATAAATTGACATATCCACCTCCTAAATTTTCTTCTTATTTTTCATTTTAGAAAAATATTAATAAAAAGTCAATATTTCTCGCGTTTCCTCAAAAATAATCTCTTCGAAATGGGGTTGTTTCCTCATAATTTACAAAATAAATAAAAATCCTTTAAAATTCCTTTTTGATTCGAAATTTAACAAGTTTGGAGGTTGCTATGATATCAGTAGAAATATAAATCCCCAAAGGAGTATTCACTATGAAGGGT
>JBKBTC010000053.1:0-8019 GCA_046291435.1 Caldimicrobium sp. | reverse complement strand
AGCGGAAATTTGGCTAAAAAAACAAGGTCTATTGGATCAAACTCTTATGTGCATAAGAGAGTTTTCTCCTTTAATTTTAAAAATTAATGGGAAAGAAGGTAAATTTGAAATTATAAAATTTAAAAATAAGGTAGAATCTTATGAGTGAGCTTATTTTAGAAAAAATCTTTGAAAAAATAAACTCAATTCCAACCTTTCCAAAAACTGCTCAAAAAGCCTTGGAACTTTTAAGAAAAGATGAAGTAAATTATGGTGAATTAGAAGATGTAGTGAAAAGGGATCCAGGAATAGCTGCCAATTTTCTTAAACTTGTAAATTCAGCCGCCTTCTCTTTACATCAGAAAGTAGATAGCCTTTTAAAAGCTTTTATGCTCCTTGGTGTTAATCAAATAAGGTTACTTCTTCTTGCCTCTGTGGCAGGACAATTTTTTAATAAGAACCTTACAGGATATGGGATATCCTCAGAGGACATTTGGATCCATTCCATAACCGCAGGAATAGCTGCTGAAGAAATTACACAAACCATGAATTTTCCTTCTGAAAAACGGGAGGCTCTTTATATTGCCGCTTTACTCCATGACTTAGGGAAAATTGTTTTAGACCTTTATTTACAACTTGAGGAGAAAAATTTATTTAAAGAAGAATGGGAAAGTGAAGATAACGATTTTTTTCAAATCGAATGGCAAATTTTAGGTGTAGACCATGGGATGGTAGGTGGGTATCTCCTTGAAAAGTGGGATTTTTCCGATGAAATTTCCTTTGCCGTAAGAGCCCACCATGATAGTAGCCTTATGGTCCAAAGTAAAACTGCAGCTATAGTTGGGCTCTCAAATATTATTGTGAATTCTTTGGGCTACATTGGTGGTTGGGATGCCTTTTATTATATTGTCCCTTCAAACTTATTAGATATAATTGGAATAACCTCTACAGATTTAAATAAAATTCTCCCAGAAATTTACAAAAAAATTCTTTTACTTGAAAGAACCCTTAGATGATTTTCAAAAATTTTACCCCAAAATACCCCTTGACAAAATATGAAGTAGTAGAATAATTAGAAAAAACTAATTTAAGGAGGAGGTAGTAGCCATGAAAAGGGTTGTTTCTCTTATGCTTGCTCTTGGATTAGCTGGAATGATTAGTTTAACTGCTGGTTGTAAGAAGAAAGAAGAAGCTCCAGCACCAGCCCCTGAGGCACCTAAAACCGAACAACCAGCACAACCTGCACAACCTGCTGAAAATCAAACTGCTAATCAAACTGAACAAGCACCAGCTGAAAAGAAGTAGCCCTAATTTAACAATTAGGGGAGGTACAAATCCTCCCCTATGTTAATTCAATATAATGTATTTACTTTGATCAATACAAGTTATTCAAATTTTTCCTTTTTAAATTTCCCTTTATCTTCAAATTTTTCTTCTTTTTTATCTTTGAATTTTTGAAATTCTAAGGACTTTTCTTCAAACTTTTCTCTCTTTTTCTTTTCTTTGTAAATTTCATAATGTACATCTATAAACTTTGGGGTTTTTTCTTTTATTTAATAATCACTTCTGGAGCTTCGTTATAGTATTCACTTAAAAATTTAATATTAGCCAAAGATATTATATCATAATCAGATAAAATATATTTTCTTTTATGATGTTTATAGTAGCCCCATGCCTTACCATAAGGTGGACCATAAATTATATATCTTTTAAACACTACTTCTGGATAAATTCTAAAACGATTTAAAATATCATACCAGGAATATCCCCTTTTTCTTAACTCTATTATGATATCTGGATCAACTCCAGCTTCTCTCACAATAAGTAAAACTAATGGCAACTCTTCTTCTATGATAATGGGATAACGCTTTTTAATAATAATAATTCTCTCTTCCGGTATTCTATAAAAATCACTTAGTGAAAAGTAAAAACTTTGCACTTTTCCATCACTAATAGAAACTCCGATATCAATATCTTTAGCCAAAGCTACTAAAGGTAAAAGCAACATAAAAAAAATCAATAGAACTTTTTTCTTCATCTCATACCTCCTTTAAGTGTTTTTACTTTCTATCTAAATCAAGTTTAATGCCTACTTTGTATAATTCTACTATATGAATTTTATTCAATTATCGAAGAGTCAGGGAGAACTATATACAAAATTGTCGAAACCTTATTAAAGAAAAAGACTTTTTTGTTTTGGAGTAAAATCAGCCTCTTTGGGAATGTCTTCAAATATTTTTATTATGCCGTAGACCCCATCATAACCACCTTGAGCAAAAACTTTCCCTTCTCTTACCCTTCTTATAGCTTCCACTAATTTTTCAGGAAGAAGTTCAGAGAGTTCTTCTAAATTTTTTTTCAGTAAAATATCAAATTCTGTCCCTACTTTTTCAACCATTTGTCTATATAGTTTTTCCAGAGTTTTTGTATTAGGATTAAGTGTATAAACCTCTGATAGAATTTCCATAAGAGGAACTATGTGTACCGAATAAGGCGCATTTACTGGTCTATAATTTTCAGGGCGGTCAGCTAATTTCTCTACTCTATGAAGAACTCCAATGGTTATCGGTTCTCCACATTTAGGACATCTATATCCCAAAGCTATTGTTTCCTTTGGGGTTAGTGAAATTTTACATACCCTATGTCCATCTAAATGATATTTTCCTTCCTCAGGATAAAATTCTATAGTATAGGCAATTTTTTGCCCTTTAATAGAATTTATAAAATTCTCATAAGAGAGAGGATAATAAAAGGCAGTAGCTTCTCTACCAATTTTCCAAGGTGAATGGGCATCAGAATTTGATACCAGGGTTATATTATCAAGTTTTGAGATCCTCCAGTTCATTTCTGGATCTGATGAGAGTCCTGTTTCAATAGCATATATATAGGGTGTAGCTGAACCAAAGGCTTCCTCAATTGAATCAAACCCTGAAAAGGCTCCAAAGACTGAATACCATGGAGTCCAAGCATGTGCTGGAATTATAAGGATATCTGGGGAAAGAGTTACTAAATCCAATACAATTTTCTCTCCGGTTACTCCAAAGGTTGGTCTTCCATCAGCCATTAAATTTCCAAGCTTTGACAAATATAAATTGATCTCCCTTACCACTTCAAAATTTGGTGCAATAAGTATTAAATGCATCCTTCGGTTTGTTTGATTACCATAAGAAAATATGAGAGAAATTTCTGCAGTTAAAAGGAATTTGGGAGAGTCTAATCCGTTTTTTAATCTATATAATCCAGTTTCTTCTTCATATTCAAGAAAATTTTGCAATTCTTTGAAATATAATGGATGAGTAAAATCTCCTGTTCCAATAAGTTCAATTCCTTTGAGTTTCGCTATTTCAGCTATTACCGAGGGTTCCATATTTTTGGAGCTTGCTCTACTATATTTAGAATGGATATGAAAATCAGCTATAAAAGTGTTTTCTAAGATGTCCTTTGGTGGCAAAGTTTGATTCCTCATTTTTATCCATCAAACTTTCAGAAATAAGTATATCATATTTTACCCCAAAATAAATTTTCTTTGGAACTATCAATTTGTCCTATGCTCCCGTTTGTATTTTTTTCATATTTCCATTAATGTTGTTATAATTTTTCCTCACAGGCTAAAGCCTGCGGCTACCAGATAATTCAAAATTTTTTGGGATGTATTGCTATACGCCCATGATTAAAAATTCGATAGCCCCAAGCTTTAGTTTGCATAAAATTCGACAGGTTTTTCACAAATTTGGTATCCCCTACATTAGGTTGCACAGTCGCAGGCTGAAGCCTGCGATCACCCAAGGAATCCAAATATTTCTGTAGGGGTTATTTAAAAATTGCCAGGTAGCCGCAAGCTTAAGCTTGCACAAAATTTAATGGTTTTCATCCTTATATAGGTATTCCATAAAACTTGCTTCTATTCAAAAGATACAATATAATATGTAAACCATGGCTATAAATATTTTAGCCTATCTCAAAGAAGAAATTTCTCAAATTGAGAAAGCCTTAGCTGATGAACAAATCTCTCAGCTACCCTTTATTAACCAGGTCAGTGAGTATGTTTTTTTTGCAGGTGGGAAAAGAATAAGACCTTTGCTTTGTGTGTTATCTGGAAAAGCAGTAAATCCAGCTCTACCTAAAGACATTTATAGAACCTCCCTTCTTTTTGAATACTTACATGCTGCCACTCTTCTACACGATGATGTAGTAGATTCCGCAGAATTTAGAAGGGGAAGAAAAGCTGCCAGAAATCTCTGGGGCAATCAAGCTACCATTCTTGTGGGAGATTATCTTTTTGCCAAGGCTATGAAAATGGCAAGCCAATTAAAAAATCCAGATGTTATGGAAGCTATCACTGATACAACGCTTCTTTTAAGTGAAGGAGAAGTTTTACAACTTTTACATTTAGATGACAATGAGCTTTCAGAAGAAAACTATTATCAAATTATTTTCCGTAAAACCGCCGTTCTTATGGCTTGTAGTTGTAAAGTGGGTGCCCTGCTTGGAAGCGCTTCTCCCAGCATAGCTGAAAAGTTTTATCACTATGGTCATTTCCTTGGTATGTCTTTCCAAATAGTAGATGACCTTTTAGATTATACAGGAACTGAAACAGGTAAAGATAGAGGTAGAGATTTTATGGAAGGTAAAATAACATTACCGGTAATTTTAGCCTTACAATTAGCACCCACCATAGAAAAAGAAGAACTTTTGCACCTACTAAAGGATAAAAAACCTGAACATAAAGATTTTGAAAGAGCCTATTTTTTAATTGAAAAAAATCAGGGGTTTGCCAAATCCATTGAAAAAGCGAAATTTTATATTAATAAAGCCAAGGAAGCTTTAACGAAACTTCCCTCCTCAACTTCAAAAGAAGCTTTATTATTTATATGCGACTATCTTCTTGAGAGAAAAAAGTAGCATATGAAAAGTGAGCTCAAATTAATAGTATTTGATTGTGATGGAGTCTTATTCGACTCACGCTTAGCCAACAGGGAGTATTATAATTATATTCTTGAAGAGGTAGGGAGAAAACCTTTAAGTCCTGAGGAGCTTGAGTATGTGCATATGCATTCTCTTCCCGAATGTTTGGACTATCTCTTTAAAGATTACCCTGAGTTAAAAGAAAAAGGTCGTGAAATAGCAAAGAGAACTCCCTATTCAAACTTCTTTCATTATATGAAAATAGAAGATGGAATAGTTGAGTTTCTTTCCTGGGCTTATAAGATGTTTTATTTAGCACTGTGCACTAATAGAACTACCTCTACTGAACCACTCCTTAAGCACTTTGGACTTTACACTTATTTTCATCTCATTCGGACAGCCCTTGATTATCCAAAAAATAATCCTCTGGCTTTGCAATCTATTTTAGATTTTTTTAAGGTTAAACCTATGGAAACACTCTATATTGGAGATTCCCCCGTAGATGAAACTTTAGCCTTAAGTTGTAAGGTTCCCCTTATTTCCTATAAAAACTCTAAGCTTAAAGCTATAAAAGTTATCTCTAACTATCAGGAACTAAAGGATTTTCTGTTGAAAAATTATATTCTATCAAAAAATTGTAATCCTTAAAATCAGGACAATCCTTGATTTTGGAGTAAATTTTTTCAAAAAATTTTGTAGCAAAGGTATTGGGCATACCTAAAATATAAAGATTTTGAATAGCACGGGTAAAGGCAACATAAATTAAATTAAAAAATTCTAAGGCGTGTAGGATTTTTTCCTCATAATAGGCTTCCTTAATAAAGGGAGGCAAATATTCTAATCGCCCTTTGAAAATACCTTGCTCTGTGATAAAAAGTGAAAGGGGTGCTCTATAACCTTTAACGCTAAAATTTAGTGGAAGAATTACATTTTTAAATTCAAGACCCTTAGAAAGATGAATAGTTAAAATTTGTATAGCCTCTTTTTCCTGGGGAAGCTCTAACCCTTCCTCTTCAGAAACCTTCTCCCAATTTAAAAGAATTGACCACAGGTCTAAACCTTTAGAGGTTTCATTGAGTATAAAGCTTAAAAATTTGTATAAATATAACCTTTCCTCAGGAAATTTATCCTCTAATTGGAAGTTGTTTATTAGATAGCGAAAAAATTGATATATATTTAGAAAAGAGGCTTTTTGTAAGGGCGCATCAATATAAGTATTCCAAAAATCTTCATAATAACTCTTGAGATAATCACTTAAGAGATAATCTGCTCTCTTTTGTCTTCTTAAGATTTGATATTTAGATAAAATTTCTCTACCTTTTTCCCTATCCATCCCAAGTAGAATAGTTGTTATAGCTAACTCATCTTTTGGATGCACTAAAAGTTTTAGATAAGCCATAAGGATATTAATAAGTAGGGATTCCTTAAGTTTTAAAAGGGAACTCCCTATAACGGAAAATCCACGAGAAATCAAATAGGTGGCAAGCTCGTTAATATCTTTATTTTCTCTCAAAAGAATGGCAGTATTTTCAAGCTGACCCTTCTCTTTTAATTCAGTAAGTATACTTTCTATTTTTTGATACAATTTAATCTTCTCTTCCTTGCCATTGCGAATTTTTTCTTTTGTGTCACTACTTGGCAAATGAAGATAAACCCTACCTTCTAATGCCTTGACTTCATCTTGAGATATTTCTGAAAAGAGATAATCAAATTCTTCAATCGCCCTCTCAAGCAAATCTTCCGGTATGTCTTCTTTAGGAGTTTTTCCAAATACTAACTCTTTAATAAGCTCTCTTTTTAACTCCATATTGTCTTTTAATATAGTGAAAAATAAATTATTAAAAGTGATAAGGTTAATACAGCTCCGGAAATTTTTCTTTAAATAGTTTTTATTTAGTCCATAGGGCTTTAATTTGTTTTCTATGTCTCTAATTAAGGTGGGGTCACTTCCTTTCCATCTATAGAGGCATTGTTTGGTATCGCCTGCGATGATAAAACTTCTCCCCTGACTTATTAAATCGTCAATGATAGGCTTTAACACTAACCATTGAAGTTTGTCTGTATCCTGAAATTCATCAATGATAAAAGCTTTTACATTCCCCAATTTCAAATAAATCCACGGTAAAAAATCTTTTGTTATCTGATTAGCTAATTTTTCTTTCCAAATTCCCAGATAGATATCTCCTGCTTCCATAAGCACTATTTCAAGGGCTTCTTTCAAATGGGTCCAAAGTTTATAACAATAAAAACCCATCTGGGAAGCTAAATCCTCCTCTGAAGGCTTAATATCATTTAGATTTAGATATATTAAATCTTCTCTATAAGTGGAAACTTTGACAAAGGTGTCTAACTCTCTTATGAGTTTTGCTTTAATATTAAGAGTTATAGTATCTTCCGCAGAAAGAAGAGATTTCACATAATTTTCTAAAATATCTTGGATTTCTCTTTTCTCTAGAGCTTTTTTGAAAAGCTCTATTAGCGCCTTTTCTAAATGAGAAGTCTCAAGATAAGTTTTAATTTGTAAATAGGGAGGAAGATTTAGTTCATAAGCAAGCCCTCTAAAAAGCTTTAACAAAAAACTGTCAATAGTTTTAATTTTTATGTAATCATAATGACAAAAAATTTTCTCTAAGAGATTTTCAGCTTCCTCTGCTCCAATTTGAGTCTCCTTCGCTAATATCTTTCCTTTTTCAGTCCTTAAAGCAATTTCTTTTAAGAAATTAATGATTCTCTCCTTCATTTCAAAAACAGCTTTATTAGTAAAGGTGGTAGCAAGAATTTCTCTTATTGCCTCTGGTTCTCTAAAAAAAACCTCTTTTAAAAGTTTTAAATAAGAGAGAGCAAGTTGATAGGTTTTTCCACTGCCTGCACTGGCATGAAAAAGAATTAACATATTCTCATATATGATAATCCTATTTTTGGGTATTGACAATTTTTTCCTTACAGGCTAAATCCTGCGGATACCCCAAAATACAAAACACCACGGCTATGATATTTCAAAATAGAAACCATCTGCTGTCTTTTTTATATTGACAACTTCTCATAGTTTGATAAATTAAATATTATTAAAATTACAATTGGAGTTTATCAAATATGGCAAAAATTGACCCCTTTTTAAAACTCATGGTTGATACC
>JBKBTC010000052.1:0-8124 GCA_046291435.1 Caldimicrobium sp. | reverse complement strand
AGTAGAAAGCAGGTTATCTTTGGAGGAAGGCGCGGAGAATTAAAAGAAGGAAATGTGACCTTTGAAAATATTAAAAAAGTGTGAGATAGTTATAGGAAAGACGACCTCCTTGAGTAGCTTGTAGTTTCTACTTTGAAATACCACAGCCGCGTGTTTGGTATTTTTAAAAGCTGCATAAAAGGATCTTACATTTTCTTGTCCTTTTATAAAAGATATTTATATTAAATTTTATAAAATCTCCAAAAGGGGAGGGTGGTGTAATGAAATATAGGTGGATAGAACACTTAACCCAGGCTTGGGACCTTTTCCTTGAAGATCTTTTCTCCTTTGTGCCGGAGCAAAGCAAAGTCCACTTAAAAAACGCTAAGAAAGAATTACTACTTGCAATGAAAAGCGCCATTGAAGAAAAAATTGCCCAAATTGAAAAAACTGAAAAAAAAGAGATTAAGAAAGTAAAAGTAGAAAGGGCTGAAGGTTAAAGCTTTTAATGAGTAGAATTATATTATACACTGGAAAAGGTGGGGTTGGTAAAACTACGCTCTCTGCAGCAACTGCTGTATGGCTTTCTCAATTAGGAAAAAAAATACTGGTACTCTCGGTAGACCCTGCTCATTCACTATCAGATGTGTTAGAGGTAGAAATTGGTCCTGAGCCAAAGGAAATAGCTCCTAATCTCTTTGCCCAAGAAATTGATGTCTATTATTCTGTGGAAAGATTTTGGGGGAAACTTCAGGAATATCTGAAAAGTTTACTTAGATGGCAGGGAATGGAAGAGATCTTAGCAGAGGAGTTAACCATTCTTCCAGGTATGGAAGAAGTTTGCTGTTATCTTTGGATCAATCATCATTTTAAAAAAGGGTCCTATGATGTTATAATAGTTGATTCTGCTCCAACTGGGGAAACTTTGAGACTTCTTAGTTTACCTGATGCTGCGAGTTGGTGGATAACGAAAATTTTACCTCTGCAAAGAAAACTTATGAAATTCATAAGACCTGCTGCAAAAATGGTAACAGATATGCCCCTGCCAGAAGAAGAGACCTATGATGCCTTAGAGGAGCTTTTTAAAGAGGTCTATGAATTATATTACACATTACAAAATTCAGAGATTGCAAGCATACGCTTAGTAACTAATCCTGAAAAAATGGTTTTAAAAGAGACAGAAAAGGCTTATACATACTTGCATCTCTTTGGGTTCCATGTTGACGCCATCTTTGTAAATAGAGTCCATCCTAAGGAGAAGGATTCCTATAAATTGCAAGAAAGGTATTTAGAACAAATTAAAGAAGCCTTTGAACCAACTCCTATTATAATTATACCCCATCTGGAGGAAGAAGTTTTAGGCGTTGAAAAATTGAAACTTTTTGGTCAAAGCATTTTTAAAGACCTTGACCCATCTAAAATTCTTTATTACGACAAACCCTTTGAAATATTCGAAAGAAATGGAAAATATATATTAAAAATTTATAGTAAAAACTTGCCCAAAGAAACGCCGGAAATTTATCACAGAGGCGAGGATTTACTCTTGAGGCTTCGCAATTTTAAGAGATATATTTATTTGCCCAAAACTCTTAGCAAAAGAGAAATTGAAAAAGCAGTGGTCACTGACGAGGGATTAGAACTTTATTTTAGTAATGCAAAGTAGAAGTTAACATAGATATTTTCTAAATTCCCTCGCAGGCTGAAGCCTGCGGCTACCTGTAAAAAACCAAAAATTCAAAAGGTTTTGGTAGCCGCAACCTTTAGGTTGCGCAAGTTTTATTCCCACGCAGGCTAAAGCCTGCGCCTACCTGGACCCTCACAGGCTAAAGCCTTCAGCTACCATAAATGTGACATTTCAAAAATAGAGATTAACTGTGACATTTCAAAATAGGAACCACAGAATTGCGCACCACCTCTTGACAGATCCAAAAAAAACTTTATTTTTATAAAAAATTTCAAGGGAGGGTAATGTGGCAAGACACAAGAAAATCGAGAGAGTAAAGGAAATTGAAAGGAGACGCAGAAGAAGAGCGCGCTTAGCTAAGCTTCGCAGAAAAGGTCTTTTCCCAAGACCAGAAGGCTATGATCCAAGAGTATATTCTTATGTTGCCTATGCAGTAGCAAAAGGCATAATGAGCTTAGAAGAGGCACTTTCCCGTTTAGAAAAAGCCAAAATTTCCTAAACCTATCCTTTACCATAACCCTTTCAGTTTTGCTCTATCTTATCCCATTTTAAAAATGATATAAATATGCAACCAGTCCTGGTGGTTCAAAACCTGTCTAAAAATTTTGGAAAAAACTGGATATTAAAGGGAGTTTTCTTTGAGCTATATCCCTCAGAAATCTTAGGTATAATTGGTCCTAATGGTGCAGGAAAAAGCACCTTACTTTATATTCTTCTTGGAATTATTCAAGTCTCAGAGGGTGAAATATTTTATTTCGGTAAAAATTTTATAAAAGAAAGGCAAGATATTTTAAGAAAAGTGGGATTTGCCTCAAACTATGTTAGCCTTCCTTTTTCTTTAACTGTAAAAGAAAATTTAACTATTTTTGCTCATCTCTATGAGGTAGATGAGTTTGAGGAAAAAATTGACAAGCTCTTAAGGCTCTTTCAATTGAAGCATAAAGAGAAGAGCCTAACGAGGGGGCTTTCATCTGGCGAGATGATGCGATTAAATTTAGTAAGAGCCCTTTTGCCACAGCCCAAAATTTTGCTCTTAGATGAGCCTACTGCTGGTCTTGATCCAGAATTTGTAAAATCTGTTGGAGAGATCCTAAAGGAAAAATCTCAAAAAGAAGGGCTCTCGGTAATCCTTACTTCTCATCAATTAGGTGAATTAGAAAAAATTGCCACAAAGCTCTTGCTTCTGAGTGATGGCAGGGTTTTAGATTATGGGAAAATTGAAGATCTTTTAAAGAAGTTTAATGCGAGCAATTTAGAAGAACTTTATTTTAAGGCTTTTTCACAGCTATGAGCTTGAGAAGAATTTGGGCAATCCTTCTTCGGCACTTTTATCTCCTTAAGCATTCCTTTAGTCGGTGGATAGATTTACTCTACTGGCCAACTGTGGATTTACTATTGTGGGGATTTATAACCCTTTATCTCCAAAAGGATTCTACCTTTTCAATAAACATTCCTTCTCTATTTCTTGGAGCTCTTATTTTTTGGAATATTCTCATAAGAGCCCAGCAAGGTTTAGCAGTTGGTTTTCTTGAAGATATCTGGGCAAGAAATCTACTGCACCTTTTTATTTCCCCTTTAAGCATTTATGAATATCTCATTGGACTTGGAATTTACAGTCTTTTTAAAGCCCTCCTTGCCTCCCTCATAATGAGTTTTCTCTCTGTTTTCCTCTTTAAATTTAATTTTCTATCCCAGGGCTTGGCAGTCTTTTATTTAACCTTTGCCCTTATACTCTTTGCTTGGTCCATTGGCCTAATCACTATGTCCTTTATTCTTTATTTTGGGCAGGAGGCAGAAATACTTGCTTGGGCTTTAGCCTTACTTTTTTTACCTTTTTCTGCTGTTTTTTATCCTGTTTCTGCTCTGCCTCCTATTTTTCAAAAAATCTCAGCCTTTGTGCCGGCATCCTATATCTTTGAAACCTTTAGACACCTCATCCTGAATAGGGAAATTATGATAAATGCATTAACTAAAGGCTATATCTTAGTTTTTCTCTATTTAGCTTTAAGCTTTATCATTTTTGGATTAGCTTTTAGAGAAGCCAAAAAACAAGGGAAGCTCATTAAAATTGGAGAATAGGGTTATCTTGTTTTTTTCCATACTTTAGTTATTTTTAAAGAAAAAAACGCAGTGCCTATGCAAAAAAGTAAGGTTATACCACAGGAAAATATAAGAAATTTTAGTATAATAGCCCATATTGACCATGGAAAATCTACTCTTGCAGATCGTCTGTTAGAAATAACAGGTGCTGTGTCTTCTCGTGAAATGAGAGAACAATATTTAGACAGGCTTGACTTAGAAAGAGAAAGGGGAATAACCATTAAAGCCCAAGCAGTAAGACTTTACTATGAAAGTGAGAATGGAGAGGTCTATCAACTTAATCTTATTGACACACCTGGGCATGTAGACTTTAGTTATGAGGTTTCAAGAGCGCTTTCAGCTTGTGAAGGTGCATTATTAGTAGTTGATGCTTCACAGGGAGTAGAAGCCCAGACCTTAGCTAATGTATATCTTGCCTTAGAGAACAATTTAGAAATTATTCCAGTAATAAATAAAATTGACCTTCCTCAAGCTGATATTGAAAGGACCAAAAAAGAGATAGAAGAAGTCATCGGTCTTCCTGCAGATGAGGCTCTGCTTGTTAGTGCTAAATTAGGAATAGGCATTAAGGAAGTTTTAGAGGCAATTGTAAAAAAAATACCACCTCCTAAAGGCAAGAAAGAAGCTCCTCTTCGTGCGTTGGTTTTTGATTCCTGGTATGATCCCTATTTAGGTGTGGTAGTCTTAGTAAGAGTGGTTGATGGAAAGCTTTATCCAGGGCAAAGGATAAAGTTCTTGTCCACTGGAAAAGAGTTTGAAATTACAAAAGTAGGAGTTTTTGCTCCAGAGATAACCTCCCTTGATGTGCTTTATGCGGGAGAGGTTGGATTTATCGCAGCTGGTATAAAAGAGGTAAGAGAAGCCAAAATCGGTGATACCATCACTGAAGCCCACGCCGAAGTAGAACCTTTACCTGGTTTTAAAGAAATAAAACCAGTTGTATTTGCAGGGATTTTTCCCGTTGATAGTGATGATTTCCCAGCACTTAAAGACGCTATTGAAAAACTTTGGTTAAATGATCCTGCTTTTTCCTATGAGATGGAAACTTCTGCAGCCTTAGGTTTTGGTTTTAGGTGCGGCTTCCAAGGACTTTTACATATGGAAATTGTCCAAGAAAGATTAGAAAGGGAATTTAAACTAAATCTAATTTCTACGGCGCCCTCTGTTAAATATAAAATCCTTCTAAAAAATGGTAAAGACTTAGAGATAGAAAATCCAGCCCATTGGCCAGATCCAGGACAAATACAAGAAGTATTAGAGCCCTATATAAGGGCAGAAATTTATACCCCTAAGGAGTATTTAGGAGCTCTCATTACCCTATGTGAGGAAAAAAGAGGAATCCAAAAAGAAATCAAATTTATAACCACTGATAGGGTAATTTTAGTTTATGAACTGCCCTTTAGTGAAATAGTTATGGATTTCTATGATAAATTAAAAAGCTATTCTAAGGGATATGCTTCCCTTGACTACCAGCTTATAGGTTATCGTCCTTCAGAGCTTGTAAAAATGGATATCCTTATAAATAAACAGCCCGTAGATGCCCTCTCTCTCATAGTCCATAAAGAGAAAGCCTATTATAGAGGAAGAGAATTAGCTTCTAAACTAAAGGAGGTTATCCCAAGACAACTTTTTGAAGTAGTTATTCAAGCAGCTATTGGGAGCAAAATTATAGCAAGAGAGAGGATACCTCCTCTTAGGAAAGATGTGCTTGCAAAGTGTTATGGGGGAGATGTAACCAGAAAAAAGAAACTTCTTGAAAAACAAAAGGAAGGTAAAAAAAGGTTAAAATCCATAGGCTTTGTGGAAATACCGCAAGAAGCCTTTTTAGCGGTGCTAAAAATTTAAAGGGACCTCTATATTACTTAAGGAGAAAAAAATGCCCAAAAACAAACTTTTAGACTGGTTAAAAAGCATCCTTATTGCTCTAATCATTGCTCTTTTTATTAGGACTTTTTTCGTTCAAGCCTATAAAATTCCTTCAGGTTCTATGATACCAACACTTCTCATAGGAGACTACCTTCTGGTTAATAAATTAAGTTTTGGGTTAAGAAATCCAATAAAAGATGATTTTATTTATAAATGGGATTTACCAAAGAGACAAGAAATTGTGGTTTTCACCTATCCTTCAGATAAAAAGCTTGATTTTATAAAAAGGGTTATTGGGCTTCCAGGAGATACTGTTGAGATCAGGAATAAAAAAGTTTATGTTAATGGAGTGCCTTTGGAAGAGCCTTATGTGCAATTTACCGACAAAGAAATCTATCCAAAAGAGATAAGCCCAAGGGATAATTTTGGACCAGTTATAGTGCCCCAAGGTCATATCTTTGTTTTAGGAGACAACCGCGATCAAAGTTATGACAGTAGATTTTGGGGATTTGTTCCTATCCATTCTCTTAAGGGCAAAGCCCTTATTATTTATTTTTCTTGGGATAGCTCAAACCATGGGATAAGACTTAAGCGTATAGGTAAGCTAATTCACTAAGTTTTTGCCATTATTTAGCAATCATTGTGCGCATCAAATCTGCTGCATTTTCTGCATGATGGGAGATTTCACAGATTAATTCTATAAGTTTTAAAGTAAAAAATAGGGTTGTTGGGTCCTTTAGCTCTTTAAAGGCAAGGCGTTTACTATCATTACCCATCTCTTCTGTTAAGTATTCTTGGTATCTAATCTTTCTTATGAGTTCTTTAGCTTTAGTTCTTGAATCTTCATTCCAATTAATCAAGAAATCTGCAGAATAAGTTATCATCTCTTCTAAATATTTTAGAGGCTCTAAACTTTGATTGAGAAGTGCTTCTATTTGTTGAGCAAAGTTTTCTGGGAGGTCTACCTCTTTAAAAGACAGCCAATTTAAAATAGCTTCAGCATAATCTGCCACAGCATCCTGTTCTTTCAAATAGAGAAAGAGCTCAAATTTTTCTACAGGCAATATTAATCCCTTAGGAAGATGCCCTCTAATATTTGTTTTTATTTTGTCAGCTTCTTTTTCAATCTCTATGATATGTTTTGCAATATCTTCAAAACGGGGCTGGTCTTTTTTAACATAGGCTTCCCAGGCAAGAGGAAGACGCCACATACATTCTAATACTAACCTTGCATGACGAAGTAATAGGTCAAAAACGGGTAGTTCCCTTGATAAAATCTCTCTTACAGAGGGAAAGCTCTTTGCCTCAAGCTTGGGCATTTTTCCCTGAACAGTAAAAATAACACTTTCGGCAATATTACAGGCGAGGTCTGCTACCCTTTCTAAGTTTTGCACAATAATAATGTATTCAATTCCAACATCAGCTAAATAGCCTTCCTCCTTTATACACTCTTTTATATGAGCTATTTGATCCCTCTTGAATTGATCTACGATATCGTCGTGGGCTATAACCTTTTGAGCCTTGGTTAGATCCTCTGTCACAAAGGCATCAATGGCAGACTCTAACATAAAAAGAGCTTCTTTAGCCATATTCTCTATATTTACTTTACAAGTATTTAAAGCAACATCCCTGAACTTAATTAAATTTGGCACTCTTTGAGCGATATTTACACCTTGATCTCCAAGCCTTTCAAGATTTCTTGCTATTTCAATGGCGCTTACAATAAAACGCAAATCTTTGGCTACCGGTTGCTGAAGAGCTATAATTTCTAACGCTGTTAGCGTAACCATGTGTTCATAGTAGTCTATCTGATCATCAAATTCTATCAGTTTCTTAGACATTTCTTCATCTAATTTTTCAAAACTAAGAATAGCGCCTCTTATCATCTCATTTACTGACTTTGCCATATCCAAAAGCAAATTTTTTAAAACCTGCAAATCTCTCTCTAATGCAATTCTAACCATAGCTTTCACCTCTTCTTTTTAGTTGCCTTTGATTATTTTAACGGGACTACCTCAAGTGGTCAAGGCTTGTGCTTTTTAAAATCTCACAAGACTAAATTCTGCTCAAGCTAAGGCTTGCTGCTACCTAAAACAAAAGAAATTCAAAAAGATTTGGGAGGACAGGCTTTAGCCTGCGAGGGAATAAAAAATGTGCAACCTAAAGGTTGCGGCTACCGAAAAAGGGGAATTCAGATGGTCTTGGTAGCCGCAGGCTTTAGCCTGCGAGGAAAAAACTAAAGCATTCCCAAAGGAAAGTATAAAGAAGTTAAAGTGAAAGGATGTAAATATAGTAAAAAAGCTTTCATACTTTTAGTAATAGCAGGTTTGTGCTTATAGCGTCAAGGTTTGAAAAAGTTTTTCAGGATTTTTTAAGTTATAAGCTTCAAATCCCATTTTTCTCAGAGCTAAAGTAAACAAATAGCTTATTCTTCCTGAGTAGCAGAAGAACAAGAGCTTTTTATTCTTATAAGGTTTCATTTTTTGATAAAGCTT
>JBKBTC010000051.1:0-8445 GCA_046291435.1 Caldimicrobium sp. | reverse complement strand
TTAAATAAAAAAAAACAAAAAAGGAGGTGCTAAGATGAAGGAGAGAGTTTTAAAGGTGTTAGGATTAGGGGTTTTAGCTTCAGAAGAAAGCTCAAGAGTATGGAATACCCTATGGTAGAAAAAAGGGGAAGCCAGTTAGACCTCGTTAGTTCATAGGGTTGTAATGAGATGCAGATGTGTGTTTTAAAGATATAAAAAGTTTATAAAAAAATATTTATGTGGAGGTAGGAGATTATGAATGTTATCAAATTAATAACAATCGTAAGCTTTGCTTTATTATTTTTTACATCACTAACCTATTCAAAAAATCATGATAGAACTTTACCTCAATTTAAGAATGTGAAAAAGGACACTGAAAGATTTATTAATTACTACTATGACATAAAGTTATCACCTTCTGAACAAAAAATTTTACAAAAGGCTTTATCTGAGTTAAAGGCACCCTGTTGTTCTGATTATTCAGCCTTAACCTGCTGATGCCAATGTAATCTTCATAGGTCCTGGATAGGACTTACAAAGTGGATGGTTAAAAATGGTTATAAAGAGGAGGCTATAAGAGAGACTGTAAAAAAGTGGTTTGCCTTTGTAAATCCTTCTGGATTTAGCGGTAAAGGATGTTATTCAGGAAATTGTGAAAAACCCTTTAACCAGGATGGATGTGGCGGGATGGACCCAAAAAGTATAAAATTTTAAAATGAAAGGGTTACTAATATGATAAAAAATAAAATTTATTTTATAATATTTAGTATTTTTTTAATCTTTCTTAGCTATACCTTTTCTATAGCACAAACTCTAGAAGAGGCTTATGATGTGAATACAGAAATAAATCTTACGGGTGAAATAAAAGATCTTGTAATTCCTAAGAGAGGAATGGTATATTTAGAAATTAATAAAAATGATAGGGTTTATAGGGTATTTTTATGTCCCCACTGGTATTTCAATCAAATTAAGCCAGATTTTAAAATAGGTGATCCCGTTGAAATTAAAGGAGCGAAATTATTTTCTAAAGAGTTTGGCTTAGTAGTTATAGCAAAGTCAATAAAAAATTTAAAGACCCATAAAGAGATACTTTTGAGAGGAAATGGATGTTGCACACCTATATGGAAAGAGAATAAGAGGAGAGGGTATAATTAATAAAGGGTATAATTAATAATCAATATTAAATTCCTTCAGTTTATTATATAAAGTCCTAAGAGAAATTCCTAATTTTTTGGCAGCTTCTTGCTTGTTCCCCTTAGAATCTTCTAAAGCTTTAAGAATTAACTCTCTTTCCCATTCTTTTAAATTCAATTGTGGGAAACTTTGAAATTTTGTTTGAGGTTTTGAAGTAAGTGTATCTAAGGTGATTTCAATAAAATCTCCTTTGCTAAGAAGTATAGCTCTCTCTAAGATATTTTCTAATTCTCTGATATTGCCCGGAAAAGAATAGTTAAGAAACATTTCCAAAGATTGTTCGCTAATCGGTTTGGGCTGGCGAGCAAGTTTAGCACATTTTTGCTTTAAAACATAATCTAAGATCTTAGGAAGGGCTTTTTTTCTATTTCTAAGAGGGGGAATATAAAGGGATAAGACATTAATTCTATAAAAGAGGTCTTCTCTAAACTTTTTTTCTTCAACTAAAAGGGCTAAATCTCTATTAGTTGCTGTAATTACTCTTGCATTGGTTTTAATTGTTTCAAGACCACCTAATCGTTCAAAAGTCCTATCTTGAAGCACTCTTAAAAATTTAGCTTGCACAGTAAGGCTCATTTCTGAAATTTCATCTAAAAAAAGAGTTCCCTCTTTGGCTAATTCTAATTTACCTGGCTTAGTTTTAAGAGCACCTGTAAAAGCCCCCTTTTCATAGCCAAAAAGTTCAGCTTCTACTAAGTTCTCTGGAAGGCTTGCACAATTTATTTCTACAAAAGGACCTTTACGTCCACTTAGTAGATGGATAGCTTTGGCTATAGCAGATTTGCCAGTGCCAGTCTCTCCAAGTAATAAAATAGTTGCAGAGGTAGGTGCAACTTCTAAAATTTTTTCGTAAAGGTCTTCCATTCCGGCAAAAAGAATATCAAAGGGAGGCAAATCCTCAAACTCTCTTTTAATAGCTTTTATCTCTTTTTCTTGTAAAATTTTATTAATCTTTTCTAAAAGCTCTTCAGGAGAAGCCAGAGGTTTTGTTAAATAATCATAAGCCCCTTTTTTGAGTGCAGATACTGCAGAAGGTATGGTTCCAAAAGCAGTTATTAAAATAAATTCAGATTCAGGTTGTATTTTTTTGGCTTTTTCTATAAAAGTAATACCATCCATTTTTGGTAATTTTAAATCTGTGAGGACAATTAAAGGACGATGGTCAAGTAAGGCTTTTAGCGCTTGCTCAGCCTCATTAAAGGTAAACACTTCAAAGTTTTCTTCTTTTAATATGGTCTCTAAAAACTCGGCAAAAGAAAGGTCATCTTCTACGATAAAGATAGGGGGATTTTTAGCCATACTGTTGTCCCTTTATTTTTTTCGCTTTCAAAGATTAGTTCGATTTTTAATTCTTCACATATTTTTTTTACTATGGCTAAGCCTAAGCCTGTACCTTTTGCTTTGGTTGTAAAAAAGGGCTCAAATATTCTTGAAAGTAGCTCTTTATCTATCCCCCTTCCTTCGTCCCTTATTTTTAAAATATAATACCCCTCTTCCATATTTAAATCTATGTAAACTATCTTTTTTTGATTTTCTAAAGTGGCTGAAATTGCGTTATCTAAAAGATTTACAATAAGACTTTTTAACTTATCTGGGTCAGAAGAAATTTGATAGGTTCCGTTAGGAGGAGAAAATTCTATTTGAACATTTGGGTAAATGAAGGTCATTGTTGAAATAATTTCCTTAATAAGGTCTATCAGCTTTACAGGTTTAACATCAATTTCTGTTGTATGGCTATAATCAAAGAGAGCTTGCAAAAGTTTTTCAATCCTTATAGATTCCCTTAAAATTATCTCTAAGGGGCGCAAAAATTTTTCATCAGAACTTTTTTTCATAAGATACTGAGAAAAACCCTTTATGCTGGCTAAGGGATTTTTAATCTCATGCAAAAGAATTCTTGATATAAATTGCCATTTTTCTAAATCATCCATTTTATCTTTTACTGCCTCTATTTTATTAAACAAGAAAAAAACAAGGAAACCTGCTAATACAAAGCAAAAAGCTATGATAAGCTCTAAATATAAGTGAGCTTTGGCATAATTAATAGCACTTTTAACAGGATAAATATGTAAAGCAATTCTCATTATGCCTTTAAAATCTTTTAATTGAATGAAGTCTTCATAGACAAAAACTCTCTCTCCAGTGTTGAGATCCCTGTAGTGATAATTTTTCTTTTCTGCAAGAAGCGGGCTGTAATCAATTTGGTTCCCTATAAGGTCAGGGTTAGAGTGTAAAAGTATAGTTTTATTCTCGTCATAAAAAACTATAAATGCCACACCTTCCCATTTTTCATTCAAAAGAAGTTCTGAAAAAAAATAAGGTTTTTTTTGCAGATAGGAGAGAGGAAAATCTTTTAATAGACTTTGTAGAGCAACATTTAATCCTATGCTTTGTAAGATAAGACTTGTTTCTAAGGATTTTTGATAACTTTTATAATTTAAATAGGCAGAAAAAAACAAAGCTCCGGCTGTTATCAAGGAAAAAAGTAACGCCACATACTTAGGCTTAAAATATTGTCTTAAATAAATGCGAAATTTAGCTGATTTCTCTAAATAAGGAAAAGTCATTTTTTTACTTATCTTTAAGAAGCATTTTATCCTAATTTTAAGTTAAAGCAAATAAAATAAGCTCTAAACCCCATTAACTTCTTTTCTGTTATTTTATAGTGAATCATGCCGTAAGGGCGATTTATGAATTTCCTATAATTTGGTAGTCCAAACCTTTAAGTTGTAAAAGATTAGTTTGTTTGTCCGCATTTGGTAGCCGCAAGCTTCAGCTTGCGCCTCCGCAGGCTAAAGCCTGCGGCTACCGTTATCCTATTTCAATCAAAGGGAAAACAATTCCGTTTCAGAGAGATAATTTTTGAGATAATACAAATCCTTGACTTTCCCTAAATAAAGCATAAAATTTAATTAGTATTAAAATTTATAAACAAAAGGAGGGGATTAAACATGTGGAAAATCCTTTCTTATATTACTAAAAATTTAGTATTTTTTATTCCACTAAGTTTATTCTTAGGATTTATAGCTGGATATTTTCTTAATCTTCAATTTTTAAAAAGTTTAATTTTATTTTTTACATTCATTATGATTTATCCTATGATGGTTAATCTTAAATTTAAAAAGGTTTTTGAGGGTGGTGATTTTGGCTTAATCTTTGTAGCACAAATTCTTAATTTTTTAATAATTCCTTTTTTGGCTTATGAGATAGGGCTTTTCTTTTTTAAAGATGATTATTATTTAACCTTAGGGTTACTTATGGCTGGACTTGTTCCTACAAGTGGAATGACTATTTCTTGGACTGGTTTGGCTAAGGGAAATGTTGAGGCAGCGGTTAAAATGACGGTAATTGGATTAATCTTAGGTTCAATTGCTTTGCCCTTATATGTTCAACTTTTGATGTCAGCTCATATAGAAGTAGATATGTGGTATATTTTTAAACAAATCATTTTTATAATTTTTTTACCAATGATCGCTGGATATGTTACTCAGCAATATCTTTTAAAAACTTATTCTCCTCAAAAATTACAAAAGGAGATTGCGCCTAAACTTTCAGGTATATCTACCTTAGGAGTTTTAGGCATCGTATTTATTGCTATGGCATTAAAAGCTAAAGAGATCCTTTCTCAATTGTCCTTAATCTTCTATATTTTTTTACCGCTTCTGATTTTATATATTTTTAATTTTCTATCGTCTACTTTGGTTGGAAAAATCTTTTTTAAGAGAGAAGATGCCATGGCTCTGGTTTATGGCACGGTTATGAGAAATCTTTCTATTTGTTTGGCAATATCTATGATGACTTATGGAAAGGAACATCCAGAAGTAGCCTTAGTTATTGCTTTAGCTTTTATTATTCAGGTACAATCAGCTGCTTGGTATGTAAGGTTCTCTAATAGAATTTTTGGAAGTCCAAAACTACAATAGGTGCTTGTTTTTAGTAAGATTTAGATTATATTTCAGATTATGCATTATTTTAATTATCATGCAGGAGAGTTATATTGTGAAGAGGTCCCTTTGCGTAAAATTATTGAGAAATATGGAACACCTCTCTATGTCTATTCAGCAAAAACGATAAGAAGACATTATACAGTTTTTGATCAGGCTTTTAGTGAGATTAACCATCTTACCTGTTATTCAGTAAAGGCAAACTCAAACCTTGCTATTTTGGCTCTTTTGAGAAAAGAGAGAGTAGGGGCTGATGTAGTGTCAGGTGGTGAATTGCAAAGGGCTCTTAAAGCAGGAATATCTCCTCAAAAGATTGTATTCTCTGGTGTTGGGAAAACTCAAGAAGAAATAGAATTTGCTTTAAGAGTTGGTATATTAATGTTTAATGTGGAGAGTGCAGAGGAATTAGATCTTTTAGGAGAAAGGGCAAGAGCCCTAAAGATTAAGGCTCCTTTTGCTATTAGAGTCAATCCTAATGTGGATCCTAAGACCCATCCCTATATCTCTACTGGGCTTAGAAAGAATAAATTTGGTATCCCAGAGGAGGAGGTTATTTCTCTATATTTGAAAGCAAAAGAAAATCCCTATCTATTACCCATAGGGCTTGATGCTCATATTGGTTCTCAGTTAACTCAAGTATCACCTTTTGTTGAGGCGGTAAGAAGATTAAAACTCTTATGGAAAGAGCTTATAGATTTAGGTTTAGATATTAAATATCTTGATTTAGGTGGGGGATTAGGTATAGTTTATGAAACAGAAGAGCCTCCGCTGCCTGATGAGTATTCCTCAGCTATAGTTAAAGAACTTAAAGATTTACCAATTACTCTTATCTTGGAACCGGGAAGAGTAATCGTGGGGAATGCAGGAATTTTAATTACAAAAGTGCTATATACCAAATCCAATAAAGAAAAAAATTTTGTCATCGTTGATGCAGGAATGAACGACTTAATGAGACCTGCCTTGTATCAAGCTTATCATAAAGTTATACCCCTTGAAGATAAAGAGGAAGAAGAAATAATAGCAGACATAGTTGGACCTATTTGTGAAAGTGGAGATTTTTTAGCAAAGGATAGAAAAATTCCTAAGGTTAAGCGAGGAGATTATTTGGTGGTTATGAGTGCAGGTGCCTATGGCTTTGTTATGAGTTCAAATTATAATTCTCGTCCAAGAGCAGCAGAAGTTTTGGTAGACGGCGAACAAGTTTTTTTAATAAGAAGAAGAGAAACCATAGAAGATCTTTTAGCACTTGAAAGTATCCCTGAGATTTATACTTAATGTCACTTTCAAAAATTCCTTTGGAATATAGATTAGATTATTATGATTATCCCTTGCCAGAAGACCTTATTGCTTATTATCCTCCTAAGGATCGTTCAAAAAGCAAACTGTTAGTTATAAATAGAGCTACCTCTGAAATTCTTTTTCACGATCAATTTTCAGAGATTGAAAATTATTTAAAAGAGGGAGACCTTTTAGTTTTGAATGATACTAAAGTTTTTCCTGCAAGGATTAAATTATTCAAAAAAACAGGGGGAGAAGTAGAAGTCCTTCTCACTCAAAAGCCAGTGGGATATCAATTTGAATGTCAAGCTCTAATAAAAGGAAAGAGACTAAAAGAAGGGCAGGAGCTTTTTTTTAAAGAGATCACTAATTTTAGAGTTCTTTTGAAACAAAATTTAGGAGAAGGCAAGTTTTTAATACACCTTGAATCAAAAGGTGATACTTTAGAAGTGATATTAAGCAAAATAGGGAAAGCGCCACTTCCTCCCTATATCAAGAGAGAGCCAGAAGCAAGAGATCTGGACACTTATCAAACCGTCTATGCAAAAAAAGAAGGGGCTATTGCAGCACCCACTGCAGGTTTTCATTTTGATAAGCCTCTTTTAGAACGCTTGCAAAAAAAGGGGATTATTCTTGGCTTTATTACCTTACATGTGGGTTATGGAACTTTTGCACCTATTAAAACTCAGGATATTAGGATTCATAAGTTAGAGCCAGAGTTTGTGGAAGTTCCAGAAGACACTGTAGAGAAAGTAATTTGTGCCCTTAAAGAGAAAAGAAGAATAATTGCCGTTGGCACAACGGTTACACGCACCTTAGAATTCCTTGCAAGGCAAGGTTATAAAGCTCTTAGTGGTCCTTGCAGTCTTTACATTTATCCTGGCTTTAAATTTGAAGTTATTTCAGGACTTATTACTAACTTTCATTTACCAAAATCTTCCCCCCTTCTCTTAGTTTGCGCCTTTGCAGGAAGAGATTTAATTTTTAAAGCCTATGCTGAAGCCATAAAAAGAGGTTATCGTCTTTATTCATACGGAGATGCAACTTTTATTTTTTAGAACTTAAGTTTATGGCTTCTTTAATGGATTAAAAAAGAATGTTAATAGGTTGACAAAATCTCAAAAGATAGATTATAATAAAATTTGTTATAAACTCAATGAGAAGAAAATAAAAATTACAAAAAAAGAAATGTTTCTAGACTATTCAGATAGGAAAAGTAGACATGTTAGGGGTTTAGGAATATCAACTCATATTTCAATAGAACAGAAAAGAAGAGAATTTGGAGCACATCTTACTTCTGTAGGTGTTTTTAAGGAATTTATTTTTCCTGAGATTAAAGATGTTCTTTATAAATATAGTTGGGTGGATTTATTTGCTGGAGAAGGTAATCTAATTCTGCCAATACTGGAATACATCCCAAAAGATGAGAGAATACAATTTTTTAAAGAGCATATATTTCTCTTTGATATTCCAAAAGAGATGGTTGAGAAATCTATTAGGAATGCAGAAAGGTACGGAATTCCTTATGGAATAGCAAAAATAATATTCAGGTAGGAGATACTTTACAAAATTATCCAGATTTTAGTTGCTTCAAATATCCGCCATATCATATAACAAATCCACCGTATCTTTATCTAGGATATATCGTAAAAAATTCTGAAAGGAATCTAAAATATTTCTCTGGTCCAAATGAGGGTTATCAAGACTTATACCAAATTGCTCTTATGAATGATTTAAGGCATAATGTGGAAAAGATGATTTATATAATTCCTACTAATTTTTTATTTGGGTTTTCTGTATCCAATAAAATAAGAAAAGACTTTTTCCCTTATTATAATATCAAGAAAGCAATTATCTTTGAAAGAAAAACACAACCCTCGCATAAACCTATAAGATTTAAAGCTTTAAAGATAAATAATGTAGCTAAAGAAAAAGAATATATTCTGTCGCCTGAAAATTTCTATAGAGCAGGTGGTGAGTTTGATGAATTTGTCTTTTATTTTAAATCCACTACACCATTAAAGATTAAATTTTATTTAACTTTAGACGA
>JBKBTC010000050.1:0-8714 GCA_046291435.1 Caldimicrobium sp. | reverse complement strand
GACCGTGAAGAAATAAAAAGAATTCTTAAGGAGTCAGAAAAAGTTGCTTGTTAATACTCCTTTTTCAACAGAAGATATAGTAAAAGCTTTGAGAGGTATTTTGGTTAATGGAGATATGGGAATAGCTTTTAAAGGAATTTGTACTGATACACGCATATTAGAGCCAGGATATTTATTTTGGGCATTAAAGGGAAAAAGGTTTGATGGTCATACCTTCTGGATTGAGGCAATAGCAAAAGGAGCAAAGGGCTTGATTTTAGAATATTTCCCCTCTGAAATGAAATTAGAAGAGCTTCCGAAAACTATCTCCATAATCCTTGTAAGGGATACTTTACAAGCTTTGGGTGAGCTTGCTAAATGGTATAGAGAACAAAAAAAATTTAAAGTGATTGGCATAACTGGTTCCTGCGGAAAAACAACCACAAAGGAACTTACAGCAACACTTCTTAGCCAATTCTTTAGAGTAGCTAAAAATGAAGCAAATTATAACAATCTGATAGGAGTGCCCTTAAGTATCCTACAAATAAAGGAAAAACCCGATTGGGTAGTATTAGAGCTTGGAACAAACGCTCCCAACGAAATTAAAAAATTGGCAGAAATTATATCTCCTCAAATTTCTCTTATAACTTGTGTATATCCAGCACATTTAGAAGGTTTAGGATCCTTAGAGGGTGTTTTAGAGGAAAAACTATCTCTTTTTAAAGCTACACCTGAGGAGGGAGCATTGATTTATTTTTATGACCAGCCCTGGCTAAGAGAGAAAGTAAGTGCTTTTCCTCATAAGAAAATTAGTTATGGTAAAGAATTAGGAGCAGACCTTAGACTGATAATGCTGAAAAGTTTAGATGAAGGATTTTGGGCGGAAATAGAATATTCAGGAAAAAGATATCATTTCAGAACAAATCCAATGGGTGAGCATAATCTTCTTAACCTACTTGGAGCAATAGCCACTTGTCTTTCTTTAGGTATATCCTTAGAGGAGGTTTTAAAGGTCCTTCCCGAGGATTTAAGTCTTTTTGTTAGAGGAAAGTTATATAAAAAAGGGGAGGTTCATATCTTAGATGATTCTTATAATGCCAATCCTGGTTCAATGGAGAAGGCTTTACTATGGTTAGGTGATTTTACCCAAGCCGTAAAGCCCAAGGTGGTTATTTTAGGAGACATGAAGGAATTAGGGGAGGAGACAAGGAAATTTCACATTAGAATTGGGGAGTTAGCAGGAGAGGTTGCAGATTCAGCTATTTTTATTGGTGAGATGGCACCTTTTTATGCCGAGGGCTTTAAATCTGCAAATAAACCCTATGAGATTTACCCTAATGTGGAAACCTTTTTAGAAAGGTTCACTCTGGAGATAAAAAAAGGAATAATTTTAATTAAAGGTTCAAGGGCTTTAAGGATGGAAAGAATTACTCAGAAACTTTTAGAGGAGGCTGGCTAATTGTTTTACCATTTATTCTATCCATTAAGTGAATGGATACCCCTTTTTAATGTTTTTAAATATATCACTTTTAGATTAATCTATGGCTCAATTACTGCTTTTTTGTTAGTTTACCTGCTTATGCCTTATTTTATAGAATTTATGAGAAAAAAACAGTTTGGGCAAAGTATAAGAGAAGAAGGTCCTGCCCATCATCAAATAAAGAAAGGAACTCCTACTATGGGTGGTGTGGTTATTCTCTTTGGTATTACCCTTTCCGCGCTTCTTTGGTGTAATCTTAGCAATCCCTTTGTATGGCTTGCTCTATTTGCTTTATTGGGTTTTGGATTTATTGGTTTTTTAGATGATTATCTTAAACTTAAGAGAGGAAAAAATCTTGGGCTTAGAGCTCGTGAAAAAATCTTGCTTCAGCTCCTATTAGTAGGAATTTTTTATTTTTTGCTTTTTCATATGTTAAATTTTAGCTCTATTTTAAATTTGCCTTTCTTTAAAAAAGTAATTATTGATCTTGGGCTTTTTTATTTGGTCTTTTCCGTGGTTGTGCTTATTGGTGCTTCTAATGCGGTAAATTTAACGGATGGATTAGATGGATTAGCCAGTGTGCCTGTAGCAGTCGTTGCAGGGGTATACACAGTTTTTTCTTATGTTTCAGGACATACAAAGTTTGCTCAATATCTCTTTATTCCATACATACCCTATGCCGGAGAGCTTGCAGTTTTTTGTGCAATTTTAGCTGGGGCGGTATTAGGTTTTCTTTGGTACAATGCTTATCCAGCAGAGATCTTTATGGGTGATGTAGGTTCTCTCTCCTTAGGTGGGGCTTTAGGAGCTATTTCTATTATGGTAAAACAAGAGTTTCTCTTAGTTTTAGCTGGAGCTATCTTTGTAATGGAGGCACTATCAGTAATGCTTCAAGTAGGTTATTTTAAATTAACTGGGGGAAAAAGGATTTTTAGAATGGCACCACTTCATCATCATTTTGAACTGAAAGGCTGGAAAGAAAATAAAGTAGTGGTTAGATTTTGGATTATCTCTGTTATTTGTGGATTATTAGCCTTAAGCACACTGAAGATAAGGTAGGTATTTTATGGATTTGAGAAATAAAAGGGTTGTAGTAATTGGTTTTGGAAGAAGTGGACAGGCAGCTACAAGATTGCTCCTTGTCAAGGGAGCTCAAGTTATTGTCTCAGAGAGTAGAGGTCGTAATGAGCTCCCTCCCTCTTATGTTTCCTCTATGGAAGTTTCAGGGGTAGAATTTGAAACAGGGGGTCATAGAAGAGAATCTTTGGAAAAGGCAGATTTGGTAGTGGTAAGTCCTGGAGTGCCTTTCAAGGTTTATCAGCCAGCTATAGAGAAGGGCATACCTGTAATAGGTGAGCTTGAACTCGCATATATGTGCTTAGCTCCTAAGGATAGAGAAAAAATCATAAGTCTTACAGGCACAAATGGAAAAACTACAACCACTGCTATGATCTCTGAATTAATGCGCTATTCAGGCTACAAGGTATTTACAGGAGGTAATTACGGGATACCCTTATCTGAATTGGTTCTATCAGGAGATAAAGTAGATAGAATTGTTCTTGAAATCTCAAGTTTTCAGTTAGAAACTATTAAAAGTTTTTCTTCCAAAGTTTCCCTTTTGTTAAATATAACTCCTGATCATTTAGAAAGATATGCCTCACTTGAAGAGTATGCCTATTATAAATATAAAATTTTTGAAAACCAAAATAAAGAAGATTATGCCCTTTTGCCTTGGGGAGAACCCTTTTTTGAAAGGTTTAAATCTATGGTTAAGGGAGAGATTTTCTATTTTGCTGAAGAACCAAAAGATGAGGTGACAGCCTACTATAATAAAGAAAGCGAGGAGATAGTTTTAAAGTTAGGAGGTAAAGAGGAAACTTATTCACTTTATAAGTTTAAACTCCTTGGACTTCATAATAAGATAAATTTATTATGTGCTCTTTTAGCAGGAAGACTGATGGGTGCAAGAAGAGAGGCTTGTTTTAAATTAATAGAGGAATTTAGAGGGTTCCCTCACAGATTAGAATTTGTTGGGACCTTTGGAGGCATTACCTTTATAAACGATTCTAAAGCCACAAATGTGGATGCAACTCTACAAGCATTAAAAGGCTTGCCTGGCTCTATAATTTTAATCCTTGGTGGAAGGCACAAAGGTGCATCTTACACACCATTAATTCCTCTAATCCAAGAAAAGGTTAGAGTGCTTATTTTAATGGGGGAAGCAAGGTCAGTTCTACAAGAGGAACTTTCTGGATTAGTGGAGACCTATTTAGCTGAAGATATGATACAAGCTTTGGGAATAGTCTTTCAGGTAGCAAGGGCAGGAGATATAGTCTTGCTCTCACCTGCTTGTTCAAGCTATGATCAATTTAGAGATTATCAAGAAAGAGGAGATGTTTTTAAAGATCTTGTAATAGAATATGCACCAAAATATTTAGGAAGTTTTAATACGAAGGAGATTTATCATTGAAATGGGTAATAGTAGCAGGAGGCACAGGAGGGCATTTAATACCTGGAATTGCTTTAGCTGAAAAAATATTACAAAGAGGAGAAGAAGTGCTCTTTATAGCGGGAAATAGAGCCATTGAAAGATTTATTTTAAAAGATAGACCCTTTCCTGTGCACCATTTAGATGTTGAAGGTTTTGTAGGGAGGTCTCTAAAAGATAAGGCAAGGGCTTCCTTTAAACTATTTAAAGCCTTTAACAAAGCTTATAGATTAATTAGAGAATTTAACCCAGAGGTTATTTTAGCTGAAGGAGGCTATGTTTCCGTGCCTGTAGTTCTTGCTGGTAAAGCTTTGAGTAAAAAAATAGCACTTCATGAACAAAATTTAATACCAGGGAAGGCTAATCTTTTTCTTAGTAAATTGGTGGATAGAGTTTTTATAAGTTTTCTTGAGAGCAAAAAATATTTCCCTGAGAAAAAAATTGTTTTTTCAGGGAATCCAGTAAGAAAAGATTTATTTGTGGAGAGAAAAAGGGAACATCAAGGTGTAGGGCTTCTTGTTTTGGGTGGAAGCCTTGGTGCAAGATATATTAACCTATTGGTCTTGGAGCTAACAGATGAACTTTTTCAAACTATTCCTAATCTATATCTTATTCATCAAACAGGACTTGAAGAGTTTGAAGCAGTAAAGAAAAATTACAAAAAAAAGCCTATATGGGAGAAATATAAGGAACAGATAAAAATTTTTCCTTTTATTGAAGATATGGGCTGGGCTTATAGTCAGGTAGATTTGGTTCTCTGTAGGGCTGGAGCAACAACCTTAGCAGAAATTATAGCTTTAAAAAAACCTGCTGTATTAATTCCCTATCCCTATGCTGCACAGGGACACCAAGAAAAAAATGCAGAAGTTCTTGTAAATTCAGGCTGTGCCCTTATGTTCAAAGAGGATACCTTAGAAAAAAATGAATTTTTAAAGGAGTTAAAAGAGCTTCTTCTCAATAAAGAGAGACTGAAAAAGATGAGAGAAGCTTATAAAAATCTTGAAGTAGAATCGCCTGAAAAGGTAATTATTGAAGAGATGAAAAGATTAGTAAAGGGAGACTAAAAAGTTATGCTTGAAAAGAGGAGGAAGATACATTTTATCGGGATTGGTGGAGTTGGAATGAGTGGTCTTGCTTTAGTACTTTCTCGGATGGGGCATAAGGTTTCAGGGTGTGATCTTACTCCCAGTAAATATTTAGAACCATTAAAAGAAGCAGGCATTAAAGTCTATATGGGACACGATCCTTCGCACTTAGAGGGTGTAGAAATTGTAGTCTATACCTCTGCTTTACCTAAGGATCATATAGAGCTTAAAGCTGGGAAGGAAAAGGGACTAATTCTCCTTCCAAGGGCAAAGATGCTCTCAGAGGTTATGAGGGCTTATAGTAAAAGCATAGTTGTTGCAGGCTCCCACGGGAAAACCACTACCACTTCTATGATCGCAGAGATACTTTTAAATTTAAAATTAGAACCAACGGTAATCGTAGGAGGAGTTATAAGGAATGTTAAAGCCAATTCTCTTTTGGGTAAGGGAGAATATTTGGTGGCTGAGGCAGATGAGAGCGACGGCTCTTTTCTCTTTTATTCTCCCTTTATAGAAGTCATTACTAATATTGATAAAGAACATCTGGATTTTTATGCAGATTTTCAAGCTATAAAAAAAGCCTTTGCAAATTTTATTATGAGGTGCCATCCGGAAGGAAAAGTTATACTCTGCATAGATGATAAAGGGGTAAGAGAAGTAGTAGAAGACTTATCAGGACCTTTTCTCTTTTATGGGTTTTCCAAAGAAGCAGATATAAGAGGAAAGATTATAGAAGAGGGTGCTTACCCAGTGGTAGAGGTTTATTTTAAGGACAACAAATTGGGAAAGCTAAGATTAGGTATTCCTGGAAAGCATAATGTACTTAATGCCCTTGGGGCGATTGCTGTTTCCAAAGTTTTAAATTTGCCCATAAAAAAGGTGCTAAATATTTTAGAAAATTTTAAAGGTGTAAAAAGAAGGTTGGATTTTAAAGGAGATTTTAGGGGAGCCATCCTTTTTGATGATTATGCTCATCATCCTCGGGAAATAGCTGAAACTTTAAAAACGCTAAGGGAGCTTTTTCCACAAAGGAAGATTTGCTTAATTTTTCAACCCCATAGATATACCCGCACTAAGGCTCTTTGGGAAGAATTTCTTCTAACCTTAAAAGAGCCAGACCTTTTAATTTTAACTGACATATATCCTGCAAGTGAAGTGCCTCTTCCTGGGATTTCAGGAGAAAGCTTTTATCAAGCTGTGAGAGATTTAAGAAGTCTAAAACCTACTTTTTATGAGAAAGATTTGGAAAAAGTAAAAGATTTAATGGAAAGGTTAGCAGATAAAGATATGGTTATGGTAACTATGGGAGCAGGAAATATATATAGAGTGTTAGATGAACTCCTAATGATGAAAGAAAAGGTTTATGAAGTGGCTTAAAGATTTGGATAAATACTTAGAGAAAAAAAAAATACTTTATAAAAAGGAGGAAGAATTAGCTCCTCATACCACTATTAAAATTGGAGGTAAGGCTAAGAGAACAGTTTATCCGAGAAGTGAAGAAGAGCTTATAGAGCTTATAGAATTTTTGGAGATGAAAGAAATCCCCTGGTTTGTAATTGGGGGAGGTAGTAATTTACTGGTCTCAGATGAGGGATATTTTGGTGTAGTTGTTATGCTTAAGAGTTTAAAGGGCATTGAAGTTGTCTCACTTGGAGAGAGTCTTAGATTGAGGGTGTTAGCTGGCACAAGAATTAACGAAATTTTGAGATATTGTTATGAAAGAGGTTTTAGTAGTTTTGAATTTTTGGCAGGTGTTCCAGCTACTCTTGGTGGAGCAATAAAGATGAATGCTGGCGCCTTTGGAAAGAGTACTTCTCTCTTTGTAAAAAAAATAAGGCTGTATAATAAAAACATAGTAGACCTTGAATGTAGAGAGGATATGTGGACTTATAGGTCTTTTAAGAAGGAGGGTCTAATAATTTCTGCGGAACTGGAATTTATAAAAAAAGAAAAAGAAGAAATTAAGGAAGCTTTGAGAGAAATTTGGGAAAAGAGAAGGAGAACCCAGCCCATTTCCGAAAAAACCTTTGGGTCAGTTTTTAAAAATCCTCCCTGTTGTTATGCCGGTGCTTTAATTGAGCAAGCTGGGTTAAAGGGTTTCAAAAATGGGAAGGCGAAGATTTCTGAAAAGCATGCAAATTTTATCGTAAACACTGGTGGGGCTTCCGCTAAAGAGGTGTTAGAGCTAATAAAACTTGCACAAAAGAAAGTTTTGGAAACATTTAATATTTTTCTTGAGCCCGAAGTAAAATTTTTAGGCATAAATTACGAGATGGAGCATGTTTAGGAGATATAAAATTTATTTTTTAATAGCTTTTTTTCTTTTAGTAAGCCTTGGCTTTACCGTGTTTATTTTATATTTTACGGATTTATTTCTTTTGAAGGAAATAAAGGTGTATCAAAATGCAAGGATACCAAGGGAGGAGATTATAAAGTTAACAGGGCTTAAAGGAGGGGAAAGACTTTTTAGGATAAATTTGAGGTCCCTTCAAGAGCGCCTAAAGGCGCATCCCTTAATAGAGGAAGTAATAATTACCAGGAGACTTCCTTATTTATTAGAGATTAGGGTGAAAGAAAGAGAAGGTTTAGCTATTTTAGTAAAGGATAATCGTGGATTTTTAGTAGATAAAAGAGGTGCCATTATAGGAGGGCTACTACCTCAAGATTATTTATACTATCCTTTGGTTGAGATAAAGAACGAAGAGTTTAAGGAAAAATTTTTCCTTTTTTTGGATTGGATTAAACATAATAAGACTTACCTACCAGTTTATGAAAATTTGGCTAAGATAATTTTAGAGGAAGACAAAATAATATTAAAAACAAAAAATCATCTTTTAATTTATTTTCCCATAAGTATGGTAGAAAACTTAATAGATTTATACAAACATCTTGATAGAATTATGGTATATCTTTATGATAACAAACTTATAGAAAAAGTGGAAATGATAAGGCTTGATTACCCTTATGGTAAAGCTTTATTAAGATTTAGGAGTTAAGTGATGAGAAAAGGAGAAGGAATTTTAGTAGTTGATGTAGGAACAACCAAGATTACAGCCCTTTTAGGAGAGGAAAGGGAAGGATCTCTTTGGATTACTGGACTTGGAATTTCATCTTCACAAGGCTTGAAGAGGGGATGTATAATCAATATAGATGAGGCTACACAGAGTATAAAGACTGCTATTGAAAAAGCTATAGCTCAAGCTAAAGTTGAGCCAGCCTATCTTTTTACAAGTATTGCAGGAAGCCATATAAAGACTTACTCTGGAATGGGTGTGATTGCTCTTAAAGAAAAGGAAGTAACACCGCAGGATGTAGAAGAGGTGCTACAATCAGCCCAAGCGGTAGACCTTCCAGCTAATAAACTTATTTTACATGTTATCCCCCAGGAATTTGTAGTGGACCAAAACAAAGGAATACTTCAGCCAGTGGGTATGGTAGGGGTAAGATTGGAGGCTCATGTGCAACTGGTTACCGCGGAAAAATCTCATATACAGAATTTACTTAGATGTTTTGAAAATATGGGTCTTGAAGTAGATGGAGTAATTTTTCAGGGACTGGCTTCAGCTGAGGCGGTTTTAACACCTGAAGAGAAGGAATTAGGAGTTTTACTGATTGATTTAGGCGGAGGCACAAGCGATTTGGTTGTTTATAAAGAGGGAGTTCTGCGCTACGCTTCTTCTCT
>JBKBTC010000049.1:0-8940 GCA_046291435.1 Caldimicrobium sp. | reverse complement strand
TCTTCCAGGGGTAGCAGTTGAAGTTGAAGCGGAAAGATATTATCCCTTTGGTGAGGCTTATTTTCATGTTTTAGGCTATGTGGCAAGGATTGCAAAAGAGGAATATGAAAAATTAAAAGATAAAGGATACTCTCCTGAGGATTTAATAGGAAAAAAAGGACTGGAGAGACAATATGAGGAATATTTAAAAGGTATAAATGGAAGAATAGAAATGGAAAGAGATGCAAAGGGCAGGTTAGGAAAGGTGTTAGGAAGGGAGGAGCCAAAAGCTGGTTCAGACTTAATAATTACCCTTAGACATGATTTACAAATGGGTGCCTATGAGCTTCTAAAAGAGAAAAGAGGGGCTATCGTTTCTCTTTCTCCGAAGGATGGGAGGATTTTAGCTTTTGTAAGTGCTCCCTCTGTTGATCCGAATAAATTTATTAGTGGTTTTGAACAAGGTGAATGGGAAAAGATAGTTAGAGATCCCAAAAAACCTTTATTAAACAGAGCTCTCCAAGCCTATCCGCCAGGGTCCACATACAAGCTCATTACCGCTTTAGCGGGATTAAAAAGTGGAATAATTAAAGGCTTAAATTGGAGTGTATACTGCCCAGGATATTTCCCTTATGGGAATCATATTTTTAGATGTTGGGAGAAAAAAGGGCATGGAGGAGTTAGTTTAATTAAAGCCATAGCTCAATCCTGTGATGTATATTTTTATAATGTGGGAGCAAGATTGGATATAGATTTTTTAGCTCAGATTTCAAGAGAGCTTGGTTTAGGTAAAACTTCTGGAGTTGGTTTTAGAGAGGAGAGTGCAGGGTTAGTTCCTGATAGGGAATGGAAAAAGAAACGATTTAAAACACCTTGGCAGCAAGGTGAAACTGTAATTATCGCCATTGGTCAGGGGTATATTTTAACAACCCCAATACAGATGGCTAAGGCTTACATGGTATTTGCTAACGGAGGAACTCTTTGGAAACCCTATCTTGTTTCAGAAATAAGAAAAGACAAAAATATTTTTTTTAAGGCTTCTCCTCAAGTAGAAAATAGAATAGAGATTGCATCAGAGCATTTAGAATGGTTGCGGACGGGATTGCGCGAGGTAGTAGAAGCTGGAACAGGTAAGGCTGCAAAGGTACCTGGCATATTAGTTTGGGGGAAAACTGGAACCGCTCAAGTTGTTGCTTTATCTAAAAAAGTAAAAGCTTTGGAACATCATGCCTGGTTTGTTAGTTATGCAGGAAATGAAACTCCAGAGGTGGTGTCAACAGTGTTCGTAGAACATGGTGGTGGAGGAGGAGCAACTGCAGCACCTCTTGCTGGAGAACTTTATAGAATTTACTATAAAATACCTCCTAAACAAATAATGAAACCTGCTCAGGAAGACCGGCAAGAGGAAATCACCCCAGAAATATTAATGGAAGAGTTTTTGGGAAATGCTACAATCCATTAATACCTTCGTAAAGGAAAATCTTTTTGCTTGTCTATCTTTCATAGGGCTTGTTTTTATTAATATACTCAATCAGTGGTGTATGGGGGAAACAGGACTCTATTTTTGGAAAAACTTTCTTTGGCAAGTAATTGGATTAATAATATTTATATTAGTTTGGCTAAAATATGATTACAAAAGAGTTTCCTTGGAATTCCTTTGGTTAATTTACGGAATGTTTTTAGTATTTCTTTTTATCTTAGCTATCTTTAAGAAAAGGTGGTTAGTTATTGGTCCAATAAGCATCCAACCTTCAGAATTTTTAAAAATAATACTTCTTTACTTAATAAGTCTTTATGCTACCAAAAAGCAGGATTTACAATTAGATAATAGAGAGGTCTTTTTTTTGCTTTTCCTTGTAGCCTTACCCTTGAGCTTCATCTTGCCCGTAGATTTAGATTATGCTGGTATAATTTTTCTAATTTTTTTTGTGTTTATATGCTTTTTAGGTATTTCTAAAAAACTTCTTCTTATTTTTTTAACTTT
Source organism: Caldimicrobium sp. (assembly GCA_046291435.1). Lineage (GTDB taxonomy): Bacteria > Desulfobacterota > Thermodesulfobacteria > Thermodesulfobacteriales > Thermodesulfobacteriaceae > Caldimicrobium. The sequence continues at coordinate 6,977 of JBKBTC010000049.1, read as the reverse complement.
TTCATTAATTTCAATTATTACTATATTTCCCTTTGCCTGGAGCAAACTCAAACCCCATCAAAAGGGAAGAATTTATGGTTATTTAGAGCCAGAAAAATATGCCAAAACCTGGGGCTATCAAATTAATCAGTCCTTAATAGCCATAGGCTCAGGTGGTCCCTTTGGACAAGGTTTTAAAAAAGGTTGGTCTACAAGATTAAATTATCTTCCTGCTAAAAACACAGATTTAGCTTTTGCTGTTTGGGCTGAGGCTTTTGGGCTCTTAGGTTCTACATTGTTTCTTGGATTGTATAGTTATCTTTTGTATTGGGGACTTACAATTTCAAAAAAAGCAAAGGATCTTTTGGGTAAATACCTGAGCTTAGGAATAGTTTTGCTTCTCTTAGGGCAGCTATTTTTTAATTTAGGTGGTGCCACAGGACTACTACCCATGACAAGTATTCCACAACCTTTCCTCAGTTATGGCGGTTCTATAACAATTTCTACTTATTTGCTGTTATCTTTTTTATTTAACATAGCATTTAAAAAAGATTTTTTTAAATAGTTTCAATTTTCTTATTTATTGAAGGCTTGACTTTTATAAGATTTTTAATAAGGTGATAATTTTAAAAGTTATATCCTAATATGGGTTAGGAGAGCTAAGATGCTAAAATTTGACATAACTTTACTTATACAAATAATTGAGGCTTTAACTCTTGCCATTATTTTGAATTTTATTTTAATCAAGCCCATTATGAATTTTCTTGAGGAGAGAAGAAGAATTCTTAAAGGTATTGAAGAGGAGATAGAGGATATTTTAAGACAGGTAGAAGATGGATTAAGAAATTATCAGGAAACACTTAATGAGGCAAGGAGAGAGGGCTTGCAAAAAAGAGAAGCCCTTAAAGAGGAGGCAAGAAAGATAGAAAAAGAAGAGTTAGGTAAAATTTTAAAAGAAATTTCTGCACAAAAGAAAGAGTGGGAAGAGGCTTTTAAGAGAGAATTTGAAAGGTTAAGAGGGGAGCTATTTAATCAAAGAGAAATTTATGCTCAATTAATTGTGGAAAAACTCCTTGGGAGGAAGTTATGAAATCTTTTATAAAATATTTTTTTCTCATTAGTATAGGAATTTTGAGTTTTAGCTTAGGTGGTTATGGAGCAAGTGAAGGAGGAGAGCACGGTGTAACTCCCACTCAAATAAAAAATCTCATTTGGTGGACCGTTAATTTCTTGGTTTTGGTTCTCCTACTTTATAAAATTTTAAAAAAACCGGTAGTTAATTTTTTTGTAAGTAGGAGGGAAAATCTTCTTAAGCAATATGAAGATTTATTGGCTAAGAAAAAAGAAGCAGAGGTAAAGTATTTAGAGCTACAGGAAAAGATGAAAAATCTTAAAAGCGAGGCAGAAAGTATTTATCAGAGTTATATAGAGCAAGGGATGAAGGAAAGAGAAAGGATAATTGAAGAAGCCAAACTTCAGGCAGAACGTATAAAGGAACAGGCTCAAGTATATATTTCCCAAGAAATAGAAAAAGCAAAAGAATTATTGAAATATGAGCTTGCAGAAGAATCAGTTAAATTAGCAGAGGAAATCTTGAGAAAGAATATAACACCTGAAGATCAAAGACGATTAGTAAGAAGTTTTATAGAACAATTTAAAGGGAGGAGCTTGAATTGAGGGCGTTAGCTATTGCTTTAAAGTATGCTAAAGGTTTATTTATTGCGGCAAAAGAATTAAATAAAGTGGAGGAATTTGGAGAGGAGCTCAGGTCTTTTTTGAAATTTTTAAAGGAAAATCCAGAAGTTCTGCAGGTATTACAAAGTCCTGTGTATCCTCCAGATATAAAATTTGAAATTTTAAAGGAAATAGTAAAGGTTTATCAATTAACTCCTGAGATAGAAAGGTTTGTGAGTCTTTTAATTGAAAGAAGGCGTATTCAATACATTGAAGAAATAGTATCCATGTATCAAGCTCTTTGGGATGAGGAAGTAGGTATTGCTCGGGGAGAGGTGTATTCTCCCTATCCTTTATCAGAAGAGGAAAAGAAGGAGCTTGAGGAAGCTCTGCAAAAGAAACTAAATAAGCAGGTTTTTTTAGAGGTAAGGGTTGACCCTGATATTTTGGGAGGAATAAAGGTTAAAATTGGAGACTATGTTTGGGATGGAACTTTGAAGAGCCAGCTTGAAAAATTTAAAGAAATTATCATAAAGGGGGTATAACCGATGGAGGCAATTAAGGCGCAGGAACTAAGTGAGCTTATTAAAAAGCGGATTGAAGAATTTGAAAAAAAGATAGATTTAGAAGAAATGGGGGTTGTAATATCTGTTGCAGATGGTGTAGCCCGCGTTTTTGGTTTAAGAAACTGTGAGTATATAGAGTTAATAGAATTTCCTGAAAGTGGCGAAATAGGAGTAGCCTTAAACTTAGAGTTTGATAATGTGGGAATTCCTGTTATGGGTGATTACACTAAAATTAAAGAAGGGGATATTGCAAAGAGAACTGGGAGAGTGGCTTCTATCCCCGTGGGTGAGGCTGTTTTAGGTAGGGTGATCGATCCCATGGGAAGACCTCTTGATGGTAAGGGACCTATCGAGGCAAAGGAATATCGCCGTATTGAGCTTAAGGCGCCTGGAATTATTCAAAGAAAGCCAGTAAATGAGCCCATGTATACGGGAATTAAAGCTATTGATGCCATGACACCTATAGGGAGAGGTCAAAGGGAGTTAATTTTAGGAGATAGGCAAACGGGGAAAACAGCTATAGCTATAGATGCCATATTAGCGCAAAAGAATACGGATGTGTATTGTATATATGTGGCTATTGGGCAAAAGAGGTCAACGGTAGCTCAGATTGTAGAAATTTTAAGAAAATATGGAGCTATGGAATACACTACAGTAGTTGCAGCTTGTGCCTCAGACACAGCGGCGCTACAATGGATTGCACCTTATTCTGGATGTGCTATTGGAGAGTATTTTAGAGATACGGGAAGGCATGCTTTAGTGATATATGATGACCTCTCAAAGCAGGCGGCAGAATATCGTGAAATTTCCCTTCTTTTAAGAAGACCACCTGGAAGAGAGGCTTACCCAGGAGACATCTTTTATAATCACTCCAGGCTTCTTGAGAGGGCGGCAAAGCTTGATGATAAATATGGTGGCGGATCTCTTACAGCCTTGCCTATCGTTGAGACTTTACAGGGCGATGTTTCTGCCTATATTCCTACAAATGTTATTTCTATTACAGATGGTCAGATTTACTTAGAGCCGGGTCTATTTTTTGCTGGAATTAGACCTGCTATAAATGTAGGATTATCAGTATCACGGGTTGGAGGAGCTGCACAAATCAAGGCTATGAGACAAGTTGCAGGAAGGTTAAGGCTTGAGCTTGCCCAATACAGAGAATTGGCAGCTTTTGCACAGTTTGGTTCTGAACTTGATAAGGCTACTCAACGGGTACTCCATAGAGGAGAGAGGTTAGTTGAAATACTTAAACAGCCGCAGTATCAACCCTTACCTGTGGAAAAGCAAGTATGTATCCTCTTTGCCGGAACAAGGGGTTTTTTAGATGAAATGCCCCTTGAAGTACTTTCTCAGTACGAGAGAGAACTCTATGATTTTATAGAGAAGAAATATCCAGAGATTTATCAAGAAATACGAGAAAAGAAGGAGATTTCAGCAGAGCTTGATGAAAAAATGAGGAAAGCCTTGAGTGAGTTTAATGAAGAATTTAAAAAGGCAAATAATATAGAACCAGTTCCTGTGCCATAAGGATAGGAGGCTAAAATGCCCAGTTTAAGGGATTTAAGAAAGAAGATTGATGCGGTAAAAAAGATCGGTCAGATCACTAAAGCTATGAATATGGTAGCATCAGCTAAGCTTCGCAGTTTGCAAGAGAAATTAGAGGGGTTTAGACCCTATGGAAGTAAATATGAAGAAATTATAGCTCAACTTTTGAGTGCTCCAGGGCTCAATAAAAGTAGAATTCCTTATTTGAGAACAAAAGATGAAATAAGAAGAGTAGGAATGATTTTGATTACTGCTGATAGAGGGCTATGTGGAGCTTTTAATAGTAATTTAATAAGAGAAGCAGAAAACCTTATAAAAAAATTTCGTCGAGAAAATAAGGAAGTAGAGTTTATATTAGTTGGAAAAAAGGGTATTTCCTATTTTAAGAGAAAAGTTCCTGTAAGAGAGACCTATGGCGATATTATGGCAAAGGTTTTAATGCAAGATGCAAGAAGGATTGCAAGGTCGGCTATTCAAGCTTTTCTTGATGGTCATTGGGATGAGGTATATTTGATTTATGGGTATTTTGTAAACATAGTTCGTCAGGTCCCAAAGGTTGAGAAATTTTTACCACTTGAGTTTGAGATAGGAGAGAGAAAATCTTCTATTGTTTATTCTTATGAACCTGAAGCAGAGGAACTTTTACCACAGCTGATACCACTTTATCTTAACACTAAGATATTTTCAGCTATGCTTGAGACAGCGGTAAGTGAACAAGCTGCCAGGATGACAGCTATGGACAATGCCAATCGTGCCTGTACAGATATGGTTAAGCAGCTCACTTTATATTATAACAAAGTTAGACAAGCCAGCATCACCAAAGAACTGATGGATATAGTAGGTGGTGCTGAAGCCATTAAAGGTTAAAAGATAAAGGAGGGACAGATCTATGACTGAAGAGAAGGTTTTTGGAAAAATAGTCCAAATAATGGGAACGGTGGTAGATGTGGAATTTCCACCAGGAAAGGTGCCAAAAGTTTTGGATGCCTTAAGAGTAACTAATCCTATGATCGATGATAGAGAGTGGAACCTTGTGCTTGAGGTGGCACAACAATTAGGTGATAATGTGGTAAGATGTGTAGCGATGGATTATACCGACGGTTTGAAAAGAGGACAGCCAGTTTTAGCAACAGGAGGTCCCCTTCTTGTGCCAGTAGGGAAAGGTACCTTAGGAAGAATTATAAATGCAGTAGGAGACCCTGTGGATGAGGCAGGTCCTATTCAAACAGATAAATTTTATCCCATATTTAGACCTGCTCCAGCACTAACTGACCTTGATGTACAGATTAAGGTTTTGGAAACTGGTATTAAAGTGTTTGACCTTTTAATTCCTTTTCCTCGTGGTGGAAAGATGGGAACCTTTGGGGGAGCAGGAGTTGGAAAAACCGTGGTTATGATGGAGATGATCCATAACATAGCTATGGAGCATGGAGGAATCTCAGTGTTCTGTGGTGCAGGAGAGAGGACCCGTGAAGGAAATGAGTTATATCTTGAGATGAAAAAATCTGGAGTTATTGACAAAGCATCCTTGGTGTATGGGCAGATGAATGAAACTCCCGGACACAGAGCAAGAGTTGCCCACACTGCCGTAGCATTAGCTGAATATTTTAGAGATGAAGAAGGGCAGGATGTGTTACTTTTCATTGATAATATTTATCGTTTTACTCAGGCTAACCAAGAGGTTTCTGCTCTTCTTGGAAGAATGCCTTCTGCCGTAGGATATCAGCCAACTTTAGCCACAGATATTGGAGCTCTTCAAGAGAGAATTTGTTCCACTACGAAAGGATCTATTACTTCAGTTCAGTGTGTTTATGTTCCTGCAGATGACTTAACAGACCCAGCACCTGCTACAACCTTTGCTCACTTAGATGGTACAGTGGTTCTTTCTCGTCAGATTGCTGAGCTTGGGATTTATCCGGCAGTGGATCCTCTTGATTCTCAATCAAGAATTTTAGATCCAAATGTTGTGGGTTGGGAACATTATAGCGTTGCTCGTCAGGTACAGCAGGTATTACAGAGGTATAAAGATTTACAAGATATCATTGCCATACTTGGAGTGGAAGAGCTTTCAGAAGAAGATAAGATTATAGTATCCCGTGCAAGAAAAATTCAGAGATTCCTCTCACAGCCTTTCCATGTTGCAGAGCAGTTTACAGGACTTGCAGGAAAATATGTTAAACTTGAGGATACGATTAAGGGATTTAAAGAGATCCTTGAAGGAAAACATGATGATCTCCCAGAGCAAGCCTTTTATATGGTAGGAACTATTGAAGAGGCAGTGGAGAAGGCTAAGAAGTTGCTTGAAGGGTAGGGAGGACTTATATGTCAAGAATTTTACTTGAAATTATAACACCAGAGCATGTAGTAGTGAAAGAGGAAGTAGATATAGTTACTGCACCGGGCGTGGAGGGCGAATTTGGAGTTTTAGCCCATCACGCCCCTATGGTTGCAGCTATAAAAATAGGTCCTCTTAGATATAAAGTAGGAGATAGAGAAGAATGGTTGGCAGTAAGTGGAGGATTTTGTGAGATTTCCCAAAATAAAATTACCTTTTTAGTAGAAGCAGTAGAACGTGCTTACGAAATCGATGTAGAAAGAGCACTAAGAGCCAAGGAGAGGGCAGAAAGAAGAATTCAAGAGTACCATGCAAAAATTGCAGAAATTGATTATGCGAGAGCAAGAGCTGCTCTTCAAAGAGCAATGACAAGGCTCTATGTAGCAGAAAGAGGAAAAAGAGGGCGTGCTTAATCGTTATTATTGTGGAGAAAGAGCCCCTTTTTTCAAAAAAGCGGGAACTGCGGAAAAAATATAAAGTCCTTAGAGAAAGCCTATCCTATGAAGAATGGCGCAAAAAGTCTTTGCAAATATGTAAAATTTTTCTAAATTCTAATTTTTATAAGACTTCTCAAAGAATTGCCTTTTACCATTATATAGATAAAGAAGTAAATTTAAATTTTGCCTTGGAAAAAGCTCTATTGGAAAAGGAAGTATATCTTCCTCGCACTCACTTAAAGGAAAGACAACTAATTTTTCATTTAGTTACAGACCTTTCAGAGTTATTACCTGGAAGTTATGGTATCCCTGAGCCTGAAATAAGTTGCCCCCAAATTTCACCTCAAGCATTAGACCTTATTTTAGTGCCAGGGCTTGTCTTTGATTGGAATAAATTTCGATTAGGCTATGGTAAGGGGTACTATTATTTTTCTTTGCAAG
>JBKBTC010000048.1:0-8955 GCA_046291435.1 Caldimicrobium sp. | reverse complement strand
TCCAGAGCGGTGAGATATCATAGCCCTCCAATTGTTTCTATAGGCTAATTCTACTGCCTCTATGGTTTCCGTTACTGTTCCAATTTGATTAAGCTTCATCAACACCGCGTTGCAAAGCTTCTCCTCTATTCCCCATTGAATCCTCTTAGGATTTGTAACTAAGATGTCATCTCCTACGGTTTGCACTTTTTCTCCAAGCTTAGCAGTAATTAGCTTAAAACCTTCGGGGTCATCTTCTGAAAAGGGATCTTCAAGGGAGATTATGGGATAAGATTGGCAAAGGGTTTCATAATATTCTACTAATTCTTCCCGGGTGAGTTTTTTCCCAATTCCTTGGAGATGATAAAGCCCATCCCTGTAAAGTTCTGATGCAGCAACATCCATAGCAAGGGCAACATCTTCTCCAGGTTTATATCCTGCTTTTTCAATGGCAAGTAAGAGGTATTCCAGGGCTTCTTCAGGGGTTGTGATAAGAGGGGCAAAACCACCTTCATCTCCCAAGGAAACTGACAAGCCCTTTTCTTTGAGAAGGGCTTTTAAAGCCTGATAGACTTCAACCCCCATTCTTAAAGCCTCTGAAAATTTTTCTGCACCCCAGGGCACGATCATAAACTCCTGGAAATCTAAGGGATTATCAGCGTGCACCCCACCATTTAACACATTCATAAAGGGAATAGGAAGGGTTCTTGCCCTGTGACCTCCTAAGTATTGAAATAAAGGGATGCCAAGCTCCTCTGCCGAGGCTCTTGCTATAGCCATAGAAACACCAAGGATCGCATTTGCTCCAAGTCTACTTTTATTCTCTGTGCCATCAATTTCACAAAGAAGTTTATCTATTTCTGCCTGACGGGTAGATTCTACCCCCTCAAGTTGCGGAGCGATAATCTCTTGCACATTAAAGATGGCTTTCTGTACACCTTTCCCCATATAGCGCTTTTTATCTCCATCTCTTAATTCCAGGGCTTCAAATTTTCCTGTGGAGGCACCTGAGGGCACACAAGCCCTTCCAAAAAAACCACTCTCAAGATGCACCTCAACCTCAACTGTTGGATTTCCCCTTGAATCTAAGATTTCTCTTGCACGAATGCTTGCTATTCTTCCCATAACTTCCCTCCTAAATGGTGTTTTTAGGGTGCTAAAGGTGCTTCCCTGAATCTTTTACAAATTTTAACAATTCTTCTAAATAAACAGGTTGCGTTCCAACCTTTCCTACAACTATTCCTGCACAAATGTTTGCCAAAGCTAAAGCTTCCTCAAGAGGAAGTTTTATCCCGTAGAAGGCTGAAAAACTTGCAATCACTGTATCTCCAGCACCGGAGACATCGTAGACCTCCCTTGCCTCTGAAGGAAGACTAATTCCTCCCTTCTCTGGATCATAAAGATATATGCCCTCTTTACCAAGGGTCACCACTAAAAATTGTAATTGATATTTATCTATGAGATAGGCAGAGGCTTTCTCAAAATCCTCTCTTAGATTTTCTCTACGGAGAACCTCTTTGAACTCCTTTAAATTAGGGGTAATAGTTGTGGCACCTTTATATTTTGTCCAATCGGCACTTTTTGGGTCTACCATAAGAAATTTATTTCTTCTTCTTGCCTCTTGAACGAGCCAGCTACAAAAATTCTCATGAAGAAACATCCCTTTGGCGTAATCTGAAAGAATAACCCCATCTACTTCATCTATTATTTCATCATAGAGCTTTTGAAAGGCTCTTTGCATCTGGGGAGAAAGGGGCTTTCTTTCCTCTTTGTCAATTCTAAGTAAGTGATGAGATTGAACAATGACGCGAGTTTTAAGAATGGTAGGGCGCTCCTTGTCTTTGAGGATACCTGAGGTATCTATTCCTTTATCTTTTGCTAAATTAATTAAAATATCTCCTTTTTCATCCTCTCCCACCACACCCATTAACACTGTTTGGACAGTTAGCCCCCGTAAATTGGCAGATACATTAGCAGACCCACCAAGGCTATAGGTAATTTCTTTTAATTCAAAAACAGGGACTGGTGCTTCAGGAGAAATCCTCTCCACACTACCCCAAAAATAGCGATCAAGGATTAGGTCTCCTATGACTAAAATCCTTAGAGTTGGTAGCAATTCCAAGGAGTGAGAAAGATGGCTTAAGAATTCCATATAGTTCTTAGGCTAAGCTCTCTTTGGAGGTGGTTTGTGAAGTAATTAATGGAAGCGCTGATAATTCTCTGATTTTTAGTTCTAATTCATCTGCCAGGGCTTTATTTTCCTTAAGATAGCGCCTTACATTTTCTTTTCCCTGCCCTAAGCGTTCACCTTTATAAGAATACCAGGCACCACTTCTTTCAATTAACCCAAAGGCAAGCCCAAGTTCAATAAGCTCTGCCTCACGGGAGATTCCCTCGCCAAAGTAGATATCAAATTCTGCCTCTTTAAAAGGTGGTGCTAACTTATTCTTTACAATCTTTACTTTTACTCTATTTCCCAGGGTTTCTTGTCCTTCCTTGATGGTTTGGATTTTCTTTATTTCAATTCTCATCGTGGCGAAAAATTTGAGTGCCATACCACCAGGGGTGGTTTCTTGAGGTCCCCCAAAGCTTGCCATTCCAATTTTCATACGAGTTTGATTAATAAAGATAACGGCAGTATTAGTTTTAGAGATAGCAGCGGTGAGCTTGCGCATAGCCTTTGACATTAAGCGTGCCTGAAGCCCCACTTGTTGCTCATCCATTTCCCCCTCAAGTTCAGCCTTAGGGACAAGTGCAGCTACAGAATCTACTACGATGATATCTACTGCTCCACTTCTTGCAAGCACCTCTGCAATCTCCAAAGCTTGTTCTCCTGTGTCTGGTTGAGAGATAAGGAGTTCCTCTACATTTACACCCAGTTTTCTTGCATAATTTATATCTAAAGCATGCTCTGCATCTATATATGCTGCAGTGCCACCAAGTTTTTGTGCCATGGCTACTACATGAAGGGCAAGGGTAGTTTTACCTGAAGCTTCTGCTCCGTAAATCTCGGTAATTCTACCTCTTGGTATTCCTCCAATTCCCGTGGCAATATCTAAGGCTAAGGAGCCCGAAGGAATTACCTGTACCTCCACTTTTTTCTCGCTCTCACCAAGCTTCATGATGGCGCCTTTACCAAATTGACGCTCAATCTGAGTGATTGCTGCCTCAACGGCTTTCTTCTTATCTAAATCCATTTTTATACCCCCAAGAATTATTTATCCGATAAATTAGTAACATTTTTTAGAAGTTTTATAATTTGGATTTTAGTAATTTTAAATATATTTGTCAAGAGAGCGCAAAGGAGTGTCCAATTTTGTCAAGCTCTCGCCTTTCCCCTGTGGTTCCTATATCCATAGGCTTCAGTAAAAATCTGTTAGCCGTAAATTTTATACTAATTTTACAGATTTTTCTCTTGTGTTATAATTTTATGAAAGAACGGAGGAGGGCAGAAGAGAGCATGAAAGTTAAAAATTGGATGATAAAGGAGTTAATCACGGTATCTCCCAACCAGACCGTGGAAGAAGCTCTACAGCTTATGAAAATTCATTCTATAAGGCATTTGCCAGTATTAGAAAATGGAAAACTGATAGGTTTGGTTACTGAAAGCAGCCTAAGACCTTATCTAAGTTCTCATAAACTGAGTCTTCCCATTAGAGAAGTGATGATCATAAACCCCATCGTAATTGACCCTGAAACCTCTATTGATGAGGCTGCAAGGCTTATTTATAAATATAAAATAGGAGGCTTACCGGTTGTTTCCCAAGGCAGATTAGTAGGCATCATAACAGTTACAGATATTTTAGAAGCCTTCATAGAACTTATGGGAATTCTCAAAGCTTCCTCAAGAATAGATGTTATCCCATCTGAAGACAAGTTAGAGGATGTCTTAGAGGAGATTAGAAAAAGTGGTGGTAAGATTATTTCTATCGGGATGGATGTGAGTTTAGATGGTGAAAAGGTATATTTCATAAGGTTAGAGAGAATGCCTCTTGAGGGCTTAGCTTCAGCCTTAGAAAATAAAGGTCATAAAGTCATATCCTTTATTGAATAAATTTTTGGAGGTGAAAAATGGCAGAAGAATTCAAGGTTAAGAGGACGATTGAGGAAATTAATAATAAGATAGAAAAAGGGGAGGTTGTTGTTTTAACGGCAGAAGAATTTTCCAAATTAGTGAAAGAAGTAGGTCCTGTGCAAGCAGCTAAAGAGGTAGATGTGGTTACTACTGGAACTTTTTCACCTATGTGTTCCTCAGGAGCCTTCATTAATTTTGGTCATACGGTGCCAACAATTAAAGCTCATAGAGTATGGTTAAATGATGTGCCTGCCTATGCTGGTTTAGCTGCAGTTGATATATATATAGGAGCTACGGAACCAAGGGAAGATGACCCATTAAATAAAGTGTTCCCAGGTCAATTTCTCTATGGTGGAGGGCATGTAATACATGACTTAGTTGCTGGGAAGAAGGTTTTGCTTCGGGCAACAGCCTATGGAACCCATTGTTACCCCAGAAAATCCTTAGAGATGGAAATTACCATCCATGATTTAGTAAACGCTGTGCTCTGCAATCCTCGCAATGCCTATCAAAATTACAATGTAGCAATAAATCTTTCTGATAAGATTTTATATACCTATATGGGAATCCTCAAACCCAACCTGGGTAATGCTAATTATGCCACAGCAGGCGTTCTATCACCTCTTCTAAAAGACCCCTATTTAAAAACCATAGGGATTGGAACCAGTATCTTTCTGGGAGGTGCAAAAGGGTTTGTAATTTGGGCAGGCACTCAACATAAAACAGAGGTGAAGAGGACTCCTAAAGGAGTGCCTATTCAGCCAGCAGCAACTCTTATGGTAATTGGTAATCTCAAAGAGATGAAACCAGAATGGCTCATAGGAACAAGTCACTTAGGCTACGGATGTTCTTTAGCTGTGGGTCTTGGGGTCCCTATTCCCATTTTAAATGAACAGGTGGCTGAATGGGCAGGACTCTCCGATGAAGATCTTTTAGCACAGGTTGTTGATTACTCCCATGACTATCCTAATGGCATTAAGCGAAATTATGGAATTGTTAGCTATGCAGAACTAAAAAGCGGAAAAATTAATATACTGGGCAAAGAAGTGCCAACGGTTCCTATAACCAGTATAATTAAATCAAGAGAAGTTGCAGAAATCCTAAAGACCTGGATCAAAAAAGGAGAAATGCTACTTACAGAACCTGTAAAAGCACTCCCTGGGGCTCAACTCTTTCCCATGAGATAAATTGGTAGGGGCAAAAAGAAGCTTTTGCCCCTTTTTGTGCTTCTTTTAAAAACTAAAGCACGATATCTTCCTCTGACGGATTTAGTATTTTAACAAGTTTAATTTGAAAATAGAGGTCTAATCCTGCTAAAGGTGGGTTTAAATCAAGTACTATCTCATTATCTGTAACATCTAAGATAAGGGCAGGAAAGGTCATTTCTCCTTGAGGGGAATCAATGATGAGATTAAGCATTAGGCCAGGAGTTGGCTCCACATCTAAATCTAACCCTTCCTTAGGAATACTTCTAATAAGATTTTTATCCCTTTCACCAAAAGCCTTTTCCTTCGGAATGACTACTTCCTTTTCTTCTCCTTCCTCCATTCCTAAGACTGCCTCAGAAAGCCCTGGAATAATCTCTTGGGAGCCCACTTCAAAAACAAAGGGATCGCCACCTTGAAAGGTATCCTCAAAAACTTCCCCAGAGGCTAATCTTCCCACGCAATGAATACTAACTACATCACCTACTTGAACTTTACGCATAACCTAACTCCTTTGATTTTATTTGATAGAAGCTGAGACCTTAGAGAATAGGACTCTAAGAACCCAAACCCCTACCATTTTAAACAATAACATCTCTTGTAAAAAATACAAGCCCGTGGGTGCCCTTTGTTGTTCCCATTTTGAAATGTTACATCAATGGTTTTTAGAATTTCCCCGTAGCTGCGGGTTTTAAATTACAAGAGCCCAAGCAAAAGCTTGCGGCTACTTGTTTCGGGCAACTCAAAAATTGCCCCTACATTTGATTTGCATGTTTTGTAGGGGCGATTCAAGAATCACCCAATACTTTACAAAATTTTGTATTTCCTGGTAGCCACAGGCTTTAGCCTGCGAGAGTGTAAGATAAAGCTTGCTGATACCACATTACAAATAATTATTTTTAAGAAAACATTTATGATTTACTTTTAATAAAAAAGAAGTAGAATTTATGGTAAATGAATAGAGATTAAAGTGATGGAAAAGGAAAAACTAATTCCTGATACAAGCATTTTTACAAATCCTGATGTTTATCAGCAGTTTGGTGAAGAACCTACTTTAGCCTTTCAAAATTTCCTCCTTTTGGTATCCCAATTAGAAGGAGAAGTAGGGGTCTATGTACCAACCTCAGTCTATGATGAATTAAAACGCATGCTTAGCAACTTACGAATACCACCCAAAGCCCGCTCAGTGTTAAAAGTGAAATCTCCTAAAAAATATGAACTTTACATCCCTGCATTTCTTATGTATGATTTTATTGAAGAAATTAGAAGTAGAATTAACAAAGGACTTAGAGTGGCAGAGGAAGCAGTTAAGGCTTTGAGCTACAAACGACCGGAAGAAGTGCTAAAGTCCCTACGAAGGAAATATAGAGAAGTACTAAGAGAAGGCATCGTTGACAGCAAAGAAGATTTAGAGATTATCCTCCTTGCTTTGGAATTAGATGGTGTGGTACTCTCCGCGGATAGAGGAGTACTTAATATGGCAGACTCCTTAGGGCTTCGCTTTTGGGATCCAAAAGAAATAAAGGAAACCTTAGAGGGTTTTAAAATCTTGTAAAATTTGTTTCCCTTGAGCCTATCTTGAAAACAACATATCCCCGTTCTTGGATGTGATCTTTCAAAATAGGAATTAATATAATAGCGACATCCCAAAAAAGGGAACCACAGGATATTAAAAGCCTAAGAAAATCTTATTTCCACCAAATTTCTTGAAAAATCATTTCGGCTAAGTCCCTGGAAAGGTTCCTCAAGGCTTCAGTTTTTCCTGGGTCTAAAATAGGAAAAGAGGTTTCACTAACCCTATAAATTTCAAAACGGGAAATCTTTGGATTTTCATATATCTTTTGCTTAGTTGCTCTCTCTATCAATTCTACTTTGCCTTCAAAGAGTATTTTTCGTTCTCTCGTTATCAAAAAAACTTGATAAGAAATAGGTTCCACATAAACCCTTTTAATTTCGCCAAGTAAAACAAGGTCTGCCTCTTCCTCCTTGTAAAGGGGGATTAAAAATTTACCTTGAGCAAATTTATGCCTAAGTTCATAAGCCAGCCATTCTCCTAATTCAGGCTCTTGAGTATAATTTTTAAAAGGAGGAATATAGATGGTTTTCCAATTCTCTTTAAAATAGGAAGGTTTCTCTAAAAAAGTATAACCACAGGATAAAATAAAGCTGCTAAGAGAGAACAAAATTAATAAGTTTCTTAGGAACGAAAACCACATTTCTTATCTCTTTACCTTCTACATATTTTTGCACCTTTGGTAATTTTAAAGCTATAGCCTCTGCCTCTTCTCTGGTAATGTTTGCTGACACCTCTACTTGATCCCGCACTTTTCCATTTACCTGCACAACTAAAATATAGCTATCTTCTACAAGCAAAGAGGGATCCCACTTTGGAAAAGTCTCTTCTGAAATAAAGGTATTCTTCCCCAGATGTTGCCAAAGTTCTTCACAAAGATGAGGCGCAACAGGTGAAAGACAAAGTAAAAGCTTCTCTATACACTCTTTAAAAAGTTTTAGATTGCCTTTATCTTCTAAAGAGAGGCTCTTTAGTGCATCCTGTAAATAATTAAGAAACTCCATAATTGCCGCAATGCCCGTGTTAAAGTGAAATCTTTCTTCAAAATCTTGATGTACCTTTTTAACCATCTGATGAAGTTTTCTCCTCAATTTTAGAGCTTCTCCTGAGAGGTGCTTTAACTCTTCATCTTCATAGGTAACATCCTTTAAAAGAGGTATCTTCTCTACTACGAAGCTAAATATTCTTCTTAAGAATCTGTAGGCACCTTCAATCCCATGATCACTCCATTCCAAATCTTTATCAGGTGGTGCAGCAAAAGTAATAAATAATCTTACCGTGTCTGCACCATATTTTTTAATCATAGCTTCAGGGTCAACCACATTACACTTGCTCTTTGACATCTTTTCAGATTTACCAATGATAACCACTTCTCCGCAGTTATCCTTAAGGCAAGTGCCCAAGGAAGAAACCTCTTCTGGATAGAGCCAACCATGCTTGGGACATCTATAGGTTTCCTTTATTACCATACCTTGTGTAAGAAGATTGGTAAAGGGTTCATCTAACTCTATGTATCCTAAGTCTCTTAACACCTTTGTAAAGAAACGGGCATATAGGAGGTGCAAAATAGCATGCTCAATCCCGCCTATGTATTGATCGACAGGTAACCAATAGTTTATGTCTGAAGGATTAAGAGGTTCAGGATAATCTGGGCAGGCAAATCTTAAAAAATACCATGAGGACTCAACAAAGGTATCAAAGGTATCAGTTTCTCTTCTCCCAGGACCTCCACAAAGAGGACAAGTGGTATTTACAAAGCTTTCTAAATTAGGTAATGGGCTTCTTCCTCTTGCGTCAATCTGGGCATCAAGGGGCAAAAGCACTGGCAAATTCTCTTTTTTTTCTGGCACAATTCCACATTTCTCACAATAAATTATGGGAATGGGGCACCCCCAATAGCGCTGGCGCGAAATGCCCCAATCTCTCAATCTATAAGTAATGAGCCTTTTTCCAAGTCCAAGCTTCTCCAATTTTTCAGTAATCTTACTCTTGGCTAATTCGCTTTCAAGCCCTGTAAACTCTTGAGAATTCACTAAAATTCCCTTATCTTCATAGGCTTCTTGCATTTCCTCAACCTTAAGTTCTTGAGATGGAGGTTGTATAACAACCCTTATAGGGAGCCC
>JBKBTC010000047.1:2317-9017 GCA_046291435.1 Caldimicrobium sp. | reverse complement strand
GTATGGTTTGGAGATGGAAATAATGTGGCACAGTCTTGGATTGAAGCAAGTGCTCTCCTTGGTTTTCCTTTAACTATTTGCTGCCCCCAGGGTTATGAACCAGATAAAGAACTTTTGCAAAAGGCTAAAGAAAAATTTAAGGCTAAAATTGATATAGTTTATGATCCACAGGAGGCTCTGCAGGATGCAAAGATAATTAATACAGATGTTTGGATAAGCATGGGGCAAGAAGTTGAAAAAGAGGAAAGGAAAAAGGCTTTTCAAGATTTTACTTTAAATGAGCAAAAGCTAAAACTTGCCCATCCTGATGCTATTGTTTTGCACTGTTTACCAGCTTATAGAGGTATGGAAATTACAGAAGATGTCTTAGAGGGCAAACAGTCAGTCGTTTGGGATCAAGCAGAAAATAGGATGTGGTTTCAAATGGCTTTGCTTGAATTTTTAATGAAAAATAGTTAATTTGAAAAAATAATAAACTATAAGGAGGAAGGTTATGAAGATTACACAGGATACCTTTGTTAGATTGAAATACCGCATGGAAATAGAGGGAGAAAAAACGCCAGAGTGGTTTTCAAGACCCATTGAAGTTTCCTTTATTTATGGTAGAGAAGCCATACCCAATATAATTGAAAAAGCTATTTACAATAAAGAACAGGGTGAAATAGTAGAGGTAGTAATTCCTCCTAACTCAGCTTATGGACCTCATTTGAACTACTTAGTTAAGGAAATAGAGCTCTCTTCTCTTAAATATCCGGAAAGAGTTAAACCTGGAGAATGGTATGAGGAAGTATCCCCTTATGGGTCGAAGACTTTTTTCAAAGTGCTGGAAGTTAAAGGAGATAAAATTATTGCAGATTTCAATCATCCAGCAGCAGGAAAGAATGTTTTTATGAAAATAGAAATTTTAGAAGTAAGAGCTGCTACAGCTTATGAGATTATGGCAGCTGAGCTTAGGGCTTGTGGAGGAGGGTGAAGGTAATTTAAACTCTTGTGGGACAAGAGACACATACTTTTTCTCTAATCCTATGTCTTATTTACTTCAAGTTAAAAACCTTACAGTAAATGTTAGGACCAATCAAAAAATACTTCTCAAGGATATTTCCTTTTATTTAAAACCAGGGGAGATTTTAGGAATTCTTGGAGAAAGCGGCTCTGGTAAATCCTTAACAGCTTATACCATTCTTGGTCTTTTGCCAAAGGAACTTCAAATCCAATCAGGAGAAATTCTTTTTGAGGGCAAAAATTTATTAAACTTTCGTGAGGAGGATTGGGTAAATATAAGAGGAAAAGAGATTTCTATAATTTTTCAGGACCCTTTAAGTAGTTTAAATCCCGTTTTAACAGTGGAAGATCAACTAAAGGAAGTAGTTCATATTCATCTTGGGTTAAAGGGGAAGGAGAGCATTGAACTTATGATTAAAACTTTACAGGAAGTTGGTATACCTGACCCTTATCTTAGGTTAAAAAATTATCCCCATGAATTGTCTGGTGGGTTGAGACAAAGAGTTATGATTGCTATGGCAATTATTTGTTCTCCCAAAATTCTCGTTGCTGATGAGCCTACCACTGCCCTTGATTTAACTATTCAACTTCAAATAATAGCTCTTTTAAAAAAATTAAACCAGGAGAGAAATTTGAGTATTATATTTATCACTCATGACTTAGGGGTTTTAAGATGGCTTGCAGAGCGCATTTTAGTCTACTATAGAGGTGAAATTTTAGAATCAGCAAAAACTGAAGCACTTTTTCAAAAGCCCCTTCATCCTTACACAAGACTTCTTTTTTCATGCTATCCTGGTAGAGAGGATTTTTCTATGGAAGTGCAGAGTAAAAATATTTACGCTGAGGCATTATGTAGTTTTTACGGAAGGTGTGTCCATCCTTGCAAGAGGGCTTTAGAAGAGAATCCTAAATTGCTTGAAGTTGAGCCCGACCACTTTGTAAGGTGTTTTTCCTATGGATAACAAAGATGTGATTTCCGAGGTGAAAAATGTTTATAAAGGCTATCCTGTTAAGGTGACTTGGTATAAAAGAGGCTTTTTTTGGGCAGTTTTAAATGTTTCTTTAAAGATTTTAAAAGGTGAAATAGTAGCTCTTTTAGGAGAAAGTGGATGTGGGAAAAGCACCTTAGGAAAACTTTTTTTGGGTTTAGAAAAACCAGAGAAAGGCAAAGTTTTTTGGTTTGGGTCTGATATAGATAAATTAAATAGAAAAACTTTTCAATTTTTAAGACCTAAGATTCAAGCCCTGTTTCAGGATAGTTACGCTTCTCTTAACCCCCGCTACAAGATAAAAGATATTTTATTAGAACCTCTTTTTTTAAATTTTAAAATGGGGAAAAAAGAGGCTTTACAAAAAGTAATGGAAGTATTTTCTCAAGTAGGGTTGGAAGAAGAACAACTACAATTTTATCCTCACCAATTAAGTGGAGGGCAAAGACAAAGAGTTGCCTTAGCCAGAGTACTTTTAATGAAACCAGCTCTTATTGTCCTTGATGAACCTACCTCTGCCTTAGATATGACACTACAAAGCCAAGTCCTCTCACTCTTAAAGGCTTTAAAAGTGAAATATGACCTGAGCTATTTACTTATAACTCATTCTTTACCTGTAGCTTTAGAATTGTCGGACAGAATAGTGGTAATGTACCTCGGTAAAGTAGTAGAAATCTTTGACAAAAAACTTTTTTCTAAGGTTTCACATCATCCCTATACTCAGCTTTTACTTCGTTCCCATCCTGACCCATTTTCTAATCACCCTCCATCTTTTGAGGAAAACTTTGGCGAACCAGCAAGCCTAATATTTAGACCTAATGGCTGTGAATTTTATCCACGCTGTAGAGAAGCCTCTAATGTTTGCCGTCAAAAAAGCCCAGAGCTTACTTCTAAAGGGGATGATCATTTTATTGCCTGTTTTCAAAGATAATTGTCTTTAAGTAACTCTTTAAAACAATGTTAAAAGATAGATTAATAAAAAATTAAAGAAAAAAAGAGATTGAATTAGCTTTTATAAAATTAAAAAGACCTCACCCCTAAACTATTTAACAAAAATTGGCTTTGAAATCTTTTATTTAGTAAGCCTTTCAGAGGTTAATATAAATAACTTATTAATTTAATGTATTTTTTTCATTTCCAAATGGTAATTCAATAGAGGCATATAGTGAGAGCCCTTTTTTTTTGCAAATTTTTTTTTTTAAGGTAAATAAAAGTATATCCAAAAAGAGGTCTATTGTTAGCTTTTATTCACCTTGGGGAGAGTAGCTATGGGGAAGAGAAATCTTCAAGATTGGGAGTATTTAAAGGGAAGGTTAAAAGAGGAACTTCCTGATGCTATCTATAAAGTGTGGTTTGCTGGCTTGCAGGGTTATGTAAGAGAAAAAAAGCTTATATTAGAGGTTCCAAATGAATTTGCCAAGGGGTGGCTAAAAGAAAATTATTCACATCTTTTGGAAAAGGTAACATTAGAAGCAGGGCTTTTAGGTTATGAATTCCTGGTAAAAGAGGTACCTAAAGCAGAACAAATGCTCCTTCCCTTTAATCCCCTTGAGGTTATAGGGAGAAAGTTTTCCGCAAAGTATTCCTTAGATGATTTTGTGGTGGGAAAATCTAATGAGTTTGCCTTTAAGGTCTGTAGTCGTTTGGTTGATGAGGTCCCTAAGGAATATTTCATTTATCTTTGTGGAAATTATGGGTTAGGAAAAACTCATTTAACCCAAGGAGTTGGTCAGGCTTTGTTGCAAAGAGGGTTTGATAGGATTTATTATTTTTCTGCACAAGATTTTTTAAATTATTTACTCAAATACTTAAAGGCAGGGCAAATAGAAAATTTTAAGGAAATAATAAAGAAAAATTGTGACCTCCTACTTTTAGATGGACTTCACTTTTTAGTAGGAAAAGACTATACCCAAAGAGAACTTACTCTTTTAATAGATTATCTTTTAGATCAAGGAAAAACTGTATTTTTTACATCACTTAAATTGCCCCAGGAGTTAAAAGATATAGATTCAGCTTTTCGTTCTCGTTTAAATGGAAGCCTAATAATTAAATTAAATGAACCAGATTTTGATACTCGGAAAAAGATTATTCGTTACAAAGCTAAGAAAGAGGGATATAAATTGCCTTCAGAAGTGGTTGAATATATGGCACGGCAAGTAAGAGGAGATGTAAGACAACTTGAAAGTGTTGTTTATGGTTTAATAGCCAGAGCAAATATTTTAAGAGAACCAGTTAATTTAACCTTAGCGAAGGAATTGTTAAATGAAATCTCTTTAGCCAATGAATCCTCAACGGATATAGAACTTATTTTAGATACCGTTTGCAGAAGTTTTGGAATAACTAAGGAAGAAATCTTCTCTCTTTCAAGAAAAAGAAATTGTAGCACTGCAAGACAGGCAGTCATATATCTCTTAAAACATGTAGCCAAAAAAAATATTAAAGAGATCGCCCAGTTTTTAAAGAAAGAACACTCAACTATCATTTATCACCTTAAAATCTTTGAAAAAAAGCTTAATGAAAATAGAAGCTTTAGAATGCAATTTAATTTTATGATGAGAGACCTATCAAAGGAGCTTGCTTCTGAAACTTCCCTTCTTTCTGAAGATGATATGCTTTTGGAGGTAAAATCTGAGCCTTCCTAAAGAAGCCCTTCTAACCCTAAAGAAAATTTTAAAAGATAGACTTTTAACAAGGGCTGACGAGATTGAGGCTTATTCTTATGATTCTTCTCAATTAATCTTTAAACCTTCTGCAGTAGCCCTTCCAGAAACCAAGGAAGAAATATTGAAAATCTTGGAGCTTGCAGATAAGTATGAATTTTATGTAATTTCAAGAGGTAGTGGAACAGCAACCACCGGAAGTGCTTTGTCAACCTTAGGGGGTTTAGTTATCTCCTATACCAAAATGAACCGCATTTTGGAGTTAAATCAAGAAGAGAGAATAGTTAGAGTCCAACCGGGAGTTTTAAACGGTGAGCTTAAAAAATATGTAAAAAAATTTGGACTTTTTTATCCACCTGACCCAGCAAGTTATGCCTTTTCAACCATTGGGGGAAATGTGGCAACAGGCGCAGGTGGTCCAAAAGGACTAAAATATGGCACTACTAAAGATTATGTCTTAGCTTTGGAAGTAGCTTTACCAGGAGGAAAACTATTTAAAACAGGACCTTATACCCTAAAAGGTGTAGTGCCCTATAATTTTACCCATCTCTTCGTTGGATCAGAAGGGACCTTAGGAATATTTGTAGAAATAGTCCTTAAACTTTTGCCTTTACCTAAAAAAAGATGTCTTTATCTGATTTTTTTTTCTCAAGAAGATACAGCCATAGATTTGCTGAATGAACTACTCATAGAAGGATTAACTCCTTCCGCAGCAGAATTTGTAGATAAAACTTCTCTTATTGTATGCGAAGATAAAATAGGATCTCTAAAAGCTGAGGCTAATGTTGGTTATAAGGTTGAAAGTTTGCTTTTTTTAGAAATTGATGGAAAACTTGCTGAGGTAATAGAAGATGGTCGATTTATTGAGACCCTCCTAAGAAATAAGAAAATTCCTTATGTAAAGAGGGAACAAGAAGAGGAAATAGAAATTCTCTTTGAAATTAGAAGAAATATCTCTCCTTTGTTAAAAAAACTTGCTCCCCAAAAAATATCTGATGATATTGTAGTTCCAAGAAGGAAAATAAAGGAATTTTTAGGGTTTATAAGAGATTTGGAAAAAAATTATGAGCTTTACATTTCTGTCTTTGGACATATAGGTGATGGAAATTTTCATGTAAATATACTTTATGAAAAAGAAGAGGAAGCTTTAGAAGTTAGGGAACTAATATTAAGGAAGGTAATAGAGCTTATGGGAACTATTTCAGGAGAGCATGGGGTAGGGTATTTGAAAAGATCTTATGTTAGATGGGAACTTGACCCCCTTCAAATAGAACTTATGAAAAAAATAAAAAAAGTCTTTGACCCAAAGGGTTTATTCAACCCACAAATAAAATTACCTTAGTTATTTTGGTTTTAAAGCGCCTATATTAAAACATTAAATTTTTTGTCTTCTGTAGCCCAGGCTTTAGCCTGCGCATTATGTATGGTAGGATGGGCATCCCTGCCCGTAGGTTGCGGCTACCAAATGCGGAAGACCCATTAAATCCTGCGCAAGCTAAAGCTTGCTGCTACCTGTAAAAAACTGAGAAATTCAAAAGGGTAGGGTAGCCGCAGGCTTTAACCTACGAAAAAATTCAAAGCATCCATATACGATGATATTAAAAGTAAAAGTTGGAGGCTGTGACAACTGAAAATAGTAAAAAAGTGCGACCAGGACACCAAGAATAACATCTAAGAATAACATTTAGTTATTTTGGTTTTGTACTCTCTTAAGTGCTTCTAATTTATCTTTGGTATCTATTCTAATGGATGCTGTTGCCTTTGGTAAAAGATAATACCTCCCCACATGAAGAATTTCTCCTTCAAACCCTTTAAGATTTCCTATGATGTATGAAGCATAGGCATCAGGGAGATCCCATAAAAGGAAAGTAGCTTTTTCACTAAACTTTTTTAAAAGTTTTACTATTTTATACACATTCTCAAAAGAGGGTTTTATTCTGAGAGTATCCTTTACTTCAAAGGGGCATTCAAAACTTTCTTCAGTTGTTATCAGAAGAGCATTGCTGTAGTTTCTATCTAACAGCCATTCCACAACAGATATTTCATCTA
>JBKBTC010000047.1:0-2219 GCA_046291435.1 Caldimicrobium sp. | reverse complement strand
CCATACAAATAGGCAATTCCTTTTCTCTTGTCAAACTCACCTAAGGGCATCATAAGGCTCCAGTCAGAAAATTCCATTGGCTTAGGAAAATCGGGAAGAGAAAAGCCAGCATAACCTACAAAGGCCAAAAAAATTTCCACAGGTCTATCTATGGGTTCCCAAGATAGATAATTTTTTGTCCAGTTTATCCCCATGGGAAGTGGTGATTCTACTACTTTTAGAAACCCTTTTACTCTTATGATATTCTTAGGTAAAGAAGTTAAAAAGTTTTCTATAGCTTGCATTTTATAATAGCCGTCAATAGGGACCGTTATCTGGGAAAATCTATCTAATCTCCTTTTCATTTTAGATGATCTTTTCATCTGATTAGGGATACTACCTTCTAAAAAGAAAAATAAATTTTCCTCCACTTTTCCTTCGTAGCTTGTGAAGTAGAGTTTCTCACTTAGAAAGGCTTTAATCTCTTCAAATTCGGCAGGATGCAAAAGATCACATTTGCTTATAATCAAACAGTCTGAACTTTCCATTTGAGATAAAAAGATATCATCCTGTAAAAGCTCTTTCCATATATCAGCAGGGAAAAGACAAAGGGTAATGTGTGGAGTAAAACCGCTAACTTCTAAAGCTTCCTTGATAGTAAAAGGATCGGAGAGACCAGAGGTTTCTACTAAGAGAATATCAATATCCCTTATCCTGTGCAGAGTTTCTAAAAGTTCTCCCATACCAGCACAACATATACACTTCCCCTCAACTCCTAAAACCTCTAAGCCTTCCCTATAAAGTACTACTTTATCGTAGCTAATATTTCCATAGTCATTAACTACTATAGCTAACTTTTTATACTTGTATCTTTCTACCAAGCTTCTTAGGATAAAGGTAGTCTTCCCGCTTCCTAAAAAGCCAGTTATAATCAGGTTTAATTTATGCATGTAAGAATGGTTTTTCCACTCTTTCAAAAACTTGATAAAAATCTCTTACTACCTGTCCTTGGGCTTGTCCAGAAGGAGCGGTCTGTATTCTTTTTATAATTTCCCAAGAAGAAGTATCTACTACAAACACACTGTCTGCCACTCTATTGCTTATATACATCTTTTTACCAACAAAAACTGCATGTCCCATATGTCTTCCTACGCCTGTGTCTACAACTTTCACAGACTTTAGTTTATTTAAATCAATTACTTCAAACTTGGTATCTCCATATTGGGTAATAACTGCAAATTTCCCATCTGGGGTGATGTAAGCATGTCCTACACCTTTTACTTGAGAGTTCATTCTACTTATTTCTTTCTTTGTGCTAACATCATAGAATGCAACGGTAGTTCCTTCAAAGGGGCTTGCTCCTCTATTGCAGAGGATAAAGTATTTTCCGTCGTTAGTAAAAATTCCGTGATGTCCCTCTATTCTTGCAAGGTCACTTTTCTCTGAGATGTTTAAATCCGTTGACAGTGTGCCCAGGCTTATAGGATTTGATGGCTTGGCTACATCATAGATATATACCTGTGGTGCTGATTGTGCGGTTTTAGGTTCATTAAATTCAACGGTGACCCAAAGTTGATGTCCCTTCCAATCAAAATAATGAGGATTTCCAGAGGTGGTAACCTCAGTCATTATTTTCCCGTTACGGTCAATTAGATAAAACTTGTTATCTCCATAGTTGCCGATGGCATAAATTTTACCATCAGGAGACCAAGCGCCATGCATGGTAAAATCTCCTTTATGTTCCTTATTGCTAACAGGAAGGGTTACAGTAGCTGTTATTTCATTTTGAGAGGTGCTTATAAAGACTATTCTTACCCCTTCTCCATCCATACCTGAATGATTAACTGCTACTAAGGCTCCGTCTGGCGAAACCACAGGATGCTTAGGTCTATTCCCTGTTTCTATGTTCTTTAAAAACTCAAGCTTCTGTGTATCTATAACACTAAGAACTCTTTGATTTGGTGCATTGTTTGCCACATATAAATATCTTCCATCCTTAGAGATAGAACCAAGAGTGCCACCTTTACCACCAGTTTCTATAACCTTGATTATCTCATCCTTATCGGGGTCAATCACCACGACCTTGCCATCTCCTCTTAGAGCAAATACAGGCATTTTAGTTCCAGCCTCAACCATTATAGTTGTGCCTAAAATAAAATAAATACTACTAAAACCAGCAATCCTTAATACCTCACGCCTCGTTAACATAGCACACCTCCTCTTTTTTAGTTTGGTTTTTA
>JBKBTC010000046.1:0-9737 GCA_046291435.1 Caldimicrobium sp. | reverse complement strand
TGAGAGGCTGATAGGGATAAGGAGATAGAGTGATTAGCAGAAGAATTATTCAGTGCCTATGAAAAAAATTTAAGGGGGTGTAAAAATGGGTATAGTTAAATTTATTTCGAAGAGATTTTATTTTGAGGAAAGACGGAGCAAAGAAGCTTTTAAATTTTAAGAAAATTTTTGGGTATTAAAATCTTGCGCAAGCTAAAGCTTGCGGCTACCGAGAAACGAGAAAATTCAATGTGTTTTGTAGACGCAGGCTTTAGCCTGCGAGGGAAATTAGAGCATCCTTAAAGAAAGACATAAAAAAAAGTGAAAGTTAAAACCTATGGCAAATGAAAGTAGTAAAAAAAGTATGACATGCTTGTAGGAATAACAGTCTACAGGTAAAAAATCTTGACAAGTTGAAGCTTGCTGCTACTTGATTTAAGACAAAAAATTGCCCCTGTGTTAAAATTAGCTTTATAAGAACTCTTGAACGGTTCCTAAGTTGCCCCTATAGAATTCATTTTTGGGTAATATGAGGATAGAAGATAAACCTGCGATTTTTATACATGGGCCGCGGAGGACTCGAACCTCCAACCTATGGATTAAGAGTCCATTGCTCTACCATTTGAGCTAGCGGCCCAAGTTATTATTATTTAATTTAATATACCTCTTAAGATTGTCAAGATTTAAAAAGTTTTTGTGTTTCCTGTTTTGAAATGTCGCAGTTCAATCCTATTTTGAAACGTCACATTTGTGGTTTTTGGTGTGGTTTCGGTAGGCGCAGGGTTTAGCATGCGTGGGAAACCCCAACCTAAAGGGTGCGGCTACCAAGAAACAAAGGAATTCAAGAGGACTCCTTACATCCGCAGGTATAATTGATAATTTTTGAAAGTATGTTTAATTTATGTAATGCACTTTTTACCTGCCAATTTATGCTTATTTAACACCCCAAAATAAGGCAATTAATGTTAGAAGAGCTAATTAGAATAGTAAAAACTTGCGGCGCTATTCTAAAAAATTATTATGGCAAATCCTTTGAAATAAATCACAAAGGCACCATTGATTTAGTAACTACTGCGGATTTAGAAGTAGAAAAAGCTCTGAAAAAAGAGCTTTACCTTAGATATCCAGAAATTCCAGTGATTGGGGAAGAAAGTTCAAAAAACATTCCTAAAATCCCTGAAGGATACTATTTTCTACTTGACCCTTTAGATGGAACAACTAATTTTGCCCATGGTTTACCCTGGTTTGCTATCTCCCTTGCCCTTATGCATAACTTAGAGCCTATAAATGGAATAGTTTACAACCCCATAACAGAGGAATTGTTTTTTAGTGAAAAGGGTAAAGGAAGCTATTTAAATTATCAACCTATAAAAGTGTCTAAAACTAAGGACCTCATTTCCTCCCTTTTAGCTACAGGTTTTCCCGTCTCAAAAATAATGGAAAAGCTAAAACCCTTTACCATACCCTTTGAAGAATTTTTACAAAAGTGTAGAGGAGTTAGACGCTTTGGGTCTGCTGCTTTAGATTTAGCTTATGTTGCCTGTGGGAGATATGATGGCTTTTTTGAACCCTATTTAAAACCCTGGGACACAGCAGGAGGCTTGATTTTGGTTACGGAAGCAGGAGGTGTAGTATCTGACTATTCCGGAGAGCCTTATCATCCTTTTAAAGACACCTTGATTGCCTCCAATGGATTAATCCACGAGGAAATGGTAGAAATCCTAAAAACTAAACACCCTGAGACCTTTAAACCTTTTAAAAATCCCCTTCCTGCAGTGGATATAATTATTGAATATCAGGAAGGAATTGTCTTAATTGAGCGGAAAAATCCACCTTTGGGATGGGCTCTTCCAGGTGGCTTCATTGAATATGGAGAAACTGCCGAAGAAGCTGCTATTAGAGAAGCAAAGGAAGAAACAAATTTAGATATAAAAATCAAACATCTATTAGGTTGTTATTCAGACCCGAGGAGAGATCCAAGATTTCATACCCTATCTGTAGTATTTGTTGCTAAGGGGAAGGGAACTCTTCAAGGAAAAGATGATGCCAGAAAAGCACAAGTGTTCTCCTTAAATGCTATTCCCTGGGAAAAACTTGCCTTTGATCATCCCACAATATTAAAAGATTATCTAAGGACTAAAGCAAAATGAATTTACAAGAAATTGCACAAAAAATAAAAGACGAATTAAATATAGATTTGAAAATCTTACTTTATGAAACTGATCCCTTCATGAGCGAACTCCTTGGGGAAATCTTTAAAGACTCAAACCTAAATTATGAAAATATTGCTTCTTTAAGAGAATTACTCCCCTCTCTTCTTAAAAAGGAGTTCCATCTTGTCATTTTATCAACGGAGTCTACTCAGGAAGAAAAGTTAAAGCTCTTTAAAGAAATAAAAGAGGTTAATAAGGATATTCTTATTTATGCTATGGTTGATTATCACTTGGGTTTAGACCTTGGAGTCCTCTTTTTCTCAGGAGCTGATGAGGTTATTTTGAAACCCTTCTCCGTAGGAGAATTTAAAGCAAGATTATGGAAACTTATGAATGAATTTTATTTAAATAAAAAAGTTGAACGGCTTGTTGTAGAAGATGCTCTCACAGGAGTATACAACCGTAGATACTTTGAAATGAGCATTAGAGAAGAAGTCTATAGAGCCCTAAGATTAAATTACTCTTTATGTCTACTTATGATTGATTTAGACAATTTCAAATGGTATAACGATCAACTTGGTCATAGAGCAGGAGATGAAGTTTTAAATGCTGTAGGAGAAGTTCTTAGCAATAATACAAGAGTTAATGTGGATAAAGTTTGTAGATATGGTGGAGACGAGTTTATGGTAATCCTGCCATACACCACATATAAAGTAGCCATAAATGTAGTAAAAAGAATTATAAAAAATTGGGATAACCTCTCCTTTAAACCCGTAACGCTCTCAATAGGCATTGCTCAATTAATTGAAAGGGATACTTTAGAAAAATCTGTATCAGATCTTATTAACAGAGCAGATCAAGCTATGTATCAAGCAAAGAAAATAAAGGGAAATGCCTATGCTGTGGATGAGGAATCCCTTAAAGAATTTCCAAACGAAGATTTTCAAGCAAGGGATTTACCTTTTCAATCCTCACTTTAACCTCTGCCCCTGCACTCAAAGTTCCCTTATAACCAATAACCTCTCCAGTAAGATTATATTCTGGTAGATAAACCTTATATTTTCTTCCCTGCACTTCAATAACAATCCCTGACAATTCTTCTCCAAGTTTATACTTTTGCAAATATTTAAGTAAGAAATATTTTTTTCGTCTGTTTTGTAAAAATTGAGCTTGCTGTAAATTATTTTGTAAATCTGGCAAAATTTTTAGAAGCTCCTCCTTTGAAAGTTGGGGACTATTTTCTAAATAGGCTATAAGCTGATATTGAGAAAGTAGGTCTACGAAACGACGAATTGGGGAGGTAAAAGTGGCATAATAGGGTAAGCCAAGACCAGAATGTAAAGCTGGCTCAAGGGATAGCTCAACCCTTGCCATAAATTTAAGTTGTAAAATCTTGTGATATAAAGAACTTTCTCTTTCCTCTATAATTTGATAGGGCATCTTCTGAGCTCTAAAGATAATGGGAATTCCTCTTTCTACGCAGAATTTTGCACCATAGAAATTCGCAAGGATCATAGCCTCTGCTATTAAATCCCTCGCAGGTGTCATCTCAAGCCTCTCACAGACAATTTCTCCAGAAGGAGCCACCCTTACTATAATCTCGGGAAGAATAACCGCTAAAGCTCCATTATGAATGCGGTATTCCTTAAAAGGCTTAAATAGAGAATAAAGCTCTCTCCAGAAAGTCTCCCCCCTTTCCAAGGCTCTATCTACTTCCTCATAGGTAAATCTTCTCTTAACCCTAATAAGAGATGGGAAAATTTGATAATCTAAAACTTCTCCCCTCTCGTCTAAAATAAACTTAAATGTTAAAGTGGGCTTTATCTCTCCTTCTCTTAAGCTAAATTTTTCATTAGAGAGAGAAAAGGGAAACATTGGATAGATAGTTTCTGGCAGATATAAAGTTGAGGCTCTCTCTAACGCAGCCATCCATAGGGCTGAATTAGGGTGTATATATCTTGCAACCTCTGCAATATGTACATAAAGCGTAGTAATACTTCCTTCTTTCTCCACACTTAAAGCATCGTCAAAATCTTCTGTTTCTTCAGCATCCACCGTGAAAGTATAAAGAGATGTAAGGTCAACATACTTATTAAAATCTTTCTCCTCAACTAAGATTTTCTTTACCTCTTCCAATTCCTCGTGAGAAAACTCTGTAGGATACTTTACTTTTTCAATCTCATAAAACCAATCCTCTTCAATTAAATTTGCCCTACATAAAATTTCTATAACCTTAGCAGGTGAATCCAATTGGTGTTTTTGTAAAAGTTCCTTCATTAATTTTCCCTGTTCATAGGCTTCTTCTAAAAGAAGATAATTTTTTATAGCACCTGTCCAGAAATTAATTTTTTCATCTGGAATGGTATCTAATTTATTTGTAAGCAATGCCTGAAGAAAACCCTCTCCTTCTGAGATAAATTTTAATCTTTCTAATTCTTTTTCTCTTTGAATAAGGATATTTTTAACTTCTTCTTTTGAGCGAACTTTAACTAAATCTGGTCCTTCAAATCCAAAATAGACTTTATCTTCCACAAGTTTTCGCATAAAAGCTGATACTTCATCGCAAGTAGGAGCCCTTCCAAGAAATAGATGTACCAGTTCCCAAGCCTCAATCTTTTCAGCTTCTCCCACAATAACTTCCCAGAGTTCTTTTAAATCATAAGTCTCCTTTAACTCCTCTCTTAACTTTTGTTTTTCCTTTAGTAAGATTTCTAAGGATGCGAGGTTATCATAGAGGACCTTTTTTTTGCCCATTGAGAGAAGAGCATTGTGACTTAGCAGTTCTTCCCTTCCGTGAGGCAAAAAGAGATGTAGTCTTTTTCCCTTTACATCTTTTACATAAGCTACAGTTGGCTTATCTTTATAAAAGACATCTACTAAATGGTTTACAAGACTCTCTAAGGACATGAAAGGCGCTATGCTTTTGCAATTTCAAGAGCTTCTTTTATATCAAGGGTTCCTTCATAAAGTGCTCTTCCCGAGATAACTCCCAATAGTCCCTCTTTTTCTAAGGGTTTAAGTCTCACAATGTCTTCTTTAGAAGTAACACCACCTGCTAAAATTATGGGATGTTTAGATATTTGTAGCGCCCTTATTAGTGGGATAATGTCAACTCCTTTTCCCGTGCCATCTCTTTCAATAATGGTCAAAATAACTGCAAACAGAGGATAGGAATTTAGCTCCTTTAAAAAGTCTATGTATATTATTTGGCTTGTCTCAAGCCATCCAGAAAGGGCAACATATTCTCCTTTTATGTCAACGCTAACTATAATCTTCCCAGGGAAAGCTTCAGCAACTTCTTTCAAAAAATCTTTAGATTTTAGGGCTTTTGTTCCAAGAATAACTTGAGATATTCCACAAGCTATGTAATCTTTTATATCCTCATAGGTTCTTATACCGCCACCAACTTGCACTGGGATGGAAAGTGAAGTAGCTATATCTTTTATAAGTTCTTTATGCACAGGATAGCCTTCTTTTGCTCCATCTAAATCAACTATGTGCAATCTCTCTGCACCTTGCTTTTCAAAAAAAAGGGCATATTCCTTTGGATTTTCTCCGTAGACCTTAGTTTTTGCATAATCCCCCTGAAAAAGGCGTACAACTTTTCCTCGTCTCAGGTCTATTGCTGGGATAAAAAGCATTTCTCTTAATAAGGGAAGGTTTTTAAAATATTTTTCAAACCTCTTTCTGCAAGTTCTTCAGCTTTGAGCCA
Organism: Caldimicrobium sp.; assembly: GCA_046291435.1. Taxonomy (GTDB): domain Bacteria; phylum Desulfobacterota; class Thermodesulfobacteria; order Thermodesulfobacteriales; family Thermodesulfobacteriaceae; genus Caldimicrobium. Next base: position 3,893 of record JBKBTC010000046.1, on the reverse strand, counting down.
CTTTATTTTACCATATAAAGGCAAGTTCAATAAATTTTCACTAAGGGGCTTTTGCGTTTCATCAAATATTTTCTGCCACAGGATCCTCCCTGTTGCCCCATCATATAAAGTAAGGACAAAGGCAACTGATGCAGGCTCAACCACACTCCAACTACTACCTTTCCTTTCTCTAAATCTTAAAATTTTCCCATAAAGTAAGGCTTCTGAGTTTGTTTTCGTCATAAAAAATCTTACTAAACCTTCATGGGTTTTAATTTTTTCATCCAATGCTTCCTCTAAAAGAGCCTCAAATTCTTGCCTTGTTAGAAAATAAAACTTTGCCTTAGTACTTAAAAGCTGTAGTTCCCTTTTAAGAAGGTTATCCATTAATTCTCGAGCTCCGCTTTCAATCTCTCCAGTTATAACCCCTCCTACAGGGCAATGAAGAGTTAAACCTCTTTCTGAAATGCAATAATCATCCATTGGCAAAACTAAGATATTTTTAATTCTATCTCCAAGGGTGGTTCCAATTTTATGTGGTTCCTCATAAGAGGCACATCCCCATAAAATTAAAAGGAGAAAATTTAAAAATAAAAAAATTTTTTTCATAAATAGCCCCTAAAAATTTTTATTCTCAACCCCTTTAATAATAACCTTAAATCTCTAAGTAATCAAGAAGATATTTTTTATCTGTGGTTTCTATTTTTAAATGTTTCAGTTAGTTAAAATTATTTTAAATTGGGACATACCTTATCTTTGGTAGCCAGAGGCTTTAGCTCTGCAAGAGCGCAATCTAAAGGTTGCAGCTACCGAATGCTGGAAAATCATTAAATTTGAACAAGCTGAAGCTTGCGGCTACCGAATTCGAGAAAACCGAAAAACTTTCACAAGCTAACGGTTGCAACTACCTGATTCAATGGAAATTCTCGGGCTACTCAAAAAAACCGCCCCTACTAAAGATTTAGGGCGTATATCCATAGGTCAAAACAAAATTAAATATCATTAGGTAGCCCCAGGACTCAGCCTGCGAAAATTTTACCCGGTAGCCGCAGGCTTTAGCCTGCGAAAGTGGAAAAAAGGATGCGACAAAAAAGGGGAGAACTTGAGTGCCTCCCCCACTTAAAATTTTACAAACTTTTCTTATTAGACTAACTTCTGCACATCAACAACTGAAACGATGCCTACTACTCTTTGATCTCTTACGACTGGCAGATGTCTAATCTTGTTATCAATAAACTTTTCCAAAGCATCTTTAAGGGTATTTTCTGGAGTAAGTGTAATTACTTCTTTAGTCATAAACTCTTTTACAGGTTTATCTTTATTGCCTTCATCACAGCATAGAACTCCAAGAAGGTCTTTTTCAGAAATAACACCGACTAACTTTCCTGTTTCAGCACTAACAACGGGTAAAAATCCGATGTTTCTCTGTGCCATAACAGTTGCTGCTTCTATTATCTTAATGTCATCCTTGATAGTTATTGGAGATGTCATGAACTCCTCAACTTTTATCTTTTCCGTAAAAGGCTTCTTTACTCCAGCCGTAATAAGAGCGACTTCATTAAATACATAGCGTGGATCAATCCATCCCTTTATACGGCTATCTTTATCAGCTACAGCAATACCTTTAACCCCTTTTTCTTGTATAATAGTCATTGCATCAATGATTCTTGCCTCAGGATAAACCGCGTCAATTTGTTGAGCTACCTCTCTAAGTGGAGTTGAGAGAGAGTTGCCACTAACTAAAGCTTTTAGTAAAAGCCTATCCTCTATTATTCCAAAATATTTGCCCTTTTCTTCTACAACTGCAACACGTACCCCTTCTTCCTGAAGTTTTTTCATAGCCTCTCCAATGGAAATATTAGAGGATAATATCAAAGCAGGTTTGGCAAATTTCTCAGCTGAAAGTTCTTCCCAAAGTCTCTCTCCTTTAGTTTCCCAGCCTTTAAGCAAGAAGAGAAGTCCCATAATCATGGGTAGGATAGTTGACCAAATAATTATAGCAAGATATAGATTCCCTGTAATTTTATATAAAAGTGTTATCATAAAAGGAGTCAAACCTCCTGTAACACCATATCCCATATTATAAGTGAACCCAATGCCAGTTGTTCTAATTTTAGCTGGGAACAATTCCAAAAGAAAAGCAGACATGGCACCACTATAGCCTATACCGTTAAAAAAGGTTAAGCATAAAGTTAAAAGAAATAACATATTATAATCTGGTGGATTAACATAATTTCTCATAAGATAAAAGATAATTGGAAAAAGTAGGGCATTACCATAGATACCTATAAGAAGAATGGGCTTTCTTCCAATTTTATCAGAGATCCAACCAAAGAAGAGATAGGTCCACAAAACCACATAAGTTGCATAGGCTAAAATTTTACCTGCATCACCAGCAGATATTCCAAAATTTTGCATGTAATAAGAAACATAAAGCTGATTAGTATACCATATGGGACCATGAGCTCCGATCACACCTATCCATGCTAAAATAAATAACCACAAATAATGTTTATTAGTAAAGAGATCCTTTATTGGAGAGCTGGTAACTCGCCTAATTCTCTTAAGAGTTGTAAAAACAGGTGTTTCCTTATAGAGAATGTGAATAATTAAGGCTACGATAAAGACGGCTGATCCAGCAATAATAAAGCACCATCTCCAACCATAAGCATTAAATGCATCCACACCATAATAATTTTGGATAATAGAAACAATATTACCTGCTATTGCCATACCTGTTGCAGCAGTAGTGAAGAGAAATCCTGTAATTAACCCTCTTCTATGATCGGGAGTGAATTCACCTAAATAGGTGATAGCTGCTCCAAAACCACCTCCAAGAGCCAAACCCTGAACTATTCTTAAAGCAAAAAGACCAAAAGAAGCCAAAATTCCAATCTTTTCATAACCAGGTAAGAGTGCAATACCTACGGTGCCGATTAACATCATGGTTATAGCTGTAAGAAAGGCTATCTTCCGCCCAAACTGATCGCCAATTTTTCCAAACATTAAAGCTCCAAGTGGTCTAAAGAGAAAACCTATCGCTAAAGCTGCAAATGAGGCAAGAAGGCTTGCTACAGGATCATCACTGGGAAAATAGATTTTGGCTAAAACCTTGGCTAACACTGCATAAACATAAAAATCCACCCATTCTAAAAGAGCACCAGCCCATGAAACAATAGCAACTGGTGCCACTTCCCTAAAAGAGCCCCTCTCCTCAGCCATACTTCACCTCCTTGAAAAATTTTTTAAAAATTTTATAGAACTCAAATTGAATATAATCTGTAAAATTTATAAAGATAATGTTATATTTTTCACATCCCTTATTCCTGTAGTAGTCATCTCACATTTTGTTACTTTCTTACAGGCTAAAGCCAGTAATCTATTAAATAAAACTATCTACAACCTTTAGATTGCGCTCACAAAGGATAACGCCCAGAGTAAATAAACATTTTCTAATTAAGTTATACTTTTTCCTATATAGGCGCGCAGATTTTGAATCCCCTCTTTGGTTTTACAAGAGATAACAAGAATTGGAATTTCCATAGAGAGTAAAAATTTTTCCTGGTACAATTTTTTTTGTTCCTTTATTTCTATTTCTTTAAGGGTATCTTTTTTATTTAAAACTACCAAATAGGGAATTTTCGTTTTTTTCACAAATTTAACTAAGGAGAGGTCCAAGTGGTCGGGTGTCCTTCTAATATCAAAGATAAGAATAAGTAAGGCAAAATCTCTTGTGCTTTGAAAATAGCCCTCAATGAGTTCTTTCCAAGAAAGATATGTTTCCTTTGGGACCTTGGCAAATCCATAGCCAGGGAGGTCAACTAAATAGAATTTGTTATCTATAAGAAAATAATTAAGAGATTTAGTAAAGCCTGGAGTAGAGGAGACCCGAGCTATTCCTTTTTGATGTAATA
>JBKBTC010000045.1:0-9815 GCA_046291435.1 Caldimicrobium sp. | reverse complement strand
CTGCTTTAGGTCCTTTTCTAACAAGATCTCTTAGTTGGGCGCCAGTAGTTATATTTTTCTCCTTTACATATCTTTCTAAACTGTCCTTTCCTTTATGACATTTCAAACATTTAAATTCCTCAGCTGAAATCTCTGTTTTTTGCTTAAGTGTAAAGACAGATACCATTATAAATAAGCCAAGGGCTATCAAGGGGAAAGAAAATAAAACCATAGAATTTTTCCTCATATTTTACAATTTAAATCCTTTTTAAAAGTTGTCAATCTACCTTTTTTCTCGCAGGCTAAAGCTTACGGCTACCAAACCTTTGGAAATTTTTTTGGTAAGTTAAAGCCTGGGGGCTACCGAAAAGTCCAAATAATTTTTTTAGGGCAGTTAACCAGTTGCCCAAGGTATTTTGTAGGAGAGTATGACAAAACGCCCAGAAATTAGATAGCAGACCTTAAGGCGAATAATTGTTTTATGGCAAGAAAAGAGTTATAATAGGTAAAGAAGGGTCGGGGTGTAGCTCAGCCTGGTAGAGCGCTGGCTTCGGGAGCCAGGGGTCGGAGGTTCAAATCCTCTCACCCCGATCTTGCTATTATATTTAAGCTTTCAAGGGCTAAAGCAGTTGTTTCTAAATAGGAAATTCCTCCTGGTTTTCTGCTATATCCCCCGTCACTATTCTCACAGGCTTTAAAGAAATCTAAAACTTTAGAGGCAATTTCTCTCTTTAAACTTTCTATCCCATTTAGCATTTTTACTGCATAATAGGTATTTTCGAGATAGGAAGTAGTCTTAGGATAAAATCCAAACCCGCCATCACCATTTTGACTCTCTCTTATAAAATTCTCATATTTCCTCCATATTTCTCTATCTATTTGTCCTAAATAGTAAAGGTCTTCAAGAGTTCTAAAAGTTCCTTCAGATAAAGATTGTAGTATCCTTTTTTTTAAACTTTTCACCTTTAACTCGTTACTTAGATACCAAAATGCAAATAATCTCTTAAAATGGCTTTTTAATTTCTTGAAATACTGAATAATATTAGTAAAAATTTTCTTTGCATCTTGTGGAAAGGGTTTCTCTAAGAATTCATACACTCTAATAATTCTGTAAAGAGATAAAGGATCAGTAAGATTTTCATTAAAAAATTTGCTAACAAAGGTGAAAATTTTAGGGGATATTTCTTTGAGGAGTATGGTATCGACAAAAAAAAGAGCTTTAGTTCCGAAATAGGTATCTTCAAGGGTGGCTGGTAATAAGGGAGTAGCTCCAAAGCCTCCACTTTCTTCTTTAAAGCGATCTAAAATGAACTTTTTAGTTTTAATTAAATCTGCCATTTTTGGTTAATTTAACTAAAATAGGTATCAAGGATCATCATCATTAAAAAGCCACTGCCAAACCCCATACTTGCTAAATCTGAATTGCCAAAGTTTTGAGCTTCAGGTAAAAGTTCTTCAATAGTAACAAAAATCATTGCTCCAGCGGCTAAACTTAAAAAATAAGGTAACAAAAGATTAGAAATATAAAAGGTAAGTCCGCCAAGCACAGCAAAAATTGGTTCAACCACAGCAGAGAAAAAGCTAAGTAAAAAAGAATTGACACGAGAAAGTCCTGATTGCCTTAAGGCAAAAGCTAAAGCCATCCCCTCAGGAATATTTTGTATTCCAATCCCTAAGGCTAAATTAAGCCCTGAAAAGAGAAAATCTATATTTTCAGAAGAACCCCCTAAAGACACTCCAATAGCTATTCCTTCAGGTATATTATGCAAAGTTATAGCTAAATAGATTAGAACTACTTTTTTTAGATGTATAGTTAGCCCCTCTTGTTCCATAGCGTTTGAGCCCAAATGTAGATGAGGAATGATCATATCAAGGAGCCTAAGTAGACCTAAACCAAGAGTAAAACCTATTAAAATGGGGATAAAAGGGAATGTATAAAAAGATTTACTTATCTCCAAGGCGGGAATTAGGAGGGACCAAATACTTGCAGCTATCATAATGCCACCTGCAAACCCTAAGGAAAGAGAAAAAAACTTTGGATTAATAGACTGGAAAAAGAAAACGCCTGTACTCCCCAACCCTGTCAAAAATAAGGTAAATATACCGCAGAAAAAAATAATACCAAGTAGGGGCAGATCTTTTAAAAAGTAGTCATAGATTAATATCATTAAATCTAAAGTTTACTTCATATTTTTTAGAATAAAAGAGATTTTGGGTTTATCTATGTTTTCGGTAGTCACGAGCTTCAGTTTGTGCAAAATTTATTTGTTTTTTTGAAATTTGGTAGCCGCAACCTTTAGGTTGAGCCCACGCAGGCTAAAGCCTGTGGGTACCATACCTTTTGAAATTTCTTTTTTTCGGTAGCCGCAAGCTTAAGCTTCCGCTGATTTTATATGACTAAGTTATGTTAGGTTGTTTTTTTAAAAAAATATTATATAATAAATGCTTAGCAAGGAGAGAAAAAATACGGGGCGTAGCGCAGCCTGGAAGCGCACCTGCCTTGGGAGCAGGGGGTCGGCAGTTCAAATCTGCCCGCCCCGATAAAAATATTTAATCGAAAACTTGCGCCCGTAGCTCAATTGGATAGAGCATTGGACTACGAATCCAAAGGTTGCAGGTTCGAGTCCTGCCGGGCGCGTGTATAAATCCTTCATTTCTTGCCGTTTATTCCCTCGCAAGCTTTAGCTTGCGCAAGATTTAATTGGTTTTCACGCGTTATTCAGCCTAATGTATTAATTTGACTTTAAGTAGGAAAAGATTAAAATTATGTAAAACCTTTTAGGAGGGTAGGGAGAATGCTAAAAGAGAAAAGCGTATTATTAGACCAGCAAGATAAAAGGGTAAGAGAACAACTTTCAAAGATCAAACATAAGATTATGGTTATGTCTGGCAAGGGAGGGGTTGGAAAAAGTACCATCGCAGTAAATATTGCTGTAGGGCTCTCTCTTCTTGATTATATGGTTGGACTATTAGATGTGGATTTGCATGGTCCAAGTATCCCCAAGATGTTAGGTGCAAGAGACCTTAAACTTACAAGAAGACCCGATGGAAGATTAGGTGCCATCAAGTATTCCCCAAATTTAAAGTTTCTCTCCATCGAGCCTCTTTTACCTTCTGAGGATTCAGCCATAATTTGGAGGGGTCCTATAAAAATTTCAGCCATTAAGCAATTTATAGGTGATATTGATTGGGGTGAATTGGATTATTTAGTAATTGATGCTCCTCCGGGAACAGGGGATGAGCCTTTAACTGTTGCCAAAACTATTCCTGATGCCTATGCGCTAATTGTGACAACACCTCAAGAGGTCTCCCTTATAGATGTAAAAAAATCTATCCGTTTTTGTCAAAAAGTGAAAATGAGAATTCTTGGTATTGTAGAAAATATGAGTGGATTTATTTGTCCACATTGTGGAAAAGCTATAGATCTCTTCAAAAGAGGAGGTGGTCAAAAACTTGCTGAAGAAATGGGGGTTCGCTTTTTAGGTAAAATTCCTGTTGACCCAAGAATAGTAGATACCGGCGATAGAGGTAAACCTATCGTTGGTAGCTATCCAGAAAGTATAACAGCTCAAGCCTTCGATGACTTAATCAGAAATATAATAACAGCTACTGAACAAATGCAAAAGGATCTCTTAGAAGAAAAATATATGAGGATCGCTGTGCCCATTCAAACACCACAAAAATTTGAACCAGTTTTAGAAAACTTATCTCTCTTTGCAATTTATGATGTGGAAAATAATAAAATATTAGTAAAAGATGTAGTAAAAAAGCCAGATTCTCTAGATTTGGTAGACTTTTTAAAAGAACAAGTAGCAACCCACTTAGTCCTTTATAATCCTCTACCAGAAATTTTAGAAAAATTATCAACCGCTAATATAAGAGTTATCTCTACTTATACCAAAGATGCTAATCCTGATGATATTATCCAGAAATATCTTGAAAATACTGGCTAATGGATATGAATAAGGAAGAATTAGAATGTCCTATTTGTGGAGGAATAGCAGTTATTGATGGAGCTTGAAGTAAAGCTAAGGTAAGGTGTCTTACCTGTGGATTAGAAATAAGAGCCAAAGAGTGTACAGATGAAATAGAAAAGTATAAGGAAAAACTATGGGAAAATTTTATAAAAACTTGGGATAGGGAGGGTTAGTAAATGATAGAGTTGATTAATTTAGTTAAAAAAGATAAAAAGTCAAAAATAATTCTATTAGTATTAGATGGGGTAGGGGACCTTCCTGTGGTTGAGGGTAAAACTCCCTTAGAATTAGCTAAAACACCAAATTTAGATAATTTAGCAAAAATTTCCGCTACAGGGCTCCATATTCCTGTGGATTATGGAATAACTCCTGGAAGTGGTCCCGGACATCTTGGTATTTTTGGTTATGATCCGAAAACCATTGAAATTGGCAGAGGGATTTTAGAAGCATTAGGATTGGGTTTAGATGTCAGGGAGACCGATGTTGCTATACGAGGAAATTTTGCTACAGTCAAATATGAAGAAGGAAATCCCATTGTGGTAGATAGAAGAGCAGGCAGGATTTCTACTGAAGAAAATCGGAGATTAATTACCCACTTATCCAATCACATTAAAGAAATAGATGAGACAAAGGTGATTTTATGTTCAGGGAAAGAACATCGTTTTTCCTTAATCTTCAGGTTTCCGCACAAGCTTACTCCTTACTCAGATAAGATAAGAGATACAGACCCACAAGCTATTGGAAAATCTCCACTACCACCTGTGGCAGAAAATGAAGAAGCAGAAAAAATTGCTAAGATAGCAAAAAAATTTATAAAAAAAGCCAGTGAACTCCTTAGAGATGAGCCAAAGGCAAATTATGTGCTTCTACGAGGTTTTTCAATTAAACCTCAAATGCAAAGCTTCAATGAAAAATTTGGCTTAGAAAGCTTATGCATAGCGGTTTATCCCATGTATAAGGGGCTTGCAAGGTTAGTTGGTATGGATGTAGCAACCTTTGAGGGTGAAAGCATAGAAGATGAATTTTCCGCTTTAACAGCAAATTGGGAAGCCTATGACTTCTTCTTTATACATATAAAAAAGACAGATTCCTATGGAGAAGATGGAAACTTTGAGGGTAAAATAAAGGTCTTAGAAGAATTTGATAGAAACCTTCCTAAAATATTAGCATTAAAACCTGATGTATTGGCAATAACAGGAGATCATTCAACACCTTGCATAATGAAATCTCATTCGTGGCATCCCGTGCCATTACTGATTCATTCTCCTTATGTATTAGGAGGTCTTGCAGAAAGATTTACTGAAAGAGAATGTCTGAAAGGTGAACTGGGAATTTTCCCAAGTTATAAACTTATGCCCCTGCTTCTTGCTCATGCAAATAAGTTGAATAAATATGGTGCTTAAGACCTGAATAAACTTTCTACTCGCAGGCTAAAGACTTCGCCTCCCGAATCCGCAACCTTTAAGTTACGCTCTTTTTATCTTCCCGCAGGCTAAAGACTGCGGCTACTCTCTACGCCTACCAAACATTACTTCTGATAAGTTATATTATGTAAAATAGCAATTCAAAAATAATTTAACCCTACTTAAGCATTTTTCCTTTTCCTTTAATCTTGCCAATTTTAAATTTTAATTCTTTAATTTTCATTAATTCCTCTATGCATTGTAACTCCTATTTTAATTGGCAACTGCAGGCATTAGCCTCAAAGAGCGCAAGCCAAAGCTTGTGGCTACCTTATTTTTGGGCTACTCAAAAAAATTACCCCTACAGAATTTTTATTTTTGGTAGCCGCAGGCTTTAGCCTGCGAGGAGAATTAGAGCTTCCTTAAAGAAAGACATAAAAAAAGTGAAAGATAGAGGAGGAGAACACGGAAAAAGTGGAAAAATGTGGCAATAAGCCTAAATATAATTAACATTTATTAAAAGCTTCTACTTTTTAGGGCACTTCTTTAATTCTATAGTTGCGTGGGCTATTTCTTTGAAATTTGAAAGAATTGTTTCATAATATTCTACTTCCTTGTCTTCTGTAGTAGTCAAGCCCATAATGCAGGCATACTTTTCAGGATAAATTCTAAACAAATGCAAATCGTTCACTTTCGTATTTCCATCTTTCTCTAAAGCCGATATTAAGTCTTTATAAAAAGGGACCTTTTCCACCTTATCAAGAAGTATGGGGATCGTTTCTTTAATTAAATTTATTCCCCATTTAAGAATAACTAAAAAGCCTACCAATCCTATAATAGGATCCATATACCAAAGACTAAGAAATTTTCCACTCAGTAGTGCCAAAAGAGCAAGAACTGAGGTAAAAACATCTGCTAAAATATGCACCATAACTCCTTTTAAATTTAAATCGTGATGATGCGACTGACTTTCACTCTGCGATTCTTCTTCCTTTACATGCAAAATATAAGCACTAACAAGATTAACAATTAACCCCAGGAGAGCTACAATGATAGCTTCTTCATATTTTGTTTCAACGGGTTTAAAAAGTTTCTGAAGGGATTCCCAAAGGACAAATAGCGACAAGGTAATAACTAATAAACCATTAGTATAAGCTCCAAGTACTTCAATTTTCCAAGTGCCGAAAGTAAAGGAAAGATCAGAGGAAAGTTTTCTTGCAAGATAATAAGCCAAAAAGGCGATAACATAGGCAAAAACATGGCTTCCCATATGAATACCATCTGCAAGAAGGGCAACGGAATTAAAAAAATAACCTGCTATTAGTTCAACAATCATAGTAAGAATTGTTATGATTAGTACCAAAAGAACTCTACTTTCTGCTTTTTTCTTCTGAATATAAAAAATATGTTCTTCCTTACAAAGTTTTCCGCGATTAATTGGCTCTCTCACGGCTTTGCCCCAAAAATGAATTTACAATATTGATTAGTCTTTCAAGTTCTTGAGATTTATTTTCAAACCAAGTTTTTTTTTAATATAATGAACCGCAACCATTGAAGACTTCTTTAAAGAGAACCTTCTGTAATATTCTCCGTAAGGCTTTTCTCGCCAACCGCCATAGCAAATGACTAAGAGAAGTTTCTCAAAAGATACTTTCTCAAGAAAAGCAGTAACAGGGGGACAATTAAAAGTCCACTTTGGGAAAACTAAAATTCCATAAGATGATGCTGGCTTTTCAAACAAAATTGGAACTTTGAAAGAAGGTATAAAAGAAGTAATTAACCACAAAAAATAAGGCAATCTATAAGTTTTAATAACCTTAGGAGAAATTTTAAGTATAGAAGATAATGCTTTGGCAACCTCTAAGGATGTACCTGTATAAGAAAAACAATATAAATCAATTAGCATATATCATATCTCCTATTATTCTTCTGGATATACCCTTATTGCCTTTCCCATTTCCTAATTCTCTATCTAAGGATACTTTATTTTTGTAATATTTTAAGGCTAAATCAATTTCTCCAATGCCCACTAAAGAACCTCCTAGTCTCTTTCGTTCATCGTTATCCCTTTTTAATTTTATTCTCCAAGAATTATATAACAATTTATAAGAATGAAAAGCTTTCTTAAATTGCAGGCTTCAGGCTGCAAGGGGGCAATCTAAAGCTTGCGACTACCGAATTAAGTGCACTTGGTGTAATTAAGTGCACTTGGTGTATGACAAGCTTTCACTTGTAAATACTTGATTTAAAGAGTAAGGGGGCACGAAATGTGCCCCCTTTTAATTCTTTTAAGAAAGAGCTTGCCAATTACTTCTTGTAAACTTCGTAGACCTTTCCAGCTACTTCAATTCCAGGTTTTAAGGTAGCTTTGCCAGGTTCCCATTTGGCAGGACATACTTCCTTTCCACCTGCAGCTCTAACATATTGGAATGCTTTAAGCTTTCTTACCAACTCATCAGCGTTTCTACCTACTGGAGCATTGTTAATTTCCACTGACTGTAGTATACCATCAGGGTCAATAATAAAAGTGCCTCTTAAATCAAGTCCAAGTGTATCATCATAAACTCCATAAAGTTGTCCAATTTTTCCACCAAGGTCTGAAGCTAATGGATAAGGCACACCACCTGCTATCATTTTTGAAAGTTCAACTTCTTGCCAAACTTTGTGGACAAAAACTGTGTCAATACTAATTCCTATTACTTCTGTGTTTAGAGATTTTAGTTCTTCATACTTCTCTGCTACATCAATTAATTCTGTAGGGCAAACAAAAGTAAAATCAGCAGGATAAAAAAGTAGCACTACCCATTTGCCCTTAAAATCTGAGAGCCTAATCCTTTTAACTTCACCACTAGGATAATATGCATTTGTTTCAAAATCAGGAGCAGGAGCACCAATTTTACAGCACATACCTATACCTCCTTTTAAAAATTTTTATTTTAAATTTAATCTAAAAATTAACTATGTCAAGACACTTTTATAAAATTTCCCCTACCCTTCTTTCCATTCAAATTCAATTTTAATTTCGTGCTTCTTTTTATCTTCTTCGTATTTATACTTAATTTCAAATTCAAACTCAGAGGGAAGCTCAATTTTTCTTTCCCCTACTAATATATAACCAGCTTCAACTTGAGAAACTATGTCTTTTAGATTGGAAAGAGCCTCCTCTTTTTTTACCCATTTTTCAACTTTTTCTTTTGTAGCCATAATTTCACCTCCTCTTTGTAATTTTATTTTGGTCTTTAATTAAAAATTTATTTACTTACAGCAGGCTATAGCGAGTTCTATGCAAAATATTGAGCAAAATATTTAAAAAATTTAATAATTTTTACATAGAACAACTATTACTTTTAGTATTTATGGTAAAAATAAAGCTTCTTATATAAATGTCAAGAGTGAACTTATGTGGGCTGATAAAGCTTGCGACTACCATTATAATTCAGGGCACCTCAAAAATTGCCCCTACAAAAGATTTAGGGCATATATCCATACGCCCTTACAGAAATTTTTATTCACCTTGTAGGCTCAGGCTTTAACCTCCAAGATCTCCGGTAGCCGCAGGCTTTAGACTGCGTGTGAGCGCAACCTAAAGGTTACGGTTACCAAATGCGTGAAAAACTAAATAAATCAGCGTAAGCTGAAGCTTGCGGCTTTCGTAAACGTGAAAAATCAAAAAATCTTGCGTAACCTAAATGTTGCGGCAACTTAAAAAACAAGAAAATTAGAAAGGGTTCGGTAGTTGCAGGCTTTAGCCTGCATGGGAATTGGGAAGCCTCATTTAATTTTAAATTTTTTTAAAATCATAAAAATATTAAATATTTTTAAAGCTTGCATAATTAAATTTAAATGCTAAGTTAAGGATGATACTAAAAAGATGGGCAAGGCAAAAGCAAGTAAAACTAAAGAAAAACTTCTAAAAGCAGCACTTGAGCTTTTTTCAGAAAAAGGGTATTTAGGGGCTACCACAAAAGAGATAGCTCAAAGAGCATCAGTTTCTGAGCTAACACTTTTTAGACACTTTAAAAATAAAGAAAATCTCTTTATTTCTGTATTAGATTATTATTCCTTTCTTCCTAAACTTAAAGAATTAATTAGAGAGCTTGAGTCAAAGCCATTGAATGAAGCTCTTTTTGAAATAGCACGAGCTTTTCTTAATCAATTAAAATCAAAAAAAGCTTTAGTTAGAATTATGCATACAGAAATATCACGATATCCTGAAGATATCAAAAGAGCTTATCAAGGAACTATAGCTAAAATTCATGAAGAATTAGCACTATATTTTAAAAATTGTCAGGATAATAATCTTATAAAAGAACTCTCGCCTATTTTACTTTCTCAAGCTTTTTTAGGGTTATTCTTTTCCTACTTTATGTTGAAGGAATTAAAAAACATGATTTTAGATGAAAATTTGTCAGAGAATACGATTATTGAAAAATATGTAGAGATTTTTTTACATGGT
>JBKBTC010000044.1:0-10156 GCA_046291435.1 Caldimicrobium sp. | reverse complement strand
AAGGTGTGTTTTAAGTATGAGATTAGATTTTTTAGAGGAATTAAATCCAGCTCAAAGAGAAGCAGTTGAGACTATCCATGGCCCCCTTTTGGTTATTGCAGGGGCTGGCTCTGGCAAGACAAGAACCTTAGTGTGCCGTTTAGCCTATTTGGTAGCAAAGGGGATTCCCTCAGAAAAGATTCTTCTCCTCACTTTTACGCGAAGAGCAGCCCGGGAGATGATTGAAAGAGCAAGTATCCTTTTAAAAACAGAGGTAGACAAAATCACTGGCGGCACCTTTCACTCTTTATGCAATCTTATGCTTAGACAATATGGCTCCCTTTTAGGTTTTAGTCCCAGTTTTACCCTTCTTGATCGGGGAGATATGGAAGACCTTTTTAATCTAATTAAGACGAGCTTAAAGCTTGGAGAAAAAAAGAAACTTTTTCCAAAAAAGGAGACTTTGGTTAACATACACAATAAAATGATTAATCAAGGAAAAAGTCTTGAAGAAATTTTAGTAGAGGAATATCCTCAATTTCTTGAGTTTGCTCCAGAAATTCAAAAGGTGATCGAGGAATATCAAAATTATAAAAGAAAGCATCAGCTTATGGATTATGATGACCTTTTAGTGAATTGGCTGCTTCTTTTGAGAGATTTCCCTCAGGTTAGGGCAGAAGTATCAAAGCGTTTTAATTTTATAATGGTAGACGAGTATCAGGATACCAATACTTTACAAGGTGAAATTATAAAATACATGGCTGAAAGGGATGGAAATGTTATGGTTGTGGGAGATGATTCCCAGAGTATCTATGGTTTTAGAGGTGCAAATTACAAAAATATTTTTGAATTCCCTAAACTTTTTCCCAATACCAAGATCATAAAATTAGAACAAAATTATAGAAGCACTCAACCTATTCTTAATTTAGCTAACGCGGTAATTGAAAAATCAAAAATAAAATATACAAAGGTTTTATATACACTCAGAAAAGGTGGAAAAAAGCCAGTTCTTTTTAGAGCAAAAGATGAACATGAGGCAAGCGAATTTGTAGCAGATAAAATAATGGAGTTAAGGGAAAAGGGGCTTAAACTCTCGCAGATGGCAGTTCTTTTTCGTTCTGCCTATCATTCCTACGACTTAGAAGTAGAGCTAACTAAAAGAGGCATTCCCTTTGTTAAATATGGAGGTCTAAAACTCTTAGAAGCAGCACACATTAAGGACCTCCTTGCTTTTATGAAAATTCTTCTTAATCCCAGAGATTTTCTCTCGTGGAATAGAATTCTTCTGCTCTTAGAAGGTATAGGTCCTCGCACAGCTGAAAAGATTGTTAACCTAATGAAAAATGATTCTATAGAAATCATCCTCCCAAAACTTCCTATAACTTTTCCCCTACCAGAGCTAAAGAGATTTTTAGATCTTTATGTTTCTATAAAGCCTTATGAGAAGTCTCCTTCGGAAATTTTACAATCTCTTTGGGATTTCTATGAGCCCATCTTCCAGCGCATCTATTATGAGGATTACTTTAGAAGATTAAAGGATATAGAAGGGCTTTTTGCCTTGTCAGCTAAATATTCTACCTTAGATGAATTTCTCTCTGATCTGCTGCTTGAGCCTATTGAGGTGGTAGACACTGAAATCTCTGAAGATAAGGAAGAAGACCATTTAATTCTTTCCACCATACATTCAGCAAAGGGTCTTGAGTGGCACACAGTTTTTATTCTCTCTCTAATTGAAGGAAGATTTCCTTCTGCACATAGCCTTCAAAAAGAAGAGGAGTTGGAAGAAGAAAGAAGGCTCTTTTATGTTGCAGTAACCCGTGCAAGAGACGAGCTTTATCTAATTTCCCCTTTATTTGTTTACTTTCCTGGAGAGGGGAAAACCTTTGCTAAACCTTCAAGGTTTATTCAAGAAATATCTCAGTCCCTCATTGAAGAAATCTCAACACAGCCGCCAAACAATAAGCTTAACAAATATATGGAAAAATCCCCAAGTGATAAAGAACCCTTAGAGAGCTTATCAAAATTTAAGGTGGGTGATATAGTAAGGCATCCCCATTTTGGAGAAGGAGAAGTGCTTGAAATTTTAGGAGAAAAAATTAAAGTAAATTTCGCTACAAAGGGACCCACTCTTTTACACCTTAAATATACTTACTTAGAAAAATTACTGTAGGAGGTAGCCTTGAAAGAAAAAATTTCTCTTTCCTTGAAGCTAAAAGAGAGAGTTTTAACTAAAAATATTTCTTTAAATTCTCTTAGTCGCCTCCCTCAGGATATATACAAAAAATTGCCTAACCTTTTAAATAACTTTCTTTTGGTCTATAGCCTTAACATCTATAAACCTGAATTAAAGATCCTCTCTGATGAAAAGCTCCTTTTAAAGAGGGTAGAAAACCTTCCCTATTTTAATGAAAAGGAAATTCTTCTTTTAATTTTACCCTTCTCAGAAACAAGATTTATTATCCAAACTAAAATTTTGGAAGAGACCCCTGAGGGCTATATTTTAGAAATTCAGGATCCAAGAACAGAGGAGCGTATAACCCTAAAAAGTGCTCCACCTGTTTTTTTATATTTCATATCATCCCAGTATGTTCAAGCGTTGATTAAAAATCCCGATTATCATCTTCTTAGAGAGACTAATTTCATGCCAGATAATGTAGAGCCAAATGTTGAATTAGAGGAAATTCATGTATACGATCTAATCATAGATTCAACTCATAAGATTGATGAAACCTTTCGGAAAATCCTTCATAAACCCTTCTTAGTTGGAAAACTTAAAGACTTCTCTAAAGGAGGAGCCTGCATTGAAGCAGCTGGTAGAATAAATTTAGATAGCCAAATTAATCTATTTTATATAAACTTTGGTTTCCCTCTTTTGCAAAAAGAATGTAAATTAGGGCTTTTTTGTCAATTAAAAGATCTTTCTTATAAAGATGAAAAAACCTATTTTCATCTTGCCTTTCTTGTGGAACTCCATAAAAATTTTTGGGATTTTATAAAGCGGCTACTAATTATTCCAAATATTAAAAACAATGTAATTACCTCTGGAGAATAATAGTTACTGGTCCATCATTTATTAATTCTACATCCATATAAGCTCCGAATTGCCCTTCTTTAACTACAAGCCCCTTTTCTCTTAACATCTGAATAAACCTATTCAATTTACCCTGTGCTAAAATTGGCTCTTCAGCTAAATGAAAACTTGGTCTTGTTCCCTTTTTTAACTCTCCACAAAGAGTAAAATTTGAAATGACTAAAACCTCACCTCCAACATCTTTTATATTTCTATTAAATTTCCCAGCTTCATCAGGGAAAATTCTAATACTTGCAATCTTTTCAGCCATCCACGAAAGAGCTTCTTCCGTATCCTCTCTTTCTATGCAAGCAAGTACCAAAAGCCCCTTTTTTATTTCATTAAAAATTTGCCCCTCAATTACCACTCTTGCTTCTTTCACTCTTTGTAAAACTACTCTCATCAATTTTTATTTTATAATCCTTTTAAGCTTCCTCAAAACCCTTTTTATAAGCCGTTAAATTGGCTTCAAAAAGATGAGCCTTTGAGGAACCAAGCATTTCTTTTAACGCGGTTTTAAAAACATCCTCAGAAAAGAGTCCAAAAATTTTATTAAAAGCCCCAAGGGCACAGATATTTAATCCTAAGGGAGCTCCCACTTCTTCAGCCCAGGTATTAAAGGGGTACCAAAGTATGGTTTTTCCTTCACATAAATTTTCAAAGTTCTCAATATCTTCTTTTTTTACTAAATCACTGTTAACCAAAGCAAAACCCTGAGACTTAAGCCTGGGAATAAATTTTAAGAAAGAGGGTAAATTAAAAATTATAAGATAGCTTGGTTCATAAACAAGGGGAGAGGCTATTTCTCTATTAAATAAAATTACCGTGCAATGACAGGTTCCTCCTCTCATCTCAGGACCGTATACTGGCAAAAAAGTTACATTATAGCCCTGATACATCCCTGCTAAGGCTAATAAATTTCCAGCAAAAAGGATACCTTGCCCTCCAAACCCAGATAAAATGATTTCGTATTTTCCTTGCTTATTCATCACCCTCTGAGTCCTTAAAAACTCCCAAGGGATAATAGTCAGTTAATTTATCTATGTATTTAGTTGCAGAGAGAGGGTCCATTTTCCAATTCACAGGGCAAGCGGATAAAAATTCCACATATGAAAAGCCTTTTCCTTGGATTTGATAAAGAAAAGCTTTTTTAAGAATTTTTTTGGCTTCAAGGATCCTTTTGGGATTATTTACTGCAACTCGAGCCGATAGAGAGACTCCTTCAAAGGTACTTAGCATTTCTGCAACTTTTAAGGGATATCCATAAGTGTTAGGATCTCTTCCAAAGGGTGTAGTTGTAGTTTTTTGATGGGGTATAGTTGTAGGGGAGAGCTGTCCTCCTGTCATACCATAAAGGGTATTATTAATCATAAGTGCGGTAATTTTTTCTCCTC
Source organism: Caldimicrobium sp. (assembly GCA_046291435.1). Classification (GTDB taxonomy): domain Bacteria; phylum Desulfobacterota; class Thermodesulfobacteria; order Thermodesulfobacteriales; family Thermodesulfobacteriaceae; genus Caldimicrobium. The sequence goes on along the minus strand of JBKBTC010000044.1, from coordinate 5,713 downwards.
TTGAAGCGGCATGAAGGCTATCACCTAAGCCAATTGCAGCAAAATCTCCATCCCCTTGATAGGTAAATACAATTAAATCAGGTCTTGCCCTTTTTATGCCCGTTGCAGCAGAGCAAGACCTTCCATGAGGTGCCTCCACTATATCCACATCTATATAAAAATAGAGAAAACAGGAACATCCAATAGAGGCAATCCCAATAGTTTTTTCCCGAATTCCCAACTCATCAATACTTTCACAAAGAAGCCTATGAATTAGGCTATGATGGCACCCCGGACAATAATGAAAATAGTTTCTTTTTAAACTCTTTGGGAACTTGAACTTTTGAAACACCTTTTAATCTCCCTTTCAATCTCTTCAGGAAAAGGTAATAAACTGGGAGGATAAAACTTGGAGATAACTTTGCCCCTACCTTCAAGGGCAATAATTACATCCTCTACCATTTGCCCACAATTTAACTCAAAAACAACAAACTTCTTTCTTTTCCTACCATAAGCTAAGCGTTGAAGAGCCTTTTGCGGAAAAGGGAAAAGTGTAATGGGTCTAAAAAATCCTACCTTATAGCCCAATTCTCTCAAGTTATAAACTGCTTCTTTACAAAGCCTTGCCATAGAGCCAAAGGCTATAACAACAACTTCTTCCTCTCCTTCAAAAATTTCTTCATATCTTATCTCTTCTTCCATAGCTTTGTATTTGGCTTTTAATTTAAGATTTCTCTCAGCTAATTCCTTTGAGTCAAGAAAAAGGCTTCTAATAACCCTTGCTGGTCTTTCTTTAGCTCCAGTTAGCGCCCAATCTTCCTTAGAAAAATTTTTTACTTCCATAGATTTTAACTCCAAGGGTTCTTTCATTTGTCCAAGGATGGCATCAGAGAGGATCATTACGGGGTTTTTATATTTATCAGATAACTCAAAGGCTTTAGCTGTAAGAAAATAAGCTTCTTCGCAGGAATAGGGTGCAAGGACTAAAAACCGACCATCACCATGCCCTGGTGCTTTTACTGCTTGAAAATAATCCCCTTGAGATGCTTCAATACCACCAAGTCCTGGTCCTCCTCTCATTACATTTACGACCACGCAGGGAAGTTCTAAAGCAATCAAATAGGAAAATCCTTCACTCATAAGTGAAATTCCTGGGCTTGAGGAGCTTGTCATAACTCTTGCTCCTACCGCACTTGCTCCAAGAACCATATTAATGGCACTTGTTTCAGATTCTGCTTGCAAAAAAACTCCACCTCTTTTGGGTAGCTCATAACTCATTATTTCGGGAATCTCATTCTGTGGCGTTATAGGATATCCAAAATAACATTTACATCCCCCATCTAAAGCCCCTAAAGCAATAGCTTCAACACCCTTCACAAGTATCTTCTTATTTTCCAAAGGGCTCCTCCTCAACAAAAACCACTTCAGGACACATAAGATAACAAATACCACATAGATTACACTTTTTCGGATCAACTATGGAGACCACCTTATACCCAAAGGTATTCCTTTTTCCGGAAAAGGCAAGCACTTTTTTAGGACAAAATTCTACGCACAAACCACAGCCTTTACAACGATCTTCCAAAATGTTAAAAGACATTTTTAAGCTATTTCCTTTAGAGTCTCTTCCAAGCTATTCAAGTTATCAACAGTATAGCAGTTAAAGGGCTTATCCTGGAGAATTTGTGAAATAAGTCCTTTTAAGATAGGTTTTGGTCCGAGCTCAATAAAAGTTGTAATTCCTTGGGAATAGATCTTTTCTACCACTTCTATCCATCTAACAGGAGATGTTATTTGTTTTTTCATAAGCTCTTTTATTCTCTCAGCATCCCTTTCAAACTGGGCACTTACATTACTTACAAAAGGGATCTTGGCTGTGTGAAAATTAAGGGTGTCTAAAAGGGCACTAAATTCCTCCTCAGCCTCTTTCATAAGCGGGCTATGAAATCCAGCACTTACCTTTAGCTTAACAACTTTCCCCCCTTCTCTTTTTACCTTTTCCGCAACAAGGGTAAGCCCTGGCTCCTCTCCACTTATAACTACCTGTTTTGGAGAGTTAAAATTTGAAATAATAACAAGTTCTTGAGTATTTTTTATGATTTCTTTCAGTCTTTCTATAGGGAAATTTATAATGGCATACATCCCGGAAGGCTTATTTTTTCCTGCTTTGCCCATAAGTTCGCCTCGCTTTTTTACTGCAAGAAGGGTATCAGGAAGAGAAAGCACTTCACTGGCATAGAGGGCACAAAATTCTCCTAAGCTATGTCCTGCCACAGATTGAACCATTTTAAATTCTTCACCTATTTTCTCTTTAAATACCTCAAAAATACAAAGATTTACCACGGTTATACAAACTTGAAGGTTCTCCGTTAAGGATAATTCCTCTGCTGGTCCCTCAAAGATTAGTTTTTTTAATGGTATTCCTGTTAAATCCTCTCCTTGAGTAAATATTTCCCTTGCCCTTTGAAAATTTTCATAAAAATCTTTTCCCATCCCCACATATTGCGAGCCCTGCCCAGGAAAAACGATTGCCCACATACTTTATTCCTCTTCTTCAACCAACTTTTCTGGTATAAAATCTTCAAACTCCTCTGAAACTTTGATTTCATAATCCTCAGGTCTTAAAAGTTCTTCCAATTCCTGGGGCTTAGTCATTTCCACTTTTATCAGCCACCCTTCGTCATAGGGATCTTCATTAAGAATATCTATATCGTCTAAAACCTTTTCATTAACTGCAGTAATTATTCCTGAAAGGGGCATTGAAAGGTCAAAAACTTCTTCCACGCTCTCTAAACTCCCAAAGATATCTTCCTTTTCATATTCATCTCCCTCTTCAGGTAAATCAAGGTCTATGATTTCAATTTCTTTAGCAGAAAAATAATCAGTAATTCCTATCTTTACTATTTTTTTCTTTTCTTTTTTAACCCAAAGATGTTTTTCCGTATAAAGTCTATCTTCAGGAATTCTCATCTCTTCCTCCTTAATAGGATTTTTCTTTCCTCAGCCCCTTTTTAGTAAATATGCCCTTTTTATAATCTACTTTTTCAAAATTATCAAGTCTTTTAACTATCAATTTCTTATTAATTTTAAAATATCACATCCCCTATAATTGTCAGCTTCTATGGAAAGATTTAATTTATACTTTTCACTACCTAAATTTGTCGCAGACTACAATTTTCACTTTTTTCCTACAATCCTCTATGGAGGTTTTAATTTCTTGCAGGCTAAAGCCTTATGCTACCAAACCCTTTAAATTTCCCTGTGTTTCTGTAGCGGAAAGCTTTAGCTTATGCAAGATTTTATCAGCCCTTGACTTCCCTCGCAGGCTTTAAATTATTTATTTAACCCTTGCCAAGGCTTGGAATTAGCTGCTATGCCTAAAAATTGTAACAACCGATCAATAAAATCGCTTAGTAACTCCTCTAAATTCTTAGGGTTATTATAAAAACTGGGCATAGCAGGAAAAATTACCCCACCTGCTAAGGTAACACTTAACATATTTTGAAGATGGATAGAACTAAGAGGGGTTTCTCTTACCACTAAGATGAGAGGTTTTCTCTCCTTTAGCATTACATCTGCTGCTCTAAGAAGTAGGTTGCGAGCCTGCCCAGTTGCTATCCCAGCTAAAGTTCCCATACTACAAGGGATAATAACTAAGGCTGAATAGGCACTTGAGCCACTTGCTGGAGGTGCAGAAATATCCTTCTCTTCATAAACTTTATCTGCATATTCTTTAAGGATTAACCAAGGCTCTCCCAATTCATGCTCCCAAACGAGTTTTCCTGCTTCGGTAATAATTACTTCCACTTTGCACTCTATACTCCTTAGCTTCTTAAGCATTGTTTTAGCATAAATTGCTCCACTTGCTCCAGTTATACCAATCAAAAGTTTTTCTTCCATCTCTTTGCCTCATTTTTTGCGATTTTATCTACCCTTTCATTTTCTGGATGGCCGCTATGGGCTGGCACTTTAATAAAAACTACCTTATGATAGTTTTTCCACCTCTCAAGCTCCTCCCATAAATCTTTGTTTTTTACCGGCTTTCCATCGGAGGTTTTATATCCCTTCAATTTCCACTTAGGAAGCCACTCTGTTGAACCTTTTAGCACATACTCGGAATCTGTATAGAGCTTTATGAATTTTTGCTCCTTAAAGTAGGATAAGCCTTTTATCACTGCCAGAAGTTCCATCCTGTTATTCGTTGTGTAAGGCGCAGAGCCACTTAAAAGTACTTCTCTCTCCTTGTTTTTTATTAAAACAGCATATCCCCCTGGTCCAGGATTCCCAAGAGAACAGCCATCTGTATATATTTCAATTATCTCATTTTCTCTCTCACTCAAATTAATCCCTCCTTGTGGTATAACGCCACTTATAAATCAGAGCAAAGCTTTGGCTTTTCCTATCCTCTACGAATGAATTCTAAAAGATTTAATCTATTGCTAAACCTAAATCCTCTTAGGGGGCATCTCTTCCAGGAACCTAAAAATCTTCCTTGAGCAAGAACCCAGTGAGTTTGTCCGAAGCCTTCAGGAAGAAGTAACATTTTTAATGCTTCTTTATCTCTAAAAGACCCCTCAGAAACATCAAGAAAAACCTGGTCAATGCCAAGGGAGGCAAGGTAGGAGGCTTGTTGAGTAAAACCTAAGTTCAAAAAACCATAGCGCTCCCCCAATTCCTTTAGATAGGTAAAATCCACATGATAGGTTATGTCAATGTGCCCTGGTCTAAAATAGGGGTTTTCTACAACTTTATGTTTATAATAGCAGAGGAGAGTTCCCTTTTTCCTTTGAGGATGGTATAGATCTTGCCTCGGATAACCATAATCAATAATTAACAAAAGCCCTTGTTTCATTTTTAACGCCAAATAAAGATAGATTTCTTCAGCCTTTAGGCAGACCTCTGTGCGATAGCCTTCTTCCCATTGGGGAAAATAAGGGGAGACTCTTCTTATTATCTCTGGCTCTGTGATCCTCTCTAAGACCTCTATAACCTCCCTTTCTCTAAAAATTACCCAGATTTCATAAAGCTCTTTTTCCCTTTTTTCTACTAAGTGAACGGGTAGAGCGTCAAAGAGTTCGTTACAGATAAAAATACCCTCAAAGCAAGGCAAATCTCCAAAGGATTCAACCCATTGAACTTGCCCCAGAAAGTCTCCTAAAATTTCCTCTTGAATAGCTTTCAAGGCAGGAAAGGGCTCAACAATATAATAGGGAAAATAAAAACCTTTCTCGTCTAAATAACTCAGTATATCAAGGGCTAAATAGCCTGCCCCAGCACCTGCCTCAACGATGAGAAATTGGGAGGGTTTGCCAAGAAGTTCATAGGCTTCTATTACTTGAAGAGCTAAGGTTGCGCCAAAGACTTTATGCACGCAAGGGGAAGTAATATAATCCCCCTTTTTCCCAGGAACATTTCCTCTGGTGTAATATCCATAATCTTTGTGATATAAGGCTAATTCCATATATCTTTCAAAAGGAAGAGGTGATAGCTGAGAGAGAAGCTCAAGAAACATTTTATTTGGCTATGCGTAAATAAACTGCCTCAATATAGGCTGTAACATTGTTAGATCCATACCTTGCTGTGGCAGTGGAATTGAAGCCGTAAATATAGTTATATACAGGATTGGATTGTCCACCACCTACTACACCTCCGAGAACATACCCCGGCAAATCGGAACTTCCCAAAAAATTCACAAAAATTATATTATCATGTAAGGCATTATTTCCAACTAACT
>JBKBTC010000003.1:317-31485 GCA_046291435.1 Caldimicrobium sp. | reverse complement strand
GAAAAAAAATTTAAGGGGGTGTAAAAATGGGTATAGTTGAATTTATTTCGAAGAGATTTTATTTTGAGGAAAGACGGGGGGTATGCGTTTTCTTGTGGTTTATATTTTAAATGTTTCACTTTATTACTATTTAAAAGGTCAGATCTTCCTTATTCCAATATTTCAAAGCCTTCATCCAAGGATAACTAGATTTGTCCTTCGCAGGCTAAAGAATGTGGCTACAAGGCATAATGCATGGGACATTTTAAAATAGGAACCACAGACGACAATTTTGTGGTATATTTTTATTAATTAAAGCCTTGATATAAAATTTGAAAAGAGCTATTGGCACGAGTTTGAATTAATTTATGATTTCCATAAATTTAGAAGAGATTCCTAAGGATTCTGGAGTATATCTATTTAAAGGCGAAAGAGGAGAGGTTCTCTATGTAGGAAAAGCAAAAAACTTAAAGGCAAGAATTACCAGTTATTTTAAAGGAGAAATAGTTAATCCTAAAATTCAGCATCTCCTACATCAAGCTAAATCCTTAGAATATTTTCTTACAACCACAGAAAAAGAAGCCCTTTTATTAGAAGCAACGCTTATTAAAAAGTATAAGCCTAAATATAATGTACTTTTAAAGGATGATAAAAATTATCCACTATTACGTCTTTCCCTTCAAGACCCTTATCCAGCCTTACAAATTGTAAGAAATAGAAAAAAGGGTGACAAAGCTCTCTACTTTGGTCCCTTTACTTCAAGTAGAAGTTTAAAAGAGATTTTAAGGCTACTTTCTAAAACCTTTCCATTAAGAAAATGTTCTTTAGCTGAGATGCAGAGGCGAAAAAATCCATGTATCTATTTTCAAATTAAAAAATGTCTTGCTCCTTGTGTAAGGAAAATCCCCAAGGATGAATATGATAAATTAGTAAAAGGGGTTATTGATTTTTTTCAAGGAAAAGGGCGGGATTTAATTGAGAAATGGAATGAAGAGATGCATAAACTATCTGAAAATTTAGACTTTGAAAAAGCAGCCTTTTTAAGAGATAGAATTCGTGACCTTGAAGCACTTTTAGAAAAACAGTCTGTCGTTTTGAGCGAGGCAAAGGATATTGACCTTTGGGAAAGTAAAATCGTTGATGAGAGGGAGTTTTTTATCGTCCTCTTTATTCGTTATGGTTATTTATATGGATTTCAAACTTTTTCAGTAAAAAAGCCCCTAAATGAAGGAACTGCTCTTAAAGATGTTCTTTTACAATACTACACAGAGGGAAGGATTATTCCACCATATATTGTTATTCCTTATGAGCCAGAGGAGTTTTACTCGTATAATTTGATTTTGAGCGAATATGGTGGAACAGAGGTAAAATTTATAAAACCAGAGAATGACCCAGAACTTTTAAACTTAAAAAATTTGGCTTTAAAAAATTTGGAAAATTATATTCTTCAATATAAAGAAAGTGGGGTTTCTGATTATGATAAACTTGCAGATGAGCTTAAAAATTTCTTTAAATTAGAGAGGGAGCCATATTATGTAGAAGCCATAGACCTTTCTCAATATGCTGGTTCTGCTAAGGTGGGGGCTTTAGTTGCCTTTGTTCAGGGCGTGCCTGAAAAACGTAAATACAAGCACTATAAAATTAAAGGAATCTACCGGGATGATTTTTCTATGCTTTATGAAGTTGTCTATAGAAGATTAAAGAGGGGCATAGCTGAAAAGGTCCTTCCTGATTTGCTTTTAATTGATGGAGGGAAGGGGCACTTAGAAGTTGCCCTTTCAGCAGCTCGTGACCTTGGCTTAGATAATATAGAAATAAGAAGTGTTGCCAAAAATGAAAAGAGAAATCCGGAAAAGGCTTTTTTACCGGGAAGAAAAAATCCAAAATTTTTGCCAAAACATAAAGATATTTACCATTTTATAGGTAAAATTTTGGCAGAGGCGCACAGATTTGCTATCACCTTTAGCCAAAAAACCTTACAAAAAATTAATATGCAAAGCCTTTTAGATGAAATTCCAGGTATTGGACCTAAAAGAAAGCAAATTCTCCTTACAACTTTTTCCAATTGGAAAGAGATATTAAACACTCCAGAAGAAGAAATAGCTAAATTACCTGGTTTTAATTTAAAAGTGGCAAAGACACTTAAATCAACTCTTTCAAAGTTAGATTTAGAAAATACCCTTTCTTAAAGTGCTTTTTTGTTTAGAGAGGGCATCTTGGTTTTTGGTCCACTTTGATACAAATTGTTTATAACAGACTTCTCCACAGAAATACCAGGGTTTATTTACACAACAAGTTTTCACAGTTAAAGGTTCAGTAGTTATTATTTTTCCACACCAGGAACATCTATGTAGCTTTTTTCTTTTTTCTTTTATTTGAAGGGGCACCTCTTAAATCCTCCTCTATTAAGTCTGCTAATTTTTTTCCACTCATAAGCATGCCACCAAAAATAGGTCCCATTCTTGGCAGCCCAAAGACTGCACATACTGCAATACCAGTTACATAAAGACCTTCAGCAACTTTCCCTGTATGTTCAACAACCAATTTTTCTGAGATTTCACTCCAATTAGAGCGTTCTCCAGCTAATTCAATACCAAGTTCTGGATTTTTTCGACTGGCAATGGATATAAGTTCAGCATCATGACCTGTTGCATCAACCAAAATTTTACAATGGGTGTAGAGGGGATCAACATGAAGACCAGCAAGTTGAATAGCTGTCCAATGCCAAAGTACTCCAACTACACGAGGAGGACTATTCCTAACTATTACATCATCTACATTTACTCCAAGAAAGATCTTAGCACCAGCATCTATTGCTCCTACAGCCAATTTTGCAATAAGTTCTGCAGGATCTATGGTAAAAAAACCATTTTCCGCCTTTTTATATCTAATATTAAAATCCTCCACTATAGGGAGAGCTTCTTTTTGCACCACAATTTTGGGGATCATATTACCCCCACCACCTATACCGCCTCCGAAGGATAACCTCCGTTCATAAATTAACACTTTAAAACCTTTATCTGCTAAATATTTTGCTGCTGTAAGCCCAGAAGGTCCTGCACCCGCTATTAACACATCTACATCGCTGTAATTAATTAGATCTTCCATTCCCTCTTTCAAGATTGCTTGATTAATTTGTAGCTCCATTTTATTTATTACCCCCTCGTAATTAAATTACTCCATAAGAAATATTAACACTTGTCATAGTTCTTTTTAGATTTAGTGAAAAATTTAACTTAAATTATAAATTTTTCTCATAAATCTTTTTTATATGGTAACAACTAACCATTTGAGCTAAAAGGATAGAAAAAGCCCTTGGTTTTTTTAAAATAGTTTTTAATAATAGCTTCCAAAATTTTAATCTCTCCTTACCAATTAACCCAAATTTCATAATAATTTTAGGTAAACTAAAAAGATAGGATTTGTGAACTTTCAAATAGCTCCAATCTATTTTGAAAGAGGACTTAGGCTTAAAATGATTTAAAAAATTATAAATACGTTGATAATATGAGGTTTCTAAGTACAATTCTCGTATTACTTTTTTATATCCCTTAATAAGTAAAGTGTAGTCCATTTTTGGAATAATATTTGTATCAAAATCAGTGTTATCACCTTTAAAATATGGTTTTATTCTTCCTTCACTAATTAATCTTTTATAAAGCTTGGTGCCAGGGGGAGCATTTAATAATCCCACCATAGCTATAACAATAGTGCTTTCTTTTACAAAATTTATCACTCTTTGAAAGATATCTGGCGGGTCATTATCAAAACCTATTATAAAACCACCCATCACTTCAAGACCATTTTGTTGAATTTTGCTTATATTTTCTATTAAATTTCTATTCCTGTTTTGAACTTTATTGGCTTCTTTTAGACTTTCTTCATGAGGTGTTTCAATTCCAATAAAAACCGAAGTAAAGCCAGCTTTTGCCATAAGGTCCATTAATTCCTCATCATCTGCTAAATTTATGGAAACCTGTGTATAAAAATAAAAAGGATACCTATGCTCTTTTTGCCAATGAAGAATAGCTGGAAGTATTACTTTTTTGACTTTATTTTTCCCACCTATAAAATTATCATCTACAAAGAAAACTGATCCTCTCCAACCTAATTTATATAAATTATCAAGTTCAGCTATAATTTGTTCAACTGTTTTGGTCCGCACTTGATGCCCAAAAAGATTGGTTACATCACAAAATTCACAATTAAAGGGACATCCCCGAGAATACTGAATACACATAGAAGTATAATTAGATAAATTAATTAAATGATAAGCGGGTAGGGGGCTTTTAGATAGATCTGCTAATTCATTACTTCTGTAAATTTTCTTAGGAGCACCCTTTTGCAGGTCCTCTAAAAAAAGAGGCAAAGTAATTTCTGCTTCATTCAAAATTAAATGATCAACCCTATCATAGAAATCTTGCCAAAAAGTAGTAAAAAGGGGACCCCCTGCTATAATTTTTTTTCCGTATCTTTTGGCAATGGCTATTACCTCTTCAGCAGAATCCCTCTGGACTGACATACCGCTTATAAGGATAAAATCTGCTTCTTTAAAATCATTGTAGTTCACCTTTTCTACATTAAGGTCTATAAGTTTAAGAGACCATTCTTTGGGAAGAAGGCTTGCCACAATAAGTAAACCTAAGGGAGGGTGTGTAGCTTTTTTGGAAATTAATTTAAGTGCATGTCTAAAACTCCAAAAAGTATCAGGATATGCTGGATAAACTAATAATACTCTCATATACTACTCCTATGTTTCTTTAAAAGATTCCCCATTTTTTTAATTTATCACGAATAGTTTTTCTATCTACTCCTAATTTCTTGGCAGCAAGAGTTCTATTCCACTTTAGTTGCTCAAGCACTTTGAGAATATATCTCTTTTCAATTTCTTCCAAAGGTAATATTCCTTCCTTATCGTCATAAATAGCATCTAAGAGAGCCTCTTCTGTAGAAGATATTTCAGAATTTTTTTCAAAGCCAGCAAAATACAAATCTTTATCTGTTATTTCTTCTTTTTTACTAAAAATAACTAACCGCTCCACTAAATGTTTTAGTTCTCTAACATTTCCGGGCCAGGAATAGTTTAAAAATTGATTGATAACTTCGTTAGTGAAAACTTTTTTAGGTTTTTTATGTTTTTCACTAAAATAATCTAAAAAAAAATTAGCAAGAAGAGGAATATCTTCTTTTCTTTCCCTCAATGGTGGTAAATGCAGATGAACTACATTTAATCTATAAAATAAATCTTCCCGAAAAGTTCCTTTTTTCACTTCTTCTTTTAAGTTTTTATTGGTTGCAGCAACGATTCTTACATTGGCTTTAATGATTTTCAAGCTTCCCACTGGAGAAAATTCTTTTTCTTCTACTACTTTAAGAAGTTTAGCTTGAATATCAAGAGGAATATTTCCTATTTCATCTAAAAATAAGGTTCCACCTTGTGCTAATTCAATTTTTCCAATCTTAGAAGAATGAGCTCCTGTGAAAGAGCCTTTTACATGCCCAAAGAGCTCACTTTCAAAGAGAGTAGGGACAATACAACTACAATCAACGCAAATAAAAGGACCTGGGTAAACCTTATCAAACTCATGCAATTTTTTTGCTAACAAACCCTTACCAGTTCCAGATTCGCCTGTAATTAATACAGTTGTATCTGTTTGTGAAATTAATTTAGCCTTTTCTAAAACCACTTTTATGGCTTTACTTTTTCCGATAAAGGGGATTTTTTCTTCTTTTTCAGATTGGTTGAGTTTAAGATAAATATTTTCTAAAGTTAGCCTCTTTTTCTCTAAGGCTTTTTCTAAAGCTATTTTTGCTTCATAGATAGAAAAAGGTTTTTCCAAGAAATCAAAAGCTCCTGCTTTTATAGCAGAAACTGCTGTCTCAATATTTCCGTAAGCAGAAATTACTATTATTTGGGTATTTATACTATTTTCTATAATTTCATGAAGTAGCTCTAAGCCATTTACATCAGGAAGTCTTAAGTCTAAAAATACTACATCATACTCATATTTAGAAATAAGTTCTCGAGTAATTTCACCTGAAGGTGCCAAATCAACTTCATAGTTTTCTTTCGTAAAGTAGTGAAAAAGACTTTCTCTTATGGAACTTTCATCATCAACGACGAGTATTTTCCCTTTAAAAGACATCTTCTCTTAAAGCCTCCCTTGTGGGTAATGATAAAACTATTTCAAAAATAGCTCCACCCATAGGGTGGTTGCTTACCCTTATCTCACCACCATGTCTTCTTATGATACTATGGCAAATGGAAAGCCCAAGCCCAGTTCCTTTACCAGTTTTTTTGGTTGTAAAAAAAGGATCAAAAATATAAGGTAGTACTTCTTCTGAAATGCCTGGTCCTGTATCCCTCACTTTTATTACTATTTTATCATCACTTGCTTTTGTTTCAACAAATATTTCTCCCTTTCCTTTCATTGCTTCTGCAGCATTAGTAAAAAGGTTCAAAAAAATCTGTTCCATTTGCGTTGGATTGGCATAAAATATAGGTAGTTCAGTGTCCAAATTAAAATGAAATTTGATTTCTTTAAAAATATGATAGTCTTTTATTAATTCATAAATATTCATAATAGGTTTATTCAAATTTATCCATTCCTTTTTGGCTCTCTCTGGCTTACCAAAATCAAGCAATGCCCGGGAAATAACTCTACATCTAATAGTAAGTTTTATAATCTTATCCACTAAATCTTGCCATCTGGATTGAGCTGGAAGTTCCTCTTTAAGCATGTTGGCATATAATAAAATACCACCTAAAGGATTATTTAGCTCATGAGATATCTCACCTGCAAGCTTGCCTAAACTTGCTAACCTTTCAGTATGAAACCAGTGGGGAAATTTAAACCATACCTTTTCCTCAAGAAATATATGCAATTTTTTTCTTTTAGTTAAAGGAAAGTTTAATATATAAAAATTAGTCCCTAAGTATTTTAAACTGATAAGCGACATATCTTTAAAATAATCACCAAAGAGCTTTTCTAAAGTAGTTTGCCTTGGTATAACTTCAAAATTGGTAAATTTCTCATAAAAAGCTTTATTAACAAAAAGAATGCTATGCCCTTTTTTTAGTAATTTTGTAATGGCAACGGGATAGGAAAAATCCTCCCCTAACCCTTTTCCCACTTCCAAATTTTTAACCATAAAATATATCTTTTAAAGCTTCTCTCAGTCCCTTAACTTCATTTTCCATAAAAGCACTTGACATAAAGACAAAAAGTGTTTTTTTATCTCTCTCAAAGGGTACCTTCTTAAAATCATAGTTTCTGTCAAGTAAAATCACTTCTTTTCCTTTATGAATTAAATCCTCTTTTAATTCTTCTAAATTTATTCTTTCCTCTTCTGGAATGTTTTCAAGCCCTGGGGGAGATTTTAGTAAGATGGTATCTGCTAATTCTAATGCCTTCACATAAGCTTTTTGGAAGATCTTTCTTTTGCTGGAATTAGTTCTTGGCTCAAAAATTAATATAGTCTTTTCTGGATTATATGCCTTTTTTAATTCCATAAGAGTAATTTTAACTGCGGTAGGGTGATGGGCAAAATCATCTATCATTAAATAATTGGGTGCAGAACACAAAATCTCCTGCCTTCTCTTTATTCCTTCAAATTTTAGAAAACTTGAAAGAATTTCCTCTCTACTAAAAGATAAATTTTCTAAAAGAGTAAATATACTTAGAGCATTCAATAAGTTGTATTCCCCAAGAAGAGGAAGCGTAAGAGTAAATATTTGCCCTGAAGGGTCTCTGACTAATCCTTTGCTTATAAATTTATCTTTTTGAAATGAACAGGTATACTCTAAAAGCCTATAGTTTGAGCCCTCACTTTTGCCATAACTAATAACTTGGCACTTAGGATGGAAAGTTTGAAAAATGTTTCTTAATTCTTCATCATCCAAAGAATAGACGATTATTCCTTTCTTAGGAACCTTTTGTATTAATTTTATAAATACCTCTTTTAAATCATCAAAGGTCTTGTAAACATCAACATGGTCATATTCTAAACTGGTTAGTACTAATCCAAAGGGATTATAATGAAAAAATTTAGGGTTAGGGTCAAAAAAAGAAGAGGGGTATTCATCTCCCTCTAAAACAAACCATGGACCTGAGCCAAGATTATAATTTTTTTGATAATTTTTTAAAAGCCCACCTACTAAAAAACTTGGCTCTTCACCTAAGGTATCTAAAATAAAACTTAGAAGTCCAGAAGTAGTTGTTTTACCATGAGTGCCTGAAATAACTAAGGATTTTTTTCCTGGGAGCAAATATTTTTTAATAAACTCGGGGAAGGATAAAAGTGGTATATGGTACTGAAGAGCTTTTTTGACTTCTATATGCTCTTTTTTTATTGCATTTCCTACTACAATTATATCAGGTTTAATCCAATCTATATTTTCCTCTTTGACTTTAAGTACTTCTATATTTAAATCCTTTAGCAAATCTAAGGCAGGAGGATATAATGGCTTCTCTTCGGAGCCTGTTACCTTATATCCTAAACTTTTAGCTAAACCTGAAACACCTGACATCCCAATTCCACCAATTCCAATAAAATGCACTTTCATGATACCTTTTTTAAAAACCTCCATAAAAATTTTACCACTTGATTGTGTAAAAAACTACCTTTTTCACTCAAATAAATTCTCTTCTTTTGTTTCTCAAGAAGTTTCCTTTTAATTAAATAATTTATTGTATCCTCTTCTATGGTATACCCAAGAGTGCTTAACTCAGAAATATCTAAACCCTCCCTTAGTCTTAGCCCCATAAAAATTTTTTCTTTACACTCATTAAAACTATCTAACTTTTCAAGAATAATGTAGGGTAGTCTATTTTCTTTTAAAAGCGCTCTATAATAGTGATCTAAGTTTTTTACACTTTGGAAACGAATATTTCCAATTCTTGATACAGCTCCAGTGCCAATACCAAGATAATTTTTACCTTTCCAATAATATAAATTATGCTTGCATTCATAGCCAGGTTTAGCATAATTAGATAGTTCATAGTGAATATAACCCTGCCTTTTGAGGTAATATCTAATAAACTTGGCAAGCTTTAGTAGTCTATTTTCTTGCACAAAGCTTGGTTTTTCCCCATAAAGCTTATGAAAAGCAGTTCCTGGATAAATAGTTAGCTCATAAAAAGAGAGATGAGGAGGATTAATTTCTGAAATTTTAGCTAAATCTTTTTCTAAAGTTTTTAAGCCTTGACCAGACCATCCAAAAATAAAATCTAAAGAAAAATTTGAAAATTGGGCAAGATATAAATGCTCTAAAGCTAAATAAATTTCTTTTACACTATGTGCGCGCTTAAGAAAATGTAATCCCTTTTCTTGAAATGTCTGCACACCTAAACTTATTCTATTAATACCAACTTTTTTGTAGCCCTTTGCTAAATCCTCGGTGAAACTTTCAGGGTTTGCTTCAAGGGTTATCTCTTCAGGTTCAAATTTAAAAATTTTTGAAATTTCTTCAAAGAGAACTGCATAAAATGAGGGACTCATTAAAGAGGGAGTTCCCCCTCCTACATATACTGTTTTAATCACAAGTGGTGTAGATAATTTTCTGTTTTCTAAAAACTTAGGCAAGAGCTTTATTTCTTTTAGTATAGCTCTTAAATAAAGAGATTCTTTTGGAAGTTTAGGAAGAGAAAAAAAATCGCAATAGGGACATTTCCTTTTACAAAAAGGAATGTGGATATATAGAGCTAAGTCCACTTCTTTTAAAATAAACATCTTTTAGTAAAATAACAAGGATGAAACTTTTTTTTCGGTATTTCCTAAGTGAGCTTTTGAAAAACACCTTTCTTTTTTTTCTTTCCATACTTTTTTTATTAACCTTAGTTAAAGGGACTCTTTTTCTAAGACAAATTATGGACCTTGGAATTGGATGGGTTCTTTTAATTAAATTTTATTTTTTAAACAGTTTACAACTAATATCTTTTGTCTTGCCTCTTTCTGCCCTATTAGCAGTACTTTTTTCAATCCAAAGAATGAAAGAAGAAAAGGAATTCTTAGCACTTTTTTCCTTAGGTTACAATTTAAAGGATTTATTTAAGTCTTTTCTTGTTTTTCTCTTTTTAATTTTTCTTGCTACCTTTTTAAGTCAATTCTTTTTATTACCTAAATCAAAAAGAATTCAAAAGGAAATATTAATCGATCTGAAAGAGAAAAGTTATACAAAAGCTATACCTATTAAAACACCCACTCCTATAACTAACAATTTATATCTTTATGTAAGTAATTCTCAACTAAAGGATTCTGAAAATCACTTAAATAAAATACTTATTTTTGAAAAAAGGTCTCCTAATTTAAAAGGCATCTATCTTGGAGAAGAGGGATATATAAATACTGAAAAAGGTCTTCTCAATCTTAAAAAAGGTTGGATCTTTTACTTATACAATAATAAAAACATAGAAGTGCTTGAATTTAAAGACTATACCCTTAAGTTTGGCGGAAATCTCACCAAAAAAGAAGAATTTTTTGTAAAAAGAGGAGAATTAACTTTTGAGGAACTAAAGAGAGAATTAAAAAGTCTACCCCCAAAGAGCGACAAGTATTACCGCTATCTTTCAGAATATTATCAAAGGATCTTTTATTCCTTTACCCTTATTCCCCTATTATTACAGGGCTTTTTCATAAGCCTTTTTCTAAAAAGGCATAGCAAGCTTTTTTTATTCCTAATAGGTATTGCCCACTATGTCGTGATTTATTTATGCTATAACTTTATACTTTCTCTAATTGAAATGGGTAAAATATCTCCCATAATAGCTCATTTACTCTTTTTTACTCTATTTAGCAAATTTATTTGGGCAACCTATAAAATATTTATTAAAAAACGGGGTATAACCTTCTGATGAGAATTTTTTATAAGTTTTTTATAAAAGAGTTTTCTAAAAATTTTCTTTTATCCTTGCTAATTTTTATAGCTTTCTTTTTGGTTGGAGAATTTTTTGAAAAATTTCCCAGTTTTTTAGCTTCTAAGAGACCTTTGGTCTATTTTTTAGAATACCTTTTTTGGAAAGTTCAAGTCAATCTATATCAAATTTTTCCTTACATTATAGGTTTAGCCTCTTTACTTAGCGTCTTTTTTTTATCAAGAAGCTTTGAATTATTAGCCTTTCTTAGTTTGGGCTTTTTGAGAAAAGAGCTATTGAAAGCTTATGTAGTTATAATTTTTGTTTTCTCCATTTTTGGGGGGCTATTTTTGAATTTTACAGTGCCTAAGGCTTTTTATAAATCGGAGTATGTATGGGATGTTAAAATAGAGAATAAAAGGACACAATATTTAATATTTAAAGATATGCTTTTTTTTGAGGGCGAGAATTTTATTTTAATAGCCATACCTCTTGAACCAAAAGCGGAATATTTGGCAGATTTCATTCTATTTTTTTTAAAAGATATCCACCCTGAGAAAATCTTTTGGGCTAAAAAAGCTCTTTATTTAGGCAACAAAATCTGGCGATTAGAAGAAGCTATTATTCAAGAAGCAAAAGATGGCTTTCAACCAAAATTTTCAGCTATGTGGGAAGGTGAACTGCCCCTTTCCCCTAAAACTTTTGTCGTTGTTGAAAAATCTGTAAAATTTGCTTCTTTTAAAGAACTTTATCAAAGATATTTATTTTTAAAAATGATAAAAAAACCTTATTATGAAGTTTGGGTAGAATTTTTAAACCGAGTGTTATACCTTTTTATAGGCTTAACCATAAGCTTATTTCCACTTACTTATTATTTGAAAAATTATTCTCCTCAAAGATATATTTCTCTTATTTTGCACTCTCTTATTATTTATTTTTTTATGAGTGTAATAATACTTTTGGTTCAAACCTTTACACAAAAAATTTTATGGATGCCTCTTTTCATAATTTTTTTTACCATTTTCTTTACCATCTATTTAATTTCTTCTAAAGGACTTTCTTCCCCTATTTCCTCAAAATAAAATCTCATAAAAATAAAAAAAGTGTATGTCCTCAACCTCAAGAATTTAATAGCCGCAAGCTTCAGGTTGCGCTCTCGCAGGCTAAAGCCTGCGGCTACCAAGGTTGAAAATTTCTCACAGGCTAAGGCAAGCGGAAACCGCAACTCTTTAAATTCCATTGACAGGCTAAAACTTGCGGTTTTCAGAGAGAGGAATCTATTAGATTACGCGTCCTCTTGATTTTCTCTGTGCTCTTTATATATTGTTAGGTAAATTTAATTACCCGCTTCGGAGTTAGCCATGGGTAAAGAGAGATTTTGGAAGTTATCTATAGAGCCACTAAAAGAAGAATTCTTTAAGATAGCTTGGGAGCGGCTGGATAAGCTAACTAAACCTAAGGGGAGTTTAGGAAGATTAGAAGAGCTTGCAGCCCAATTAGTGGCTATCTATGAGGATCCTTTTCCTGAAATTAAAAAGAAACTTTCCTTTGTTTTTGCCTGCGATCATGGTGTAGTTGAGGAAAATGTCTCAGCTTTTCCTAAGGAAGTAACGGCACAGATGATTTATAATTTTCTTAATGGTGGAGCAGGTATAAATGTTCTTGCAAGACACGCTGGAGCAGAAGTTTGGGTAGTGGATGTAGGTGTAGAAAAAGATTTAAGTGGTCTTCCAGGATTAATTTCTAAAAAAGTTTGCTTTGGCACTAAAAATTTTACCAAAGAGCCTGCTATGGAAAGAGAAGAAGCTATAAAAAGTATTGAAGTAGGTTATGAATTAACAAAAGAAGCTCTAAAGGAGGGATTTAATTTATTTGGTATAGGAGATATGGGGATTGGTAACACAACACCATCTTCAGCTATAACCTCAGTAATAACAGGAAAGCCTGTAAAATTAGTCACAGGAAGAGGGACTGGAGTAAACGACCATTTTTATATTAGAAAAATTAAGGCAATAGAAAAAGCTATAGAATTACATAAACCCAATCCAGACGATCCCATAGATGTTCTCTCTAAGGTAGGGGGCGCTGAAATTGGAGCCTGTGCTGGTGTAATTTTAGCTTGTGCAGAGAATAAGGTTCCTGTCGTAATTGATGGCTTTATAACTGGTGCAGGAGCCCTCATTGCCTATAAGATAAATCCCCTTACTAAATACTACATGATAGCTTCACATTTATCACAAGAACCCGGCCATAAAGCTCAATTGGAGTATATGGGGCTCTCTCCTCTTTTAGACTTAAATTTAAGATTAGGAGAAGGAACAGGTGCAGCCCTTGCATTCCTTATTATTGAAGCAGCTTTGAAAATTTACAAAGAAATGGCAACCTTTGATTCAGCTAAGGTTTCTGAATCTATTCTTTAAAACATATGTTTAAGCCCTTTCTCTTAGCCTTGTCTTTTCTTTGGCGTATTCAAATTGGTGCAACTATTAGTACTGAAAAGGACTTTAAAAAGGCTTTACCTTTGTTTCCCCTTGTTGGAGCCTTAGAAGGTCTTTATATTTCTCTTTTAGGGTATTTTTTAGGTTCTTTGGTTTTTCCTGAATTTTTATCTTTGACATTGATTCTCATGCTTTTATTTCTTAGAGGAATTTTTCATTTAGATGGTCTTTCTGATACCTTTGATGCTCTCTCCTTTCACGGACGGGGAGATAGTGCAGAAGCTAAAGCTAAGAGACTAAACATAATGAAAGATAGCACCATTGGTGTAGCAGGAGTTACAACCATTGTTATAAACCTTCTTGCTAAATATACCTTAACGAAAGAAATATTAATTTATAATCCCCTCTTTCTTATTTGGCCTTTTTTTCTATCAAGAGCTTTCCTTCTTTGGATTATATTTTATTCTTTACCAGCAAGAACTGAGGGGCTTGGCTATCTTATGAAAAAAAGCTTAACAAAAAGTGGCTTCCTCTTGGGGAATCTCCTTAGTATAATTTTAGCCTGCTTTCTTTATTTAATTCCTTTCAAAGTTTCATTTTTAAGTGTTTTTATTTTAGTTTTTTTTAATTTTATTATACTTTTTTACTTCAAAAGCAAATTTGAAAAAGCCTTTGGAGGTTTGACTGGAGATAATTACGGGGCACTTGTAGAAATTTCAGAGCTTATAACACTCTTTTGTTTAGGAGTGCTATGTCCAAAGCTTTAACTATCGTAGGTACAAACTCCTCTGCAGGAAAGTCTTTCTTAGTGTCAGCCTTAGGGCGCTATTTTGTTAACAAAGGTTTTAAGGTAGCACCTTTTAAAGCTCAAAATATGAGTTTACAAAGCTTTGTTTGCAGAGATGGAGGCGAGATTGGACTTGCTCAGGCTTTACAAGCCTTAGCTTGTAAATTAGAACCAGAAAGCATTTTCAACCCAATTTTACTAAAACCTGAGGGCCGTAGAAAAAGTCAAGTCTTACTCAGAGGAAAATATTATAAAACCCTAACTGCAGAAGACTATTATAAAGAAAAAGAAAATCTTTGGTCACATCTTAAGGAAATATTAGATGATCTCAACAACCGCTATGATATCCTTTTACTTGAGGGAGCAGGTAGCCCTGCAGAAATTAATCTATTAGAGGCAGACCTTGTAAACATAAAACCTGCAATATATCTTCAATCTCCTGTAATTATAGTGGGTGATATAGATAAAGGAGGTGTTTTTGCCTCTTTATATGGCACAGTAGAACTTCTTAAAAAATTTTGTCCAGATTATGCTGAATTAATAAAAGGGTTTATTATTAATAAGTTTAGAGGGGCGCTGAAAATCTTAAAACCTGGAATAAAAAAACTCCATAAATTAACAGGTCTTCCCACCTTGGGAGTCCTACCTTATCTTTCAGATTTTCATCTATCAGAGGAAGATGGTTTTTCTTTTTTTAGTAAAGCATCTATTTATAAAAGGCTCTCAAGAGAATGTATTAAAATAGTTGTATTAGCTCTAAAACATATTTCTAATTTTTCTGACTTTGATCCCTTTTATTTAGAGGAAGAGGTAGAACTGCTTTATTCCCTTAGAAAAGAAGATATTTTAAGTGCTGACATCATAATTATTCCTGGAAGCAAAAATACCTTTTCTGATTTAAAATTACTTCATCAAATGGAAATCTCTAAAACCTTAAAAGAGGCTAAAAATAGAGGAGCAGAGATAATAGGAATTTGCGGAGGCTTCCAAATGTTGGGTAAAATTTTGAAAAATCCCTATAAATTGGAAGCACCAATAAAAGAAATGAAAGGGCTTGGCTTGTTAGAGGTTGAAACCTTCTTTTATCCTGAAAAAATAACTTCACAAGTTTACGCAGAGCCTCTCGCTACTTCTATGGAAAATCTAAATTTGCCTTTATGGGGTTATGAAATTCATAAAGGAGTAACCTACGGAGATTTAAATCTATTTAAAATTAAAAGACTTGCAAGCGGAGAAATTCTTATTGACGGTAAAAAGGAAGGTAATGTTTGGGGTACCTATCTACACGGTCTTTTTACTAACGACCAATTTAGAGGGCACCTTCTTAATAATCACCGCCAAAAAAAAGACCTCCCTACTATTACCAACCCACCTTCTTACTGGAATACAATAGATAAGTCTTTCAATATCCTTGCAAATTTTATTGAGACCTCTTTAAATATGAAAAAAATATATAAACTATTAAAAATTGATACATAACTAATGATTGAAATTTTTTTAGTAAAGCCCTATCAACTGCTAATGAGTTTTCTCTTAGACCTAATCATAGGCGATCCTAAAAATTTACCTCATCCGATAATTTTTATAGGAAAGCAAATTTCATACTTTGAAAAACTTACAAGAAAAATTCACCTTTTTTCAGATAAAGTAAAAGGTATTTTATTTTCTCTTTTAGTCTGTAGTACAACCTTTAGTTTAGCTTTGGTCCTTGTCTATTTATTTAATCGGTTTACATACATCTTTTGGGTTGAGGTGATATACCTTTTTTTAATGTCTCAATTTTTAGCCTTAAAGGGTTTAATTGAGGCTGGGAAGGGGGTTGAGAGATCTTTAAGGAATGGGGAGATAGTTGAGGCAAGAGAAAAGCTTAAAGCCCTTGTGGGAAGAGATACAGAAAAATTAAATAAAAAAGAGATTGAAAGGGCTATTCTTGAGAGCTATGCCGAGAATTTAAATGATGGAGTAATTGCCCCAGTTTTTTGGCTTTTTCTTTTAGGATTTCCGGGGCTTGTCCTCTACAAAACTATTAATACTCTTGATTCCATGGTAGGATACAAAAACGAAAAGTATCTCCACTTCGGTTGGTTTTCTGCCAAATTAGATGACCTTTTTAATTTTATACCTGCAAGAATTACCGCCTTTCTAATTGTTATTTCTGCTTTTTTTATTTTAGGTTATCAAGCTGCAAATAGATCGTTAAAGTGCATATGGAAATATGCCTCACTTCATCCCTCACCGAATAGTGGTTATCCTGAATCTGCTCTCGCAGGTGCCTTGGGAGTAAGACTCTTAGGACCTGCTTATTATGAAGGAAAACTTGTCATAAAACCTTATTTAGGTGAAGAATTAATTAAAAACTTAGAGCCAGCTTTGTCTATGAGTATAAAGATTATGTATTTCTCTTCAATAGTTTGGGTTTTTATATTATTTTTAGTTTTAAGTAATTACTAATGAGCTATTCACTAAGAAAAATGAAAACTAAGCCCACTCATGGAGGAAACATATTTTTTTATGCTAAAAAGCTCTCTCTCCCACCTTTAGAAATAACAGACTTAAGCTCATCTGTAAATCCTTGGTTATGTGATTATCTTAAAGAAAAGGGGATTAATCTCTATAATTACCTTGAATTTTATCCGGACCCAGAGTGTACAGAGCTAAAAGAAATATTAGGAAAGATTTATTCTTTAGATCCTGAGCATTTTCTCATAGGTAACGGGTCATTTGAACTCATTCATGCCTTTTTGCAATTTTTCCTACCTAAAAACACTTTGGTGCTACTTCTTGAACCAACCTTTGTGGGCTACAGAAACATTTTATCTAAAAGAGAGGACCTTAAAATAGAAACCTTTATTCATCTTGAAGAAAAAGAGCATTTAAATTATGTGGAAAAATTTCTTCAAAAAAAGGATACCTATCCCAAAGCTGTCATTCTTTGCAATCCTCAAAATCCAACTGGTGCACTCTATTTTAAAAAAGATTTAATTTCTCTACTTTTAAAAGCTCCTTATGTATATTTTCTTATTGATGAGGCTTTTATTGATTTTAAAGAAGAGGAATCGCTAATGAGTGAAGTTTTAAATTTTCCCAATCTTTTTTTATTTCGTTCTTTAACTAAATTTTATGGTATGGCAGGATTGAGGCTTGGTTATATGGTAGGAGATAAAAAAGTTCTTAATAAACTCAAAAAGGTTTTGCCTATATGGAATATAAATACCTTAGCTCAAATTTTAGCCAAAATTTTGTTGTTAGATGAATCATTTAAAAAAAGAACTTTAGAATATTTCTCAAAAGAAAAAAAAGCATTTGAAAGAACTCTTAAGGCTTTAGGTATTAAATTTTTCCCAAGTGTAGCTAATTATTATTTATTATATTTAAAAAATGGGGAAAGATTTTATACTTGGTTGTTAAAAGAAAAGGGCATATTAGTTAGGAGTTGTTATAATTTTGTGGGGCTTTCTGCAGATTATATTAGAGTTTCATTAAAAAGGAGAGAAGAAAATTTAAAATTTTTATCGGCTTTAGAGGAATGGTGCAAGCTTTTCTAATCTCTGCTCCAAGAAGCGGTGAGGGTAAAACTTTATTAACCTTAGGATTTCTTCGCCTTTTTAAAAAGAGAGGATTAAGAGTTCAAGCTTTTAAAGTGGGACCTGATTTTATAGATCCTAAGTGGCACCAATTTGCCTGCAGTTATCCTTCTTATAATTTGGACCTTTTCTCTATGGGAGAAAAAAAGCTTAGAGCCCTTTTTTATGAAAAAGCAAAAACTTCAAATATGGCCATAGTAGAAGGAGTTATGGGGCTTTTTGATGGAAAATTTTCTTCTTTTGAGGTGGCAAAGCTTTTAAAAATTCCTATAGTGCTTGTAATTGATACCTTTGGCCTCTCTGAAAGTATTAAATATGTTGTAAAGGGTTTTTCTGAAAGGATAAAGAAAGCAAATCTAAATTTTTTTCTTTTTTTAAACAAGGTATCTTCAGAGAGGCATCTTTTGCGTTTGGAAAGAGCTTTGAAAGGTTATAAAATATTAGGCGTCCTTTTTAGAGATAAAGGTTTAGAATTGCCCTCCCGCCATCTTGGACTATATCTCCCTGAAGATTATACTAAAGCAGAAGAAATTTTAGAAGAAGTTGTATCGGAGTTAGAAAAGAATGTGAATTTTAGTCTATTAAATGAATGTAAAATTGAAATGAAAGCCTTGCCTAAGGAGGGCTTCCTTCCAAAAATTCCCTACAGAACTGTAGCTATAGCGCGGGATAACGCCTTTAATTTTTACTATAACCATCTCTTAGATGAGCTTAATCAGATGGCAAAGGTTTTATATTTTAGCCCTTTAAAAAATGAAGAAATTCCAGCAAAAGCAGAGGCTGTATTTATTGGAGGAGGGTATCCAGAGCTCTGGGCAGAGGATTTAAGCAGGAATAAAAAAACTTTAAAATCTATTAAAGAGTGGGCTGAAGAAGGACTGCCCCTTTATGCTGAATGTGGCGGCTTAATATATCTATCAAAGGAACTTTTCTATGCAGATAAATCATATATTTTTTCCGAAGTTTTTCCCTTTACAATCAAAAAAGAAAAATTAACCTTAGGATATAGAACAGTAAAGCCTCTTGAAGATGTCCCTTTCTTTGAGACCAACACTCCTTTTTTTGCTCATGAATTCCACTACACAAATGTTATTAATTCCTTTGTAGCTGAGAACCTAAAAAACATTCGCTGTATATTTAGAGTAAAGCCCTATGAAAAGCCTTATGTGTTTAAAACTTTTAGAGAGGGCTTTTTGTATAAAAGATGTTTAGCCACATATATGCATCTTTTAAGTTTTTATAAAGTCTGACCGGTAAGAGCTATTAAAGCCTGAAGATATTTTTCTCGTGTCATTTCTACTATATCTTTCGGAATAGGTGGAGGTGGTAATCCCTCCTTCCAACCACTTTTCTTCAACCAATCTCTTATAAATTGTTTATCATAGCTTTTTTGTGGTTTTCCTGGTTCATATTCTTCTTTAGGCCAAAAACGAGAAGAATCAGGGGTTAATACTTCATCTACTAAAATAATCCTATTTTCATATAATCCAAACTCAAATTTAGTATCTGCTATGATAATTCCTCTTTCTTCCGCATAAGTGCCTGCTTTTTTGTACAACTTAAGAGAAAGTTCTCTGAGAATAGTTGCGTTATTTTCTCCAATTAATTTAGACATTTCGCTAAAGGAAATATTGATATCATGTTGTCCAATTTCAGCTTTAGTTGAAGGAGTAAAAATGGGCTCTGGCAACTTATCACTTTCTTTTAATCCTTTGGGTAATTTAATTCCAGAAATGCTGCCTTTTTCCTTATATTCTTTCCAAGCAGACCCAGTAATATATCCTCTAACAATACATTCAATAGGGAATATTTTTGCCTTTTTAACAATCATACTTCTATCTTTAAGTATCTCTTTGTAAGGAAGAAGAGTTGGGGGATATTCTTCAACCTTAGCAGTAATAAGATGATTTACTACGATATCACTGAGAAAATTAAGCCAAAAAAGGGTCATAAGGGTTAGGACTTTTCCTTTATCAGGTATTGGTGTTAGTAAAACTACATCAAAGGCTGAAATCCTGTCTGTGGCAACTATTAAGAGACTATCTCCTAAATCATAGATGTCTCTAACTTTTCCTCTATGGAGCAATGGAACACTT
This sequence comes from Caldimicrobium sp., assembly GCA_046291435.1. Lineage (GTDB taxonomy): Bacteria > Desulfobacterota > Thermodesulfobacteria > Thermodesulfobacteriales > Thermodesulfobacteriaceae > Caldimicrobium. The sequence continues at coordinate 11,748 of JBKBTC010000003.1, read as the reverse complement.
CTAATATCCGTTTGATATAATCCTTCCATATAAAAGTATTAAACCTTTTAGGCTGAAAGTTTTGCCAATTTACGGGTGCGTTTTTTAAAGCTACTTGCAAGCCTTCTAAACCTTTCGTATTTGACCCAATCTTTATTGAGCTTGGCTTCCTCAGCTAAAGCTTTAAATTTTTTTATTTTTGCTTTTAGTTCTCTCATAGAGGCTCCCACTTTTTTGGGTTCCTCTTTTATTCCGTATACTTTTTTGAGTGCTGAAATGAGCTCTTCTTTGTTCATTCCGTGAACACCTTGTAAATCGGGTATTTGTAAGGCAATTTCTCTTAGCTCTTTAATAGTCATTTTTTCAAGCTTTTTCTCAAGTTTAGGAAGATCTGCTCTTTCTTCCATTCTACCCTCCTCCGCAAAAATTTATATCCCCATTATAACTTATTTTCTATTACATGCAAATTTTTGATTGGTAGTCTAAAGCTTTTACCTGCATTTACGACAACCTTAAAATACCGTTACCTGATACTTTTAATTAATCTGTAGGAGGGAGTCTTCTTTTTGAGGTAGGAAATTGAAGTATTTCATAGACTACTTTTAGGGTTTCCTCAGATACTGTTACTTGTTTAAAAGTTGTTAACCCTGCTTCTTTTATGGCTTCTTTCCAGAAGGTATCTCTCTCAAAATCTCTGCTCTCATAGTCATATTCATAATAAACTTCTTTTATTCCAGCACTTGCGATAAGTTTTAAACACACATAACAAGGTGCTAAGGTGCAGTAAATACTTGCACCTTCTAAGGAGATCCCAAATTTTGCTGCTTGGGCTATAGCATTTGCTTCTGCGTGGCTTGCTCTGCAGTAATTGTATTTATCTATATCAGGAATTCCTTTATCCCTTCTAAAGCAGTAAGTTTCACCTTTATCTGTGCAATGCCAAGCTCCTGGCATAGGACCATTATATCCTGTAGCTAAAATTCTTTTGTCTTTTACTATAACCGCTCCAGTAGGTCGAGAATTACAACCTGAACGGACAGCTACTAATTTAGCAATAACCATAAAATATTCATCCCAATTAGGTCTAAGCACAATTCATCTCTCCTCTGTAAAAGGGAAATTGTAGACAAAGGTCTCTAACTTTATTCCTTATTTCTTTTCTTAGAACTTCTTTTTCCGGATTTTTTAGCACTTCACACATCCAATAAGCAACTATCTCTACTTCCTTTTCTTTCAATCCTCGAGTAGTTATTGCAGGAGTTCCAATTCTAATACCACTTGTGATTTTAGGAGGAAGTGGGTCGTAGGGAATAGCATTTTTATTTACAGTAATTCCTGCTTCTTCAAGAAGTTTTTCCGCTTGAGCTCCAGTTAACCCCTGTGAAGAAACATCTATTAATACCAAATGATTGTCCGTTCCCCCAGAGACCACTCTGAAGCCGTTCTCTTGAAAAACTCTTGCTACAACCTTAGCATTTGCTACCACCTGTTGTTGATAACTTTTAAATTCAGGCATTAAAGCTTCTTTAAAGCAAACAGCTTTTGCGGCAATTATGTTCATATGGGGTCCACCCTGAATGCCAGGGAAAACTATTTTATCAATTAATTTTCCATATCTTTCTTTACAAAGAATAAATCCACCTCTTGGACCTCTTAGGGTTTTATGGGTTGTAGAGGTGATAAAATCAGCATAGGGAACTGGAGAAGGATGAATGCCTGCTGCTATTAATCCGGCAATGTGAGCCATATCTACCATAAGATAGGCTTTTACTTCTTTAGCAATATGTGAAAAAGCATCAAAATCAATTGTTCGGGGATAGGCACTGGCTCCTGCAATAATTAGCTTTGGTTTTTCTGCTAAGGCAATTTGTCTTATCTCATCGTAATCCAGTGTCTCCGTTTCTCGTGAAACACCATAGTAGACGATTTTATATAGCCTTCCTGAAAAATTTACAGGGGCTCCGTGGGAGAGATGCCCTCCATGGGCAAGGTTCATTGATAGAATTGTATCTCCTGGATTTAAGACTGCAAAGAAGACAGCCATGTTAGCTTGAGTCCCCGAATGGGGTTGAACATTAGCATACTCTGCTCCAAATAATAGTTTTAATCTCTCTATAGCAAGTCTCTCTACCTCGTCAACGAAGGCACAGCCTCCATAATACCGCGCTGAGGGATAGCCTTCAGCATATTTATTCATAAGCGGCGAGCCTTCAGCCTCCATAACAGCAAAAGAGGCTAAGTTTTCAGAGGCAATCATTTCCAGTTGATATTCCTGTCTATTTTTTTCCTGCTCTATTAAATTTGCTATTTCTGGGTCCACTTTCTCCAAGGATAACATTTTAGCCTCCCAATTCATATTTTTCCAATTTATAACGGAGCATCCGTTCAGAAATCCCTAAAAGCTCTGCAGCCCTTACTTTTACTCCCTTTGCCTTCTCCATGGCTTCTTTTATCCGAAGTTTCTCAAGAGTTTCTACCGCTTCCTCTAACGGTAAAGTTAAAAGGGTATCAAGTAGTGATTCCTTTTTACCATAATCCTCTGTAAAGCCAAGGTCTTCACGAGTTAAAATTTCACCTTCAGCTAAAATTATACCCCTTTCTATACGATTTTCCAACTCCCTTACATTCCCAGGAAAACTATGAGTAGTCAATGCTTTTAAAGCCTCTTGAGAGATGCCTTGTATAGCTTTACCATATTTTTTATTAAATTTTTCAATAAAATATTTGGTTAATGGTAAAATATCTTCTCTGCGTTCTCTTAGAGGTGGAAGATGAATATTAATAACATTTAACCTCCAAAAAAGATCTTCTCTAAAAAGACCTTGCTTAATCATCTGGGGCAAATCTTTATTAGTAGCAGAAATGAGTCTAAAATTTACTTTTAACTCTTTTAGTCCGCCCAATCTTCTAAAGGTTCCATCTTGTAAAACTCTTAAAAGCTTTGCTTGAAGGGAAAAGGGCATCTCCCCAATTTCATCTAAAAAAAGAGTTCCCTCTTCAGCTAATTCAAAGAGCCCAGGCTTGAAATAGGTGGCACCTGTAAAAGCCCCTTTTTCATAGCCAAATAGCTCTGCCTCTAAGAGAGTTTCTGGAATAGCAGCACAGTTAATCTTAATAAAAGGTCCCTCTGCTTTTGGGCTTAGCTGATGGATTAGTTTTGCAATAACTTCCTTTCCCGTGCCAGACTCACCTGTAATTAATACAGAGGCTTGTGTTTCAGCAATTTTATTCACCAGAGATAAGACCTTTTTCATGGAAGGAGACTCTGCAATTATCCCTTCCAATGATTTAAACTCAGACTTAGAAAGATATTTTAATCTTTCCTGTAAAAGGCTCACTTCCTTTGTAAGTTTAAATTCCTTGAGTGCCCTCTCTACAAGAAGGATTAATTCCTCCAAATTTATGGGCTTAGCTAAATAATAATAGGCTCCTTTTTTCATTGAAGAAACAGCGTGTTCCACACTGGCAAAGGCTGTGATCATAATTACAGGTATGTAGGTGTAATGCTCCTTAATGGAAACTAAAAATTCAGAGCCATCTCCATCAGGAAGTCTCCAATCAAGAAGAATGAGACTTATCTCTTTGGAATGGAGTATTTCTTTAGCCTCTTTTATTGTCCCAGCAGAATAAACTTGATATCCCTTGTTCTTAAGAAAATCTTCCAATATTTCTCTTTGTAATTTTTCATCTTCAACGAGCAAAATGCTATCTTTCTTCATAGAGGTTTCCACTTTAAACGAAAGATTTTACCACACTCTGGAAGATTTTCTATTTCAATTTTTCCATTATGGGCTTCAATGATTTTTTTAACTAAATATAACCCAAGCCCAAAGCCTTCTTTCTTAGTTGTAAAAAAGGGTTCAAAAATTTGTTTTTTAATTTCCTCTGGTATTGGCTTACCATTATCATATACCTCTACTATATAGCTACCACTTTGTTCCATAAGAGTGATTTTTAAAACTCCTTTTTCATCTATTGCTTGCAGAGAATTTTTAATTAAATTTTCTAAGGCTTTTTTTATCCAAAAAGGGTCTCCCCAGACTTTTTTTACCTGATTTTCCACTTTCAGTTCTAATTTTTTCTTTTGATAATTTGCCGCGAAAAATTTTAGTTCATAAAGGAGCATCTCTGGGTCAAAATAATTTGGTTCTATCTTTAAATCTTTATGAAATAATAGTATCTCTTGGGTCCATTCAAGAAGCCCTTTTAGCTCCTCAAGTAGCCTTTCCTTGCAGACTGATTGATGAGCTTGGGTTTGTAAAAGTAGAAATAAATTGTTGAGGCTATTTCTTAATTCATGGGCAAGGGTTGCTGCCATTCTTCCAAGAAGTGCAAGTTCCTTTTCAGCTTGAAGTCTTTTCTCAGCCTCCCGCTTACGCTCCTCTGCCTCCGCAAACCTATAAAAAAGATAAAAAACCATAACTAATGTTAACAAATATAAAAATATCACTATAAACATATAATTTCTAAATGTTTTTTGATAATAGCTCACATCTAAGGAGAAATAAATACAATAATTCTTATTTTCTATGGATGTAGTTTTGGTGGCTATAAGAATTGAATCTTTTTTCACATATCTTGACTCACACTTTTTAAGCGAATTAAACTCTTTTTTATAGTTCCAAGTTAAAAAAGGCTCGTTATCGTAAAATATAGCTAAACTTAATAATCTCTCTCTTTTAAAAAGGTCTTCCAAGGAATTTACCAATTCAAGTAGCCATCCTTTACTCTCTGGAAGTTCAGCAAACTCTGGCATAAAGGGAATTTTATAAAAATTTTCTAAAAACTTTATATAATCTGAAAGCTTTGTCTCCACTTGATTTAGCGTGCTATCCACCTTTCCCCTCAAAGAGGTCTCTAAATAATATTTAAAATAAAAAATTTGAAACAAGGTAAAAAAAGTTAAAAAAGCAATAAAAATAAGGGTTAATAAGCCTAAGGGTGTTTTATAATCATATAAAAATAATTTTCTGATTATGTTTAAGATTTTTCCCATAATTTTATTAACCTTTCCTTCAAAATTTTTTCTAAGCCATGCTCAGTGGGATGATAAAATCGTCTTCTTAAGCCCTCTGGTAGATACTTTTGGACAACAAAGCCTTGAGGGTAATCGTGAGGGTACTTATAGTCTTTACCATAGCCTAATTTCTCTAAAAATTTAGTAACAGGATTTCGTAAATGAAGTGGTACAGGAAGAGCTCCACTACTTTCCACTTCCTCTTTTGCTTCACTTAAGGCTCTGTAAGAAGAATTGCTTTTTGGAGCAAGAGCGACATATAAGGCTGCTTCAGCTAAAGCAATTTCTCCTTCAGGGGAGCCCAATATTTCATAAGCTTTAAAGGCAGACACTGCAAGAACTAAGGCCATAGGGTCTGCTAATCCTACATCTTCAGATGCACAGATTATAATTCTCCTTGCAATGTATTTGGGGTCCTCTCCAGACTTTAGCATTCTCACTAACCAATAAATAGTGGCATCGGGATCACTGCCCCTCATACTTTTATGGAAAGCAGAAATTAAATTATAATGCTCCTCACCTGCTTTGTCATAATGAAGAGGTTTAGAGAGAAGTGCCTTTGAAAGATGGCTTAAATGAATTTCTTTAATGCCTTCTTCCGCTAAACCCTCAACAAGAATTTCTAAGGTATTTAAAGCCCATCTCACATCTCCAAAAGCAGATTTAGAAATAGTTTCTATAACTTCTTCATGAACATTAATTTCATATTTCCCCATACCTTTATCTTTATCTTTTAAGGCTTTTTTTAAAAGCTGCATAATATCATCCTCACTTAATGGAAAAAGCTGTAAAACTTTTACTCTTGAAAGGAGAGGTGGGATAATTTCAAAGGAGGGGTTTTCTGTCGTTGCACCAAATAAGATAATCTCTTCTCTTTCTAAGTAGGGTAGGAGAAAGGACTGTTGGGCTTTATTAAAGCGATGGATTTCATCAAGAAAGAGTATGGTAATTTTACCTAATTTTTTTAATTTTTCTGCTTCTTTAAGGAATTCTTTTAAATCTTTTAAGCTTGTGTCAACGGCGCTAAGGGAGATGAAATGAGCTTTAAAGTAGTTTCCTAAAAGATGGGCTAAAGTGGTTTTACCAGAGCCAGGAGGACCCCAAAAAATAAGTGAGATAGGTTTTTTTCTTTTGAGGATCAAATCAAGAATACTTCCTTTCTCAAAAAGGTGAGCCTGCCCTTGAAATTCTTCTAAAGTCCGTGGTCTAAATCTCTCTGCTAAAGAGCCCATTTAATTTTTAATTAAAGACTTTCTTTTTAAAAAGTCAACTTGCAGGGTCATAAGGAATTTTTCTGCTGAGAGGGACTTTCGGCAGTCGTAAGCTTCATCTTGCGCTGATTTGTTTTGGTTTTCACGCATTCGGTAGCCGCAACTTTCAGGTTGCACCCACAGGGCATACACGCAGGCTAAAGCCTGCGGCTACTGGGAACCATAAATTCACTCGTAGAATGTGCCTCTTAATCTACTGGGATATACTCTCAATATAGCTTTCCAACTTTTCCAGAGCTCTTTTTGACATAAGCAAGTATTTATCCATTTTTGAGCGTTTTGAGGTTTCAAGGGGTGGAAAAAGTCCCCAGTTTACATTCATGGGTTGAAAATACTTGGGATTTGCACTTTGGAGGTAATAAATTAGAGCTCCAATTGCCGTCTCTTTTGGTGGCACTAAAAGTTCTTTTTCTCTAAGAAAGCGCTCTGCATTTATTCCTGCCACAAAGCCCATAGCAGTTGACTCTACATATCCCTCTACACCAGTGATTTGTCCTGCAAGAAAAATGTTGGGGTAATTTTTTAGTTGCAAATAGGGTGTTAGCACCAATGGTGCATTTACAAAGGTGTTTCTATGGATAGAGCCTAAACGGGCAAATTCAGCCCTTTCAAGCCCTGGGATCATACGAAAAATTCTTTCCTGCTCATGATATTTAAGTTTTGTCTGAAAGCCCACCATATTATAGAGGGTTTTCTCCTTATTTTCTGGTCGGAGTTGCACTACTGCATATGGCTCTTTTCCTGTTCTTGAGTCAATAAGCCCTGTAGGCTTCATAGGACCAAATCGTAGGGTATCTTTTCCTCTTTCTGCCATAACCTCAATAGGTAAACACCCTTCAAAATACTTTGGTTCTTCAAAGGGTTTTAAAGGCACCTTTTCAGCTTTAAGAAGCTCCTCTACAAAGTTCTCATATTCTTCCTTAGTTAAAGGACAATTTACATACACTCCCTCATCCCCAATTTTTCCTCTATCTGCAATAAAGACTTTATCCCAATTTATGGAGTGAGCATAGACTATTGGGGAGATGGCATCATAGAAATGAAGAAAAGGTGCCTCAATTAAGCGAGACAGTTCCTTAGCTAAAGCTTCACTTGTTAGAGGACCGGTGGCAATAATTACAACTTTATCCGTTGGAATTTTTGTTACCTCTTCTCGCACAACCTTTATGAGAGGGTGTTCCAAGATTTTTTGGGTGATATATTTGGCAAAGCAATTTCTTTCTACGACTAAAGCTTTTCCACCGGTGATTTGGCAATGTATGGCAGCCTCCATAATGAGAGAACCAAGAAGTTTCAGCTCCTCCTTTAAAAGCCCTACAGCTTTTGTTAGCTCCTGTGAGCGTAGAGAATTGGAACAAACTAATTCTCCAAAGAAGTCAGTTTTATGAGCTGGAGTAAACACCTTTGGACGCATTTCGTAGAGAAGAACTGAAATCCCTCTTTTTGCGAGTTGATAGGCAGCCTCTGAACCAGCTAACCCAGCACCAATTACAATTACTTCTGACATAGGAAAAAGCGGGCGACGGGATTCGAACCCGCGACCTGAAGCTTGGGAAGCTTCCGCTCTACCTCTGAGCTACGCCCGCAATAAATAGTATTAAAAATATTATAAACCACTTTTAAAAAGCATCAAGTCTTTACAAGTTCTCTAAGATGCTTTTTTTGGTTCTCATAGGCTTTAGACCGTATGTGTGCACGCTACAGGTTGCGTTTATATTTTATAAGAGTATCTCTCCAGGCTAACAAACTTCTAATTGTCTTGTATTTCAATTCTGGTAGGATCCTGCAATATAGCCCTTAATTACTGGTATTAAGACATCTTTATCCACTTCTAACCAGACGAGGTCACCTTCAATCTTAGTAATCCTTCCTACAACACCTCCTGTTGTAAAAACCTTTTGCCCGGGTTTTAACTCAGAAAGAAATTTTTGGTGTTCCTTTAATCTTTTTTGTTGGGGTCTTATAAGCAGAAAATAGAAAATTACAAAGATTAAAATGAGAGGCAAAAGTGTCACTATCAATCCCATTAAACCACCTTGTCCGCCTTGACCTTGAGGTGGTGGGGCCATAGCAAATGCCTGTGAAACAAGGAAATCAATTAGACTCATCTTCTTCCTCCTTTGTTCTATAATATTTACTTATAAACTCTTCTCTTAAAGCTTGCAGAGTACCTTCTATGATAGCCTCTTTTATTCTTTGGATGATTTTACCATAGAAATAGAGATTGTGTAGAGAGAGCAAAGAATATACTAAAAGTTCCTTTGAAAGAAAGAGGTGCCGAAGATAGGCTTTACTATAATGTCTGCAAGTGTAGCATTCACAATATGGGTCAAGAGGGGTGAAATCTTCTTTATAGCAGGAGTTTTTAATAGAAATTATGCCTTCCGAGGTATATAAAGTCCCCCTTCTTGCATTACGCGTAGGAAGTACGCAGTCAAACATATCTATACCTCTCATCACCGCATCAAGAATATCTAAGGGGGTGCCAACTCCCATAAGATAGCGGGGTAAACTCCAGGGGATTTCCTCTACCGCAGTTTCTATCATTCTATTTCTAAGCTCTAAAGGCTCTCCTACAGAGAGCCCACCAATAGCATATCCATCAAAGGGTAAGCTAACGATAAAACGGGCACTTTCTTTTCTTAAATTCTCATACATACCACCCTGAATTATTCCAAAGAGGGCTCTATCTTCTCTTTTATTTTTCTCCCAATATATATAAGATTTCTCCGCCCATTGGTGAGTTAACTGAGTAAGATGAATAGTAGTATTACTATCAGAAGGGTAGGGGATACAGGTATCTAAAACCATCATTATATCTGAACCCAGTTTTAATTGTACCTCTAACACAACCTCTGGTGTAAAAAAATGAGAAGACCCATCCAAATGGGACTTAAAAAGAATACCATCATTTTTTATTTCACAAAAAGGAGCCAAACTATAAACTTGAAAACCTCCGCTATCTGTTAATATTAAGCCCTTCCAATTTATAAAGGAATGTAAACCCCCTGCCTTTTCAATAACTTCAACACCAGGTCTTAAATAAAGATGATAAGTATTTGCAAGTATAATCGGAAATCCAAGGCTATTTACTATTTCAGGAAAGAGAGCTTTAACAGAACCAAGAGTTCCAACAGGCATAAATATAGGAGTCTCAAAAACCCCTCTGCAGGTTATTACCTCTCCGATCCGAGCAAAAGACTTTTTGTCCTTAAACTTTATACGGAATTTTAACATCCCTAAGGTTAGCCCTGTGGTTCACAACGAAAGTTATTTATAGAAAAGCTCTTACCATCCTTTGTTTTACATTTATACACTTCATAAGGGGGACATTCTTGCGTTGGTATTATATAAAGCTTTTCTCCCTCGCATTTTAAAATACACCTTCCACATACCGCCTGCTTTATTTCCATCTTTACTTTTTGGCAGGTCTCTATGTTATCAATAATCCTAATATTTCCCCCATTTTTTCCACAGCATAAGAACAAGAAAAGATAAAAAGCCCTACAATAGCAGGGCATATTTTCATAAATCTTTCCATAGTTATATTCTATCAAAACAGCAAGCCTGTTAATTTAAGGTTTAGATTAAATTATTTGCTTTTTTACATGCTCTAAGAAAGTTATCTCTCATTTTTGATATAGTTTCTTCTGAAACACAAAAGGCTAATCTAATGTGATTAGGGGTGCCAAAGCCTCGTCCAGGCACAGCTAAAATTAGCTCCTCTTTTAGGATTTCACAGAATTTAAGGTCATCAATGGGGGTCTTAGGAAAAAGAAAAAAACCACCCTTTGGTTTTACAAATTCAAGCCCTCCTTCTTCTAAAAGGGAGCAGAGCAAGTCTCTTCTTCTTTTATAGATTTCAACTTCCACTTTAGCAAAGGCGCACTCTGCAGAGATTCTTTGGGCTAAAGCTGGCGCATTTACAAAACCAAGAATACGATTAGATAGAATTAGCCCTTCAATGATTTTCTCTTTATTCTCCATTTCTGGATGTATAGCTATGAAACCAATTCTTTCACCTGCTAGAGATAACTCCTTTGAAAAACTATAGGCTATAAAGCTTTCTTTATAATACTTAAATATAGAAGGCACTTCTACTTCATCAAAAACTAAATTTCTATAGGGTTCATCAGAAATTAGATAAATAGGCTGTTTATGTTCTTCACTCTTTCTCCTGAGTAATTCTGAAAGCAACTTTATTTCTTCTTCGGAGTATATTTGCCCCGTTGGATTATTCGGAGAATTTAATAGCACAGCCTTTGTATTAGGTGTAATCCTTGCCTCAAAAGCTTCAATATCTAAAGTGAAATCTCCTTTAGTTGGAACAGGCACTGCAACTCCTTGATGATTCTCTATATAAAAAAAATATTCCACGAAATAAGGAGATGGGAAAAGTACCTCTTCTCCAGGATTAAGAATAGTTTTAAATATCACATTTAATGCTCCTGCTGCTCCACAAGTCATTATTATTTCGTTAAACGAGATATTTATATTATGTTCTACAGAAACTTTCTTTGCCATTATTTCTCTTACGAAGGGAAAGCCTGCATTGGGCATGTAGCGATGCAATTGGGGTTGGTAATGTTCAACCATCTTCTGCAAGGTCTCTCTTACAATGTTTGGAGGAGGAAGGTCAGGATTTCCAAGGCTTAAATCAAAAACCTTGTCTTCCCCATATTCCTTTTTAAGTTTAATTCCCTCTTCAAACATTCTCCTTATCCAAGAACTTTTTTCCAAGTATGCATTAATTTGCCTTGAAATTCCCATATAAAATCCTCCTTAAAAATAATTAGGGATAATTTATAATTCCCAATAATTTTTAAATTTTAAAAGGTCAGAGAGTTTATGAAAAAGTTCTATTGCATAGGGGGAAAGGGAACTTTTATCAAAGAGAGGCTCTTTTACTTCCTTTGTTCCGGCAAGAGTTTGGATAATAGTTGCTACCCCTTCTGCTAAGTTTTGCAAGTTATATCCACCTTCTAAGGTAAATAAAATTTTGCCATTGGAAGTTTTATTAGCTATGAGTTGTATAATTTTAATAATTTTAGATAATCTCTATATTCTACCTCTAAATTTTTAGCTGGAATTTTAACCATTTGTCTGCCCGAAGTAACTAGATGGCAATCCAAGTTTTTTAATGCTTGATAACTTTCAACAACTC
>JBKBTC010000003.1:0-307 GCA_046291435.1 Caldimicrobium sp. | reverse complement strand
GAGGTTTAAGCCTCCCAAGGGATCTCCTTTTAAAGAATCAAAGCCTGCAGAGACTAAGATTATTTGAGGTTTAAATTGAAGAGCAATAGGCTCTAAAAGCTCTTTATAAAAGAAAATAAATTCTTCATCTCCTAAGCCTGCCTTAAGGGGGACATTGATATTATACCCTCTACCTTCTTTTGCCCCAATTTCTGTATAGTTTCCTGTCCCAGGATAATAGGGGTATTGGTGAGTTGAGAAAAAGAGCACCTCAGGGTCTTCATAAAATGAGCTTTGAGTACCATTTCCATGGTGTAAATCAAAATCA
>JBKBTC010000043.1:0-10408 GCA_046291435.1 Caldimicrobium sp. | reverse complement strand
GGCTTAAAAAAAGATTTTTGGCAGTTTGTTGAGAAATGGTACTTCCTCCATATTTAATTTTTCCTGCTTTAAGATTGGCTTCAATAGCTTTTTCTATAGCATCAAAATCAAAACCTTCGTGTCTAAAAAATTTGTCATCTTCAGCTATAAGTACAGCCTTAATCAAATAGGGTGAAACATTAGAGAGGGGCACCCAAATTTGTTTAATTCTAATTTTTTTACCTTCTTTTTCCCATTGTTTTATTCTATATTTCATCATAGCGGTGATTTTAGGGTTCTCCTTTTTCAAATAATCTATGGGTATAAACCAGGGATAGACAAAAATATAAAGGAAAGCTAAAAGGGAAAGCCCAATTAGAACCCTTTTAAGTTTTTTCATTTTTACATTTCTCCAGTAGAAGGAATAGAGCCACACCAAAAGCTACAGCCACATTAAGGGACTCCTTTTCTCCAAAAAGGGGAATTTCAAGAATAATATCAGAAAGCTTTAAAACCTCCTCTGAGACCCCATCCACTTCATTTCCTATGATTAATGCCAAAGGAAAGTCCTTTGAGGTAATCTTCTGTATAGGGATGCTTTTATCCGTTAACTCTAAGGAGGCAATTTTATAGCCTTTTTTCTTTAGTTTTTCCACTGCAGAAAGGGTTGAAAGTTCATATTCCCATGGGACAAATTCAGTAGTCCCAAGAGCAGTTTTTTCAATTCCTGAATGAGGAGGTGTTGCGGTAATGCCACAAAGTATAAGTTTTTCAATGTAAGCACAGCAGGTAGTTCTAAATATAGACCCCACATTATAGGCACTTCTTAAATTATCAAGAATTGCAATTATGGGAAAAGGATGAGGAGGCTTATTTTTTCTCCATTTGGCTAAAATTTCTTCTCCCAGAATTTTTCTCATTTCTTAGGTCCACTCCATCTATAAAACCCTTTATTTTTATCCTTAGATAACACTTAGCTGAGTTAATGAAGTTTAATCTCTAAAAGAGGAATTTTCAAAGTTCCTCCTTTTTTCAAAGGTTTGTCCTTAGTAATGGGAAGAGAGGTTCCATGAATAATAGTGGTTCTTCCATATTTTAGGTTAATTTTATCTATAGCTTCGTAAAGTTTTTCTGACCTTTCTGGAGAAACTTTAGAGCCCTTACCAAATAGGGTGAGCTGAAATACTCTCTGGGAAATAAGCTCCTTTAAGATAATTCCAACTTGTCTATAGGCTTTATTAGGATCGTAGAGTTTTTCGAAAGCTTCTTTTAGAGGGGGTAAAAGATCCCGGGTATAGGAAGAAGGGTAGGGGAGAGTTATTTCTGCACTATAAAAAGCAAAGTCTTTATCTTTGAGAAAGAGGCATAATTTTTGTGCTAAAAGTTTATAAGCCCTTGCCTTTAAACAGGCAAGTTCAAGATTTAAAGCGCTTTGAGCTAAAAGAAAATCTTTATCGTTAGTAGGGGAAAAGGAAAGGGCTTTACTGATACTTTTATATTTTTCTTTACTACTATTTATAACAGGATAAACTTGAATTCCCCTTAATTCCAACCAGATTTCATAGACAGGTTTAGGAAAGTGTTTTTTTATAAAATCTTCTTTGGCATAGGCAAGGTCAAGGGCTGAGTAGATCCCTAATTTTTCACAGAGAGAAGCCTTTTCAGGACCTATTCCCCACACTTCAGAAACAGGAAGGTCCTTTAAGTAGTGATGAATTTCTCTTCCTGGAATAAGAGTAAGCCCATCGGGTTTTTTATAGCTTGAAGCAATTTTGGCTAAAACCTTGGTTAGACTAATTCCGATAGAGACAGTAATGCCAAGCTCCTTTTTAATAGTTTCTTTAATTTGACTTCCAATTTCTTCATAGCTTGCATGGAAATATCCTCTTAACCCTTTTAAATCTGCAAAGGCTTCATCAATGGAATATTCCTCTACTATAGGGCTATACCTTCTTAAAATTTCAAAAAGTTTCAAGGAAAAGAGGGAATATTTTTCGTAATCGGATTCTAAGATTATGACTTGAGGAAACTTTCTTTCTACTTCTTTTATGGTCATACCTCTTTTAATACCCAAAGCTTTTCCTTCATAGCTTACTGCAGTAACAATGCCCCTTTCCTTACCTACTACTACTGGTTTATTTTTAAGACTTGGATCTAAAGCTTGTTCTACAGAGGCAAAAAAGGCATTGGCATCAAGATGAAGGATAGCTTGAGGAAAGCCATGAATATTTAGAGGTCCTCTTTTCTCTTCCTTCATATTACTTTATTTTATCTATATTTTCTTATCACAGCAACTACTACTCCAAAAATTTCTACATCCCTTTCAGAAGAGACAATCAGAGGAGGGTATTGAGGATGGGCAGGTTTTAGCAAAATTTTGTCCCCTTCTTTGAAAAAATATTTCATCGTCCATTCATCTTCTATTCTTACCACTACAATATCATTGTTTTTAGGAAAAAGGGATCGGTCAATTAAGACAAAGTCTCCTGGTAGAATACCAGCTTCAATCATAGATTCCCCTATTACCTTTATAAGAAAAGTAGAAGAAGGATTTTTGATAAGCCATTCTTCTAAACTCAGACTCTCTAAGAGAGTTTCTTCAGTTTGAGAGGGAAAGCCAGCTGAAATATATCCCAGAAGGAGAATTTCCATAGAGGGACTTAAGTTCCCTCTTCCCAACTGGTCAGATACCGTTCTTGTTCAGGGGTAAGAGTATCTATTTCAATTCCCATGCTTGCAAGTTTAAGTTTGGCAATAGTTTTGTCTATTTCAGAAGGAACAGGATAGACTTTCTTTTCAAGGGTTCCTGCCTTTTCTATTAGGTATCGCACACTTAGAGCTTGATTGGCAAAGCTCATATCCATCACAGCTGATGGATGACCTTCAGCAGAAGCTAAATTAACTAATCTTCCTTGAGAAAGTACATAAATGCGCTTTCCGTTAATAAGGGTATACTCTTCTACCTCTCTTCTAATAGATCTCACACCTTGCGAAATTTCCTTTAATCCCTTTAGGTCTATTTCTACATCAAAATGTCCAGAGTTTGCTACAATAGCCCCATCTTTCATTTTAAGAAAATGTTCTTTTTTAATTACTTCTTTACAGCCTGTTACTGTAACGAAGAAATCTCCCAATTCTGAGGCTTTATCCATAGGCATAACTAAGTAACCTTCCATCACTGCTTCCAGAGCTTTGAGAGGGTCTACCTCAGTGACAACCACTCTTGCTCCCATACCGCGAGCTCTCATGGCAAGCCCTTTACCACACCATCCGAAACCGGAAACTACAAAAACAGATCCTGCTATAAGTCTATTAGTTGCTCTTAAGATTCCATCAATGGTTGATTGCCCAGTGCCATAGCGATTGTCAAAAAGATGTTTAGTAAGGGCGTCATTTACTGCGATGATAGGATATTTAAGGAGCCCTTCTTTTGCTAATGCTCTAAGTCTAACTACACCGGTAGTAGTTTCTTCGGTTCCTCCGATAATTTTTTCTGCTTCAGAAGGTCTTTCTTTATGGAGGGTGCTTACTAAGTCTGCTCCGTCATCTATAGTTATTTGAGGACCTTGGTCAAGGACAGCTTTAATGTGGGAGTAATAGGTATCTCTGTCTTCTCCTCTTATGGCAAAAACGGGTATATCAAAATATTTCACTAAAGCCGCTGCTACTTCATCTTTGGTGGAAAGAGGGTTTGAGGCACAAAGGTAAACTTCTGCTCCACCTTCTTTTAAGGTGCGAGCTAAATTGGCTGTCTCTGTAGTTATATGTAAACAGGCACCAATTTTAGTATTTTTGAGAGGCTTTTCTTTAGAAAATTGTTCTCTTATTAGCCTTAAAACAGGCATGTCCTTTTCAGCCCATTCAATTAGCTTTAGCCCTTCCTCTGCTAAGGATAGATCTTTAATATGATAGTCCATAAGGCTCCTCCCTATTTATCAAACCCTGCAAGTTCTTTAATTTTCTCTACCATATCTAATTTTTCCCAGGTAAACTCGGGTTCCTCTCTTCCAAAGTGTCCATAACAAGCGGTTTTTCTAAAAATTGGTCTTCTGAGATTGAGGTATTCAATCATATGTTTAGGTCTAAAACAAAAGAGTTTATCAATGATTTCAAGTATTTTTTCTACTGGTATGTTTTCAGTGCCATAGGTATTTACATTAATAGCCAAAGGTTCAGGAACACCGATAGCATAAGCTACTTGCACCTCTAATTCTCTTGCAACTCCTGCTGCTACAAGGTTTTTTGCAACATACCTTGCATAATAAGAAGGAGTTCTATCCACTTTAGTGGGATCTTTTCCAGAGAAGGCTCCTCCTCCATGGTGCCCTCTTCCACCGTAGGTGTCTACTATGATTTTTCTTCCTGTCATTCCACAATCTGCTAAAGGACCACCTATGACAAATCTTCCTGTGCCATTAATAATAATTTTCGTCTCAGGTTTTAGATGCTCTGAAGATATGACCTTTTTAATTACTTCTTCGTAAATGGCTTCCCTTAGCTCTTTTAGAGTTACGGTGGGATCATGTTGAGCTGCGATAACTATAGTGTGAATATCAATTGGTCTTCTATCTGCATATCTAACGGTAACTTGTGTTTTACCATCTGGTCTTAAAAAGGGTAAGATACCTTTTTTTCTTACTTCTGCAAGTCTCATAGCTAATTTATGGGCATACCAGATAGGCATAGGCATAAAGGTTGGTGTTTCATCACAGGCATAACCAAACATAAGCCCCTGGTCACCTGCGCCTATTTCACCGTCTCTCTCAATTCCCATGGCTATATCAGGGCTTTGTCTATCAATACTAATTAGAACTGCGCAAGTTTGATAATCAAAGCCAAGGTCAGAATGGTTATAACCAATTTCTTTCACAACACCTCTTGCAATAGTAGGATAATCTATACGAGCTTCAGTAGTAATCTCTCCAGCTATGAGGATCATACCGGTATTAACCAAAGTTTCACAGGCTACCCTGGCATAAGGATCTTTCTCTAAAATGGCATCTAAAATAGCATCACTTATTTGATCTGCTACTTTATCAGGGTGCCCCTCTGTAACAGACTCTGAGGTAAAAAGGAAGTTTTTTACTAACATTTTTGCTCCTCCTACTGTGAAAATTTAATAAAAAATGAATTTACAATAATATTTTAATTTATCAAGAACCCGCATTTCCTCTTAAATTTTGCGCAAGATTTTTGTGGCTACCAAGAAACAGAGAAAATCAAAGAGTTTGTTAGACGCAGGCTATAGCCTGCTTAAAATGCCCCGCTCCCTCAAGGAGCGAGGCGAAGATTATTTGTAGGTATTGCTGAAAAGAATTTCTCTTTTTACCAGTTTTCACAGATTAATTCAAAATAGGCTCTTGGATGGTCACAGGATGGGCAAACTTCAGGAGCTTCAAGCCCTCTATGGATATAACCACAATTCCTGCATCTCCATATAACTTCTACCTTTTTCTTGAATACCGTTCCTTCTTCTAAATTTTTTGCTAAGGCTAAATATCTCTTTTCATGAAATTGTTCAGCTACTGCTATAGCTTCAAAAACTCTGGCAATTTCTTCAAAACCTTCTTCTCTTGCTATCTTTGCAAAACCTGGATACATAACGGTATATTCATAGTTTTCACCTTTAGCGGCGTGATATAAATTCTCTAAGGTATTACCAATATTGCCAGCGGGAAAAGTTGCCGTAATTTCTACCTCTCCTCCTTCTAAAAATTTAAAAAGTCTCTTTGCATGTTCCTTCTCCTGATTAGCGGTCTCTTCAAATATAAAGGAAATCTGTTCGAAGCCCTCTTTTTTGGCAGTGGAACTAAAATAGGTATACCGATTTCTTGCCTGAGATTCTCCTGCAAAAGCGATTAATAAATTTTTCTCTGTCCTTGATCCTTTTAGTTTTTTCATATCCAACCTCCTCTTTATATTTTAGAATTATTTTAATTCAAGAATAATTTTTGTCAAGAGGAATTGCTTCAGCAAAAATAATCTCTTCGGAATGGGGTTGTCTCCTCAAAATTGTCTTGGTCTCTGGGTAGCGGTGCGACAAAGGAATTCAAAGCTAAATACCCTTGGAGATGGTATGAATTAAAATTGAGTGAAGAGTTCTTTTAGTTTATTGAGTAATTTTTCCGTAATAACTTTTCCCTTCTCGTAGGAAGCCTTTTTAGGGTTGCCCCAAATTCCAGAACTCCAATAGTTCCATTTATTTGAGACTACTTGAAATTTTGGAAAAGTTGGATAATCTTCAAAGGATTGTTCTAAATTTTTAACTAAGTCCTTTTTCAAATAGAGCATAAGAGAGGTTTCCCATTCACCAGCGTGAGAATCCTCTATAGGTATTGAAAGTTCCTTTAATATGTCTTTAAGGAGAGATACTATATCTGCAACAAAGAATTTACACTCAGGGAATTTTTCAAGAAAAGCCTCAGCGGTATCAATGAGATAGGCATTGTGAGTTCCCCCTGCATGTCCTGATAAGATTACAAAAACAGAGATTCCCTGTCTTTTAAAGGCGTGCATAATATCCAATAGAAGCATTTTTAGTGTTTCTCCACTTATGCTTATCGTTCCAGGTATATCCTTTGTGCTTCTGCAAAGTCCATAATATATAGGTGGAGCTAAAAAATAATTTACCTCCTTTACTAATCTTTTTCCTATTTCATAGATGGTAAATAAATCTGTAGCTAAAGGTAAATGGGGACCATGAGCTTCAATAGATCCCACAGGAATAATAACTCCCTTTACTTGAGGAAGAAGTTTTTTAAATTCCTCTGAGGAGAGCTCTGTCATCAGCATCGCAGCAATATTATACTATAATGTGAAAACATGAAAAGTGAAAGTGCTATTATTGTATTTAAGTTGCATTATTTTACTCCTTTTAACTGGCACATTCTTGTACTTGCAATGTTTCTATGCAATTCTCTATAGATGGATTCTATTGTGTGGACTCCCTTTTGAAATAGTAACTACAACTTGAAAATTGAAAGAAGATTTTTAAATTTTTCTTAAATTTCTTGTAAAGATACATTTAGCCAAAAGCAGGGTGCTAATGTTTAAAGGCTTAGCAGGGGTTAATGCCTCCTTTTTGGGTTATTATTTTGGAAAAGCCCTTTATAAAGAGATAGAAGATTATTTTCTTTTTCTTCTTTTTCCTGAGAATAAAAAAATAAAAGACTTTTTATCGGTCTATAAGTCTTATAGGAATGATGAAATTGCTTACTATCCATCCTTAGAAATTCCACCTTTTTCAGAGTTCTATACACTCTCAGAAGAAGAAAAGGAGCGCTTAAAAGTTTTGTGGAATATACCTTATATAAAGGGCATAGCGCTTGATATCAAAACTTTTGTAAGAAGGACCCTAACACGTGAAGTGCTAAAAGAGCATTATCTTTATCTTATTCCTAAGGAAAAAATTGATAGAGAAAAATTTATTCAGGACCTTATTTTTTTAGGATATGAAAGGGTTGGAGTTGTCAAATCAAAAGGAGAATTTACAGTTAAGGGCAATGTAATTGACCTTTTTAGTCCCCAGTTAGAATTTCCTGTTAGAATTGAATTTTTTGGGGATGAAATAATTCATCTTAAAGCCTTTGATACTGATACTCAAAGAAGCAAAGAGTATTTAGAGGAGCTTGTAATTATTCCTGCAAGAGAGCTTATCTTTCCTAAGGATACTAAAGAGGCATATAAGAGAGTTTTAGGGTTAAGAGAAAAAATTCCTGAGAAGCCTCTCGCTCAGCTTCTTCAAATGATAGAACATAAAATTCCCTTAGAATCAGCAGATTTTCTTCTCCCTCTTTTATACGAAAAATTATTTCTTCTTCACGAAAATGTCAAGCATAAAAAAGTTCTTTTTGTTCTTTATGAAAGGGATGCGCTTTTTAGGGAGATGGAACTCTTTTGGGAGAAGATTGAGAGGATGGCAAAAAAGGCAAGGGCAAGGGGAAAATTATTTTTTGAGGAGGAGCTCCTTTTTGCGCATCCAGAGGAGATAGATAAAATTTTTAGCGTTTATCCTACTCTTGATATAAAAGAATTGCCCTTTAAACATGCCTCCTTTTACACCTTCAATTTAGGCAAAATTGCCCCAGAGGGGGACCCTTCTCCCATAGAGGGTGGCTTTTCTTTCTTAAAAGCAATGCTTGAAGAGGGAACCGAGCTTTCGCTTTTTCTTCAAGATGAAAAGAGCAAGGAGACCATAATAAAAGGATTAGAACATAGAGGAGTTTACAATTTAGAAAATTTAAAAATTTACTTTGGTGAGGTCTCCGAGGGCTTTATATGGGGGGAGAGAAATTTTTGTCTTACTTCAGATATTGAGCTTTTTAAGAAAAAGGTTTTAAAAATTGAGAGAAAAGAGGCTGAAAAAAGTTGGAAAGACTATTTCAGAAGGTTTGAGGACCTTAAACCCGGAGATTATGTAGTACATAAAATACATGGGATTGGGCGGTTTCAAGGGTTAGTTACTCTTAAAGTAGATGGTTTTGAAGGAGAATTTTTGGAAGTGGAATACTTAGATGGAGATAAGCTTTATCTTCCTGTTACAAGGCTTTCTGAACTATATCCCTATGTGGGTGTTGAAGATAAGGTTCCACAACTTGATAAGTTAGGGAAAAAGACTTTTCTAAAGAGAAGAAAAGAGGTAGAGAAAAAATTAGCTGAGGTAGTGGAAGAAATTTTAAAACTCTATGCAGAGCGAAAGGCTTTAGAAAGCTTTTCTATACCTTTTAATAGTTTAGCCTATGCTGAATTTGTTCAGACCTTTCCCTATGAAGAAACTCCAGATCAACTTAAGGCCATAGAGGAAATTTTAGAGGATTTAGTTAGTTCTAAGCCTATGGATAGACTTTTAGTTGGGGATGTGGGCTTTGGAAAAACAGAGGTTGCTTTAAGAGCCATATTTGTTACCGCATATGCTGGGAAGCAGGTCGCCCTTTTAACTCCTACTACTCTTTTAGCAGAACAACACTTTCGTAATATGAAAGGACGTCTTGAGCCTTTCGGTATAAAAGTAGGGATCCTCTCAAGGCTTCGCTCTGAAAAAGAGCAAAGAGAGGTACTCAAAGGTTTATCTGATGGAAGTATTCAGGTAGTAGTAGGCACCCATCGCCTACTTTCAAAAGATGTTGTCTTTAAAGATTTAGGGTTAGTGGTAATTGATGAAGAGCACCGTTTTGGTGTGAAGCAAAAGGAGAGGCTAAAACAACTAAAAAAGAGAGTAAAAGTGCTATCCCTATCTGCTACTCCTATTCCAAGAAGTTTACAGCTCAGTCTACTTGGAATTTTTGACCTTTCTCTCATTGAGACCCCGCCTCCAGGAAGAGTCCCTGTTAAAACCTTTCTTACCACCTTTGAACCAGAAGTTATTAGAAATGCCATAGAAGAAGAGTTAAACAGGGGTGGGCAAATTTATTTTGTAAATCCTCGTATTATGGGTTTAGATAATTTGGCGAATTTCCTTAGAAAACTTGTTCCCGGAGTAAGAGCTGAAGTAATCCACGGGCAAATGGAGGAAAAGCTTATTGAAAAAAGGCTTTACAAGTTTCTGAATCGCGAGATAGATATGCTTGTTTGCACACCTATTATTGGAAGCGGAATAGATATACCCTCTGCCAATACCATTTTTATAAATAGAAGTGATATGTTTGGGTTGGCGGAAATTTATCAGTTAAGAGGAAGAGTGGGGAGAGGGATGGAACAAGGATATTGCTATCTTTTAGTTCCTGATTTAAAAGGCATAACAGAAGATGCACAAAAGAGGCTAAAAGCACTTATGCAATTTGTAGAGCTTGGCTCGGGATTTAAATTATCCTTAAGTGATTTAAAAATCAGAGGTGCTGGAGAACTCTTAGGAATTCAACAATCTGGACATATAAATAAGGTAGGCTATGAGCTCTATCTTGAACTCTTGGAAAATACTATACGAAGTCTAAAGGGTGAAGAAATTGTTGATTGGGAACCAGAGGTAAATTTAAAGGTATCTGCCTTAATTCCACCAAGTTATGTGCCTGATACAGAAGAACGCTTAAGTCTTTATCGTGAGCTCGTCTTAATTAAAGATTTGCATGACTTATACCATTTTAGAGACTTTCTTCAAGATAAATATGGGAATTTGCCACAGGAAGTAGAAAATTTAATTACCATCTATGAATTGAAATTGCTTATGAAAAGGCTGAAAATTCTTTCTCTGGAAGAAAAGGGTAAATATATTCACCTGTTAATTAAAGACCTTGCTTTGCTT
The DNA here is from genome assembly GCA_046291435.1 of Caldimicrobium sp. Taxonomy (GTDB): domain Bacteria; phylum Desulfobacterota; class Thermodesulfobacteria; order Thermodesulfobacteriales; family Thermodesulfobacteriaceae; genus Caldimicrobium. The sequence continues at coordinate 192 of JBKBTC010000043.1, read as the reverse complement.
CCAAGATTTAGAAAAACAATTTCCCAGGATAATATAAAATTAATAAAAGTTATTGAAGAAAAAGATAGGGCTCATCTCTATTTTCAAAGTAAAGTTTCACCCCTTTTAGATTCCCGAGAAATTTGTGCCAAGCTTCTTTCCTAATTTGAGGATTTTTCTAATTTTAGTATTTTTGGTAGTCCCAAGTTTTAG
>JBKBTC010000042.1:0-10647 GCA_046291435.1 Caldimicrobium sp. | reverse complement strand
GCAAAGACCTCTTCTTCCTCTTCTTTGTAAAGAGGTATTAAAGTAACTTTTAAAAATTTTTTAAGGTTTGGGTCAAAAAATTCCTTACTATAAAAACCTTTTTTAAATTTAATGGTTTTTGAATAAAGGCAGTTTAGGGAAAATTTACCCGCTTCTCCCAAGGCAAAGGAATCAACACCACAGAGAGGGCAAAAACTTGGAAGCTTCCCTAAGCTATGGATTACTTCGTAACAAAATTTCCCCTTTATTTCTTCGAAAGATTTCCCCAAGAATTCACAAAGGGCTTTATTTGCCATTAAAATGCGGTGGTCTTTGCTTATAAGTAGAGCTGGGAAAGGGGTGTTTTCTAATGTATCTTCTACTTTAATTTGAATTTTCATTTTCTTTGCAGCACTCCTTAATTCCAAGTTTCCTATAGACTACCATTACAGGGCACCAATTGGTAAAAGCAGATTGTATCTGATTTATACTCATAAAAACCAAAAAAACTTTCCAAAACCAATGCACATTAGAGGGCAAAATGCCTAAGAGAAAAACAATTAAAAGCACAACACCTGAAGTCAACCTTAAAACCCTATCCATAGTCATAAATTTCACCCCCCATTTAATATTCTTCTTCCGTCCAAAACTCTCTCTGGAACCTTAAGACTTTATTTCTTCCAGCCTCTTTTGCCTTATAAAGAGCTATATCAGCAAACTTTATAGCTTCCCAAATAGCTGAACTATCTACAGGAAATTCGGAAACGCCGATAGAGAGAGTCCTCTTTATTATCCCTTTGGGAGTTTTAAAATCATAGACTTCAACAGCTCTTCTTAATTTCTCTGCAATTTTTTCTGCCTCTCCTTCTCTAATATCTACCAAAAGCACTAAAAATTCTTCTCCTCCAAACCTAATTACAAGGTCAGATTTTCTCACATTACTACTCAAAACCTGGGCTAACTCTTTTAAAACTAAATCTCCTACATCGTGTCCGTACTTATCATTAATGCTCTTAAAATAATCTAAATCGCACATAAGGATGCCTAAAACTGTGCTTCTTCTCAAAATTTGAGCAGTGAGGTTATCAATTATTCCTTCAAAAAATCTTCGGTTATATAAATTGGTAAGGGGATCTTTATGAGTTTGCTCCTTTAGAGCCTCGGCATATCTTTTAGATTCTATTACAGGAGCAGTCTCGTCTATATATTTTTGCAATAAAACTAACTTTTCCCTAAATTTTTTTAAGCCTAATGTTTCTTCTGTCATAGGCAGATGAATTTCTACAATTCCTAAAACTTTATTTCCAGCAAGTATGGGTACGCAATAATGATGAGTTACATCTATATATTCATAGAGTTTACATATATGGGGGGCTTCAAGGGAGGTAACTACTTTACCTGTCCTCTTTGCCCTGCATTTATCAGCATTAAAAAGTTTTTCACTATTTACCTCAATCTCCTCATCACTTTTAAAAACTGGTCTCATTGTATTTTGAGAATTGGAAACCTCATAGATGACAAAACTACCAAAGGACAAATTTTTAATTCGCTCTCCTAATCTCTCGTAAATATCATCTATGGATTCATCATTTTCTATGACATGTCTAAAAATTTGAATTTCTTTAAAATTTAAGAGAATATTATTTACTTTTTCGACGACATTTCCTATTTCATCTTTAAAGGGAATTTGCAATAAACAACTCTTATCAATATCTTCTGGATTGTAAATTAGTTTTTCCAGTTCTATGTTTATTTTATCTAAGGGTTTTTTTACAAAAAACCAAAATACCGCCCCTCCCCAAAGAATAAAAACTAACTGTAAAAATAGGACAAAATAAAAGACTTCTTTATAAAATTCACTGTTTACTTTGGCATTCTGCGGATTAACGGATATATCCAAAATAACATTTAAATAATAAAAGGAGAGACCAACATTAATTATTGCCCAAAGTCCAATAATTGCCCCTGTTTTCCAAAAAAGACTTCTATTGAATAAAGCATTTTTGATTTTATGGATAACTCTCTTCATCCTAAATCCCTCCAAATTTAAATGTTATTAAATTATTAAATATAATCAAAAAAATTAGTTTAAGCAAGTAAAAATTTCTCTCATAGCCCCTCTACTTTGCTTTAAACCCTTTTTTGAACTCACTTGTTCTTTGAAAGATTATTAAGAGCTCCCCGATATACGAAAACTTTTGCCTGTAAGAAAAATCCCAGTTCCCGATTTATACAGGCTTTACCCTATAGAGAAATTTCAGAACAATGATAAAAAAGGCACTTTTTAGTTGAGGTAATTCCACTGTCTTGACAAGTAAGAACTTTATAGTAATGTATAAATGTGGCACAAGAAAAGATTATTTCCATGGAAAAAAGATCACCCTCCCAGCAAGAAGCATTATCTCCACTTGATGATGTAATCCTTAAAGTTACCAAAGAAATAGTTATTAAGTTTATTGAAATGGGAAGATGTTCCCCAGCTACCTTTGAAGAAGTTTTTACTTTGGTTCACTCAGTAATAAAAAAAACCATCCATAAATAGAGTTAATGAAAATACTTGCCGTTCATGGTAGTCCGCGGAAAGGTGGAAATTCTGAAATTCTATTAGATGCCTTCATCGAAGGGGTAAAGGAAGTATCTGGAGAGGTAGAGAAAATTTCTCTTTATGCCTTAAACTTTTCGCCCTGTATTGCCTGTGGAGAATGTGAGCATTTAGGAGAATGTGTTCTTAGAGATGACATGACAGATCTTTATGAAAAGATCTTAACCTCTGACCTATTAGTTATTGGAACTCCTATTTTTTTTTATAGTCATCCTGCTAAATTGCAGGCTTTTTTTGAAAGATTTCAAGCTCTTTGGGCTACTAAATACATCCTAAATAAACCTCATCCGTATCAAAAATCACCAAAGGGAATCCTTTTAGCTTTAGGTGCTACTAAAGGAAAAAAGCTTTTTGAGGGATTGGTTAGGACCTTTAAGTTTGTAATGGATGCCTGTTGGGGCAAATATGTAGGGGGTCTTTTTTTTAGAGGTATTGATAAAAAAGGAGATATTTTAGCTCATAAAGATTTTTTAAATATGGCTAAAAATTTAGGAAAAGAGGTCCTATTAAAAGAGGAAGAAGAGTGGACCTTAGATAGGAGTGCTACTCCTTAGTTTTCGCTTCAAGAAATAGCTTGGCATAAGCTTTAGCTCTCTCTTCTATAGAAGGAGCTTTCCATATATCACTTATAACTGCAAGCATATCAGCTCCCATATCTAAAAGAAGCTTTGCCTTATCTAAGGTAATACCACCTATGGCACAAATAGGTATTGTTAGCTTCTTTTTGGCTTCTTTTAAAAGTTCTTGAGGCACAAGGGAAGCCTTTGGTTTAGTAGGAGAAGGGAAAAAACTCCCCAAGGCAACATAACTTGCTCCCATCCTTTCTGCCATAAGTGCCCTTTCCAAATTTCCATAACAGGAAACACCTACTATCTTTCCAGGAAGTTCTCTTAAAGCTATCTCCAGGGAGGCATCCTCTTTTCCTATGTGCACACCGTCAGCATCAACTTCTCTTGCTAAATCAATATAGTCGTTAACAATAAAAAGGGCATTGTATTTTATACAAAGTTCCTTTAATCTGACTGATATAGGAATTAGGGCTTTCATAGGAGTGGTTTTGTCACGCAACTGTACAATTTTGGCTCCTCCTTTTAGGGCAAGCTCAACTTTTTGAAAAATTATCCCCCCTTCATAAGGTGTTAACTTTTCATCAGTTATAACATATAATCCTTTAAGTTTATTTAAACTTTTCACCTCCATCTTTGGAAACTCCTATTTCTTCCAAATTCCTTACAATCTCTTGGAATTTTTGGAAAGCGTATTATAAATTTAATTCAAGTTATTTTATCTGAGGATTTAAAAAAGGGGAGTCCCTATGACTATAAGTTTCATAGAAGAGGCTTTAGAAGATTTAAAAGCTGGAAAAATGATTATAGTGGTTGATGATGAGGATAGAGAAAATGAAGGGGATCTTATAATTCCAGCAGAAAAGGTTACTCCAGAAGCCATTAATTTTATGGCTAAATATGGAAGAGGGTTAATTTGTCTTGCCATTTCTCAAGAAATAGCAGAAAGATTAAAGCTTGAGCTTCAGCCAAGAAGAGGTATAGATCCCTACGGAACTGCTTTTACTGTCTCCATTGATGCAAAGGAAGGAATAACTACGGGAATCTCTGCTTATGATCGTGCCTATACTATAAGGAAAGTTATTGATGAGAACAGTAAACCTGAAGATTTCATAACACCGGGACATATTTTTCCCATTATTGCAAGGAAAGGTGGAGTTTTGGTTAGGGCTGGGCATACTGAGGCTGCTGTAGATTTAGCTAAGCTTTGTGGATTTAAACCAGCTGGTGTTATTTGCGAAATTATGAAAGATGATGGAACTATGGCAAGACTACCTGATTTGGAAGCTTTCGCTCAAACTTGGAATTTAAAAATAATAACCATTAGAGACCTTATTGCTTACAGATTAACCAAAGAAACTTTAGTTAAAAGAGAGGTGGAAACAACTTTACCTACTGCTTACGGAACATTTAAATTAATTGCTTACAGCAATCTAATAGATAGAGCAACTCATGTAGCCTTAGTTATGGGAGAAATTAATGATGAGCCTGTGTTAGTAAGGGTGCATTCAGAGTGTCTTACAGGGGATGTCTTTGGGTCTTTAAGATGTGATTGTGGTCCTCAACTTAAAAAGGCTATGGAATTAATAGCAAGAGAGGGCAAGGGGGTTTTACTTTATCTTCGTCAAGAAGGGCGTGGAATTGGTTTTATAAACAAATTAAAAGCCTATGCTTTACAAGATCAAGGGTTAGATACAGTTGAAGCTAACCTCGCTTTAGGGTTTAAACCAGACCTAAGAGATTACGGCATCGGCGCCCAAATACTTAGAGACTTGGGAGTAAAACAAATAAGACTTATGACTAATAATCCAAGAAAAATTGTCGGTTTAGAAGGGTATGGCATGAAAGTTATTGAAAGAGTTCCTATAGAAATAGCTCCAAGAGCAGAAAATGTAAATTATTTGAAAACTAAGAAAGAAAAATTAGGGCATCTCCTCTCTTGTCTAAAATGAAGGTCGCGGTTCTTAGTGACTCTCACGATAGAATTGATCATTTAGAATGGGCTATTGAAGAAGCCCATAAAAGAGGTGCAAAAAGGCTATTTCATTGTGGAGATCTAATATCACCTTTTATGGTATTATCTTTAGCCAAATTTGAGGGACCTGTTGACTTTATCTTAGGAAATAATAAAGGAGATGTGTTCCTCTTATGTAATCTTTTAAAAAAGTATCCTCAAATCACCTTACACGGAGATGAAGCCTTTTTAGAGATAGAGGGGATACCAATCGCAATGGTACATTATCCTGTTTTAGCAGAAAAAATTGCAAAAAGTGGTGACTTTCCTTATGTATTTTGTGGGCATACCCATAAGTTTAAGGTTTGGGAAATAGGGAAAACGCTCATTGTGAATCCTGGTGAACTCATGGGAAAGGAAGGACCTCCAACTTTTGTTATATTAGACTTAAAAGAAAAAACCTGGGAGAAAGTCCTCTTAGATAAATAATTCTTATCAAAGAGGTATAAAATGAAAATGACAAAATTTTTTCTTCCTACCCTCCGCGAAGATCCCTCTTATGCAGAAACGGTAAGTCATAAATTACTCTTAAGAGGTGGATTTATAAGAAAAGTTGCTTCTGGAATTTATAATTTTTTGCCTCTTGGATTTAGGGTGTTAAAAAAGATTGAAAATATTGTAAGAGCTAAGATGGATAAGGCTGGAGCTTTAGAAATACTTATGCCCCTTGTTCAGCCTGCAGAGCTTTGGAAAGAGACAGGAAGATGGGAAGCCTACGGAAAGGAATTGCTTCGTTTTAAAGATAGAAAGGAACATGATTTTTGCCTTGGTCCAACACACGAAGAAATTATTACTGACCTTGTGAGAAAAGAAATAAAATCTTATAGAGATTTGCCTTTAATTCTATACCAAATTGCACCTAAATTTAGAGATGAAATTAGACCACGCTTTGGGCTTCTTCGTGCAAGAGAGTTTATTATGAAAGATGCCTATTCCTTTGATGCTAATGAAAGAGGGCTTGAAAAAAGCTATCAGCTTATGTATGAAACCTACTGTAAGATCTTTGAAAGTTGCGGATTAAAATTTAAAGCTGTCGTTGCCCATACAGGTGCAATTGGTGGGGAAGCTTCTCATGAATTTATGGTGCTTGCAGAAACTGGAGAAGATACCATTGCCCTCTGTGAAAAATGTGGTTATGCCTCCAATCTTGAACTCACACCAGCTATAAGTGAAGAGCACTATCCAGAAGAAAAAACAAAACCTCTTGAAAAGGTTTATACTCCTGGAGTTAAAACAGCTCAAGATGTAGCAAATTATTTAGGTTTACCCCTAAAAAAAATCACTAAGACCCTTATTTATATCGTTGAAGAAAAAGAACCTATAGCTGTTGTTTTGAGAGGAGATCACGAGTTAAATGAGGTTAAGCTTGAAAAATTTTTACAAGGAAAACCCTTCCGTATGGCAACGGAAGAGGAAATTTTAAAATTAACAGGTGCTCATCCAGGCTTTCTTGGACCTAAAGGACTCTCTATGAAAATTTTGGTTGATAAAGCATTATTAAATTTTCCTAACTTTGTAATTGGAGCTAATGAAGACAACTATCACTATTGGAATGCCAATTTAGGAGAAACTTTTCAGTTTGATGCCTTAATAGACCTAAGAAAAGCAACCATGGGAGACCTTTGCCCTGAATGCAGAACGCCCCTTACCTTTTTAAGAGGGATTGAAGTTGGACACATTTTTAAACTTGGCACAAAATATAGTATCTCTATGAAGGCTACTTTCTTAGATAGCGATGGGGTAGAAAAGCCTCTGATTATGGGTTGTTATGGAATTGGAGTAAGTAGGATCCTTTCTGCCTCAGTAGAACAAAACCATGATGAGAATGGTATTATATTCCCCTGGGCTATCGCCCCCTTTCAAATTGCTTTAATCCCTCTAAATAAAAACCTTCAAGATAAAGCAGAAAGAATCTATGCAATCCTTTCTCAAAACTTTGATGTCCTATATGATGATCGGGAGGAAAGACCAGGTGTTAAGTTTAAGGATATGGACTTAATAGGTATTCCTCTCCAAATCGTTCTTGGCAAACACTATCAAGAAAAAGGTGAAATTGAAGTAAAAATCAGGAAAACTGGAGAAAGACATTTCACAAGAGAAGATTCCTTAGTAGATTTTATCTATAACCTTAAAGCTAACCTATGAAAAAATATAAGCTCTCTGAAATAGCTAAATGGGTTGGAGGAAATCTTTTTGGAGAGGATTTAGAAGTAAGTGGAATTAATGCTTTAAATCTTGCGGGAGAAGATGAATTATCCTTTCTTGATTCAGCAAAAAGGATTCCCCAAGCAAAAAATGCCAAAGCCAAGGCTTTTCTTGCTCCTCTTGGCTTAGCCAAAGCACTACCTGAAAAATCTGTAATAGAAGTTAACAATGTAAGACCTGCCTTAGCTAAAGTTACCTTGCTCTTTAAAGAGGAGCTATATTTTAAACCTGGTATAAGCACCTTAGCCTATGTCTCTTCCACTGCAGAGATAGACAACTCTGCTATGATCTATCCTTTCGTATATGTAGGTGAAAAGGTACGCATAGGAAAGGGTGTAATTGTTTTTCCTTTTTGTTATATTGGAGATTTTTGTGAAATAGGTGATAACTCTATTCTTTATCCTCATGTGGTCCTCTATCCTGGCACAAAGGTTGGAAAAGGTTGTATTATCCATGCAGGGGTAGTAATTGGAGCTGATGGATTTGGTTATGCTCAAGAACTCCTAGAGGGAGGCTTTAAAAATTTAAAAATCTATCATTTTGGAAGGACAGTAATTGGGGATGAAGTGGAAATCGGAGCAAATACTACTATTGATAGAGCTACCTTTGGAGAGACCTACATTGGAGATGGCACAAAAATTGACAACCTTGTTCAAGTGGGACATAATGTACGCATAGGGCGGGAAAGCATTTTGGTTTCCCATACCGCAATAGGAGGAAGTGCCATTGTAGAAGATTATGTAATGTTAGCTGGTCAAGTAGGTGTTGCTCCTCAAAGTATTATCAGAAAGGGAGCAAAAGTTGCAGCTAAATCTGGAGTAGTAGGAGAAATTCCACCAGGTGAAGAAGTAGCAGGCATTCCTGCTATAAAAGCTAGCTTATGGAGAAGAGCGGTAGTAATTTTTGAAAAACTTCCAGAACTTTATAAAGAAATTTCTAAATTACTCAAAGAAAGGAAGCCCTAATTTTCTTAAATATCCTTCTTTTTCTCGCCATCCTTCCAAAGTCTTTACCCAGAGGTCTAAATAAACTTTTTTCTTAAGCAAAAACTCTAACTCCTCTCTTGCAAGAGTTCCTATTTTTTTTAACATCCTTCCCCCTTTTCCGATAATAATTCCTTTCTGAGAGTCTCTCTCTACAAAAATGGTTGCTTGAATATGTAAAAGATTCTTTTGAGGATTTTCTTCTATCTTATCTACCTTCACCGCTACACAATAGGGAATTTCTTGATAGGTATTTAAAAAGACCTTTTCTCTTATAATCTCTGCTATAAGGAGCTTTAAAGGCAAATCTGTAGCATAGCCTTCATCATAATAAAAGGGACCCTCTGGCAAGACCTTTTCTAACTCCATTATAATTCTATCTAATCCATCTCTATTTAAAGCTGATATAGGAATTATGGCTACAAAATCATAAACCTTTGAAAAATAATCTATTAAGGGCAAAATTTCATTTTTATTCTTTATTAAATCCCCTTTATTCATGGCTAAAATTGTAGGTTTCCCAACTTTTTTAATAATTTCTAAAATTTTTTCTTCCACTGGAACTCGATTAGTTAGGTCCATAACCCATAAAATGGCATCTACTTCTTCTAAAGCTTGCAAGGCTTGCCTCACCATAAGTTGATTAAAAAGAGACTGAGGTTCATGAATACCAGGTGTATCTATAAAAATTATTTGCATGTTTTCACTTGTATATATTCCTCTTATGTTAAACCGCGTGGTCTGTGGTTTTGGGCTAACAATTGATACCTTTGTGCCAAGTAGGTTGTTTAAAAGGGTAGACTTTCCAACATTTGGAAGTCCTATAATAGCAACTACTCCTGATTTTGTCTTCTTATTCATATGTCACTTCCTCACCTTCGAAAATGGGGACATCAGTATACACTAATATGCCCTCTAAAAACTTCGTCCTTTTCAAGGAGTCTTGGCAACCTTTTTAAAATTCTCTCCTTCCTTTCCTTATTTTTCTCGCCCTTCTTAGTCTTTACCGCTTTCATCCTCTATCCTCCTTATGAACTCCTCTCAAATATATTCTAAAGCAGGATAAAAAATTTTCAAAAGTAAAAACCTATCTAAAAAAAGCAATCACTAAGATACCTAAAAACATAAAGATGGCTGCTGTAAATCTTAAAGGAATTTGTTTTTCTTTAAAGAATAGCCAGCCTAAAATTACTGCAAAAATAATACTTGTTCTTTTAAGAGCTATCATATAAGCTGTTTCTATTAGGCTTAAGGCTACCATATGGCAATAACACATAAGGGCTTGTGTTAAACCAACTAGTAATAAACCTCTAAAATTCTTAAAAATTTCTTTTCTCAATGAAATTTTATAAATCACTTTAAGAATAAGAGGAGAGATAACAGACAAGAGAGAAAAATAGAAACTCGCAAAAAAAATAGGGTCGCTCAAGATTAGCCCTTTCTTACCTAAGACGGAGGTAATTCCATAAATAAAGGCGGTAATTAACATAAAAAGGCAACCTTTTTCTTTCCATATACCTTTCATAGGACCTAAAAAGCCTGTTTTCAACAAGGGAAGGTTCATTATATAGGCTCCAAAAACAATAATAATAATCCCAATAAAGCCAAAAAAACTTATCTTTTCTCCTAAAAAAACATTTCCTGTAAAGACAATAAAAATGGGAGTAAAAGATAAAAAAGGCAATGCCTTTGAAAGAGGGGAAATTTCTACAGCTTTCATATAAAAAAGAGTAGCCATTATTTCAAGCAAAAGAAGGACCAAGGTGTTTTCTAAAAAGGGCAAAGTAAAATAAAAGGTTTTCTTCTCAAAAAAAAGAAAATAGAGAAAAAGAGGTAGAAGAAAGGGAAATGTGCCTATCGTCCTTGCTAAGGTCATTTTAACATATCCTTCGCTGCCAAAAAATTTTTTGTTTATAGTGTCGCTTAAGGCTACAAAAAAACCAGCTAAGATAGAAAAAATTATCCAACTCATATTATCCGAAGAGATTAATTAAAGAGAATAAACCTTAAGAGGACAGGGCTCACAAAGAGGTTGGCTTTTTTTACAATAATTTTTTCCACAAGCAACAAATAGTGCATGATATTCTTTATAGAGATTGACATCCTTCGGAAGATTACTATGAAAAAGCTCCTGTAATTCATCATAAGTTATCTCCTCATAGACAAGCCTATGACGATTTAATATTCTATAGGTATAAGCATCCACTACAAAAATAGGCTTGTCTAAGGCATAGAGAAGTATGGAATCTACCGTTTCTTTACCAAGCCCTTTTATCTGTAAAAGTTTTTCTCTAAGTT
>JBKBTC010000041.1:0-11116 GCA_046291435.1 Caldimicrobium sp. | reverse complement strand
AGGGGTTTTAATAATAGGTATAGCGGGTGGAGGTTTGTTCTTTGTTTTATCAAAAAAAGGAGAAGAGACTGAAGAGGTAAAGTCTGCTAAGGGAAAAAAGGGGAAAAAGAAAGGAGAGGAAGTATATTTAGATTTGGATCCTGTTATTGTAAATCTTCTTGACCCAACAGGGAAAAGATATCTTCAAATCATGATGACCTTAGAGATTGTAGATAAAAAAGCTGAAGAAGAGGCAAAAAAGAAAGAAGCGATTATGAAAGATATAATTTTGAGTACTTTAAGTGGAAAAACTGTAGAAGAGGTAATTGTGCCTGATGCTAAGGAAAAGATAAAAAAAGAATTGCTTCAGAAGATTAATGAAGGGCTGGGAGAAGAATTAATTTCTAACATATATATAACTCAATACATTGTGGAGTGATAGTGATGGAAAAAATTTTATCCCAAGAAGAAATAGATGCTCTGCTTGCTGGCTTAGAGACGGGACAGGTTGATACCACTCCTAAAGAAGAAATTGGACAAGTTAAGCCTTTTGATTTTAGAGATTTTACTATCTCAACGCGACTTAAAATTCCTGGAATTGATGTGATAAATGATTATCTTACTCGCTCCCTTAGATTGGGTTTATCAACTTTACTTAGGGAAATGATTGAGATAACAAATCTTCCCACACAAATGGAAAGATTTAAGGATTTTATGCAAAAGATTCCCGTGCCTACCTCTATACATATATATAGGATAGACCCTTTAAAAGGTCATTCTTTGCTAATTATTGATGCACCTTTAGTTTTTTTATTTGTAGAAAGATTTTTAGGTGGAGGGGAGAGAAAAAGCATTAGAGTTGAAGGAAGAGAGTTTACACCTATAGAACAAAGACTCATTAAAAAGGTAGTGAATTTAATTTTAGATGAATTAGAGAAGGCTTGGAGAAATATATCACCCATAAAGCCTAAATATATAAGAGGGGAAGTAAATCCTCAATTTGCACGGGTCCTTCAACCAGAAGAGACGGTACTTATTACAGGATTTGTTTTAGAGTTAGAACAATTAAGTGGAAAAATTCTTTTTTGTTATGCTTTAAGTTCGCTTCAACCTATTAAAGATAAGCTTTATGCACCTTATCAGGTAGAAGAGATAGTAGATGCTAAATGGAAAAAAGCTTTGGAAGAGGTTGTTTTAAACAGCGAGGTTAGGCTTAAAGCCCTTTTAGGAAAAGGACAAATCACAATTGGGGAACTCATACATTTGAAAAAGGGAGATGTAATTGTACTTGATAAAAAGGCAGAAGAACCTATAGAGATTTTAGTGGAGGATGTGCCTAAGATCTTAGGTAGGATGGGTGCGTATAAAAAACACTTAGCAGTACAAATTGAGAGTTTTATAAAACCACAAGAGGAAAATTAAGGAGGCTATTATGACAGAAGAAGCTATTGAAAAGGAAGAACAAAAAGTTGAAGAAAAACAAGAAGATACCGCATTAAATCCTGAAGACTTGATGGCTATGTGGGAGGAAGCTTTAAAGGAAGCTCAACCTGCACCAGCTAAGGAAGAACCTCCTGCAAGAAGTGATATCCTTAGCACTCCAGTTGGTCCATCTGCAGAGGTTAGTGCTCAACCCGTGACCTTTGAAGAATTAAAAAGACAAGAACCAAGCCCTTCACTCCAGGATATAGAATTTTTTTTAGATGTGCCTCTTGAAATTTCTGCTGAGCTTGGACGAACAAAAATGTTGATAAAAGACCTTTTGAAATTAAATCAAGGCTCAATTATTGAGTTGGACAAATTTGCAGGAGAACCCGTAGAAATTTATGTAAATGGTAGGCTTATGGCACAGGGGGAAGTAGTTGTAGTGAATGATCGGTTAGGTGTTAGGATTACAGAGATAATTTCAGCCCGCGATAGAATTAAAAAGTTGGGGTCTTAGCATTATGGAGTGGCTAAATTATATACAGAGTTTAGGCATACTCCTTTTGATATTAAGCTCCTTGCCTCTACTTGCACATTTATATCAAAAGTACCAAAAAAAATTGCCCCTTTCTCAGGGCACAATTAAGATTTTAGAGGTAAAACCCGTAGCTTATAAAGCACAACTTTTACTGATTGAGGTTGAGGGAAAAAAAATGTTAATTGGGCTCTCAGATAAGGGATTTAGCTTTTTAGGAGAGGTGAAAGAGGATGCTTAATCTTTGGGCTTTAGCTATGCCAACTATTAAATTGAGCGTTGAAGGGGCTCAAAATGCGCCTCAATTTAGCATCTTTTTGCAGGTTCTTTTGCTTTTAACGGTTTTATCAATCGCTCCTGCACTTTTACTAATGTTAACTTCTTTTACTCGTTTAATTATTGTTTTTTCTATTTTAAGACATGCTATTGGTCTTCAACAAACTCCTCCCAATCAAGTTTTAATATCCTTAGCACTTTTTCTCACTTTTTTCATTATGGCACCAACTTTTAATCAAATCTATACTGAAGCAATTTCACCTTATATGAAAGGAAAGATTAAAGAAGAAGAACTTTTTGAGAAAGCAAGCAAGCCCCTTAAAGAATTTATGTTTAAAAATACCAGAGAAAAAGATTTAGCTCTCTTTATAAAAATTAGAGGAGAGGAAAGACCGAGAACAAAAGATGATGTATCCCTTACCACTTTGATTCCCGCCTTTATGATAAGTGAACTCAAAACAGCCTTTCAAATTGGTTTTCTATTATATATTCCCTTTTTGGTGATTGATATCGTAGTTTCAAGCGTGCTTATTTCCATGGGTGTCCTTATGCTACCCCCTCTTATAATCTCACTTCCCCTAAAACTTTTGCTTTTTGTGTTAGTAGATGGTTGGAACCTATTAGTTATGTCCTTAGTGAAAAGTTTTTATTAAGGAGGAGTAACGATGACAGATATAACTATTATGACTTTAGCCAAGGAAGCCATAAAGCTCAGTTTATTTTTGTCCGCTCCACTGTTAATTACTGCCTTAGTAGTTGGTCTTGCTATCAGTATTTTTCAAGCGGTAACTCAAATTCAGGAAATGACCCTAACCTTTGTCCCCAAAATTTTAGCTATGGTTTTAGTCCTTTTTATAACTCTTCCCTGGTTTTTAAAAAAATTGACAAGCTTTACAGAAAATTTAATTTTAAATATTCCGGGACTAATAAAATGACGCAAGAACTATTAGATTTATTGGAGAAAAATTTTTATACCTTTCTTTTTATCTTTTTTCGTTTTATCTTTCTTTTCTTTTTGTTTCCACTCTTTGCAAGTGCCTTTTTCCCATCTAAAATAAAAATAGCTCTCTCTCTTATTTTAGCACTCACTTTTACACCTTTTATTAGCCTTAAGTTCACAACACCACAAAATTTTCTCTTCTTTTTAACTACGCTTTTCTATGATTTTTTTCTTTTCTTTTTAATTTCTTTATTTTTTAGATTTATTTTAGCTGGGCTTCAATTAGGAGGTGAATTAGTGGGTTTACAGATGGGCTTTGGTATTTCTCAAACCTTTGACCCTATGAGTGGAATTAGTATGCCTATTCTTTCTCAGTTTATCTATTTACTCTTTCTTCTTTTTTTCTTTGTTTTGGACATCCATCATTATTTATTATATTTTGTATTTAAATCCTTTGAGCAAATCCCTCCTGGAACCTATATATACCACGATAGCTTAATAAATTTTATTATTAAAAAGAGTGCGTTAATTTTTGACATTGCTGTCAAAGTATTGGCACCGCTTTTAGTTTTTATGCTTATGTTTAATATCACCCTTGCCATAGTTGGAAGGCTTATTCCTCAAATAAATGTCCTTTTTGTAAGTTTCCCCTTAACCTTAGGAATAGGGTTATTATTCTTTGGCTTAATGTTGATTTTAGTTCCCACAGTGTTTAAGTCTTTCTTAGGAGATTTTGCTAAATTTTTAACACTCCTTATAAGAGGTTAGGTAGGACATGCCTGAAGAACAAGCCCAAGAGCGCACGGAAGAGGCAACTCCGCGGCGAAGAGAAGAGGCAAGACGAAGGGGTCAGATTGTTAAAAGTAGGGAGCTATCTTCAGTTGCCCTCCTTGCGATGAGCTTCTTTTCTCTATTTTTCCTCTCCTACATTTTTTTTCACCAGTTTAGCTTTATTCTTCAATTTAGCTTTTCCCATTTTACTTTAGAAGATTTGAATTTGTCGCAGTTTTTTTTCTTAAATAAAAACTATTTTTATGCGGTTATGAAATTTCTTTTCCCCTATCTTGTTTTGTTGCTGATAGCAGTTTTTGTAATTTATTTGCTTCAAACAGGTGGGGGTGTTTGGGCAACAGAGGCTCTCTCCCTAAAATGGGAGAGAATTAATCCTGTTGAAGGATTTAAGAGATTATTTTCCCTTGCTTCCCTCTTTGAACTTTTCAAGGCTTTAGTTAAACTTTCTTTGATCGTAGGTATAAGTTATTGGATCATTAGTCAAAATATTGACAACCTTCTTAAACTTTTAGGTGTAAATACTTTCTATCTTTTGGTTGCAACAAAGATGGTACTAAAAGACTTACTTACGAAATTACTTTTTATATTGTCAATTTTAGGGGTTTTAGATTGGCTATATTCCTGGTGGGAAGTGGAAAGAAAGCTAAGAATGACAAGGGAAGAACTTAAAGAAGAATTGAAACAAACGGAAGGAGATCCATGGGTTAAGGCAAGGATAAGGCAAAAACAAAGAGAGATGAGTAGGCAGAGAATGTTAGCTGAGGTTCCCAAGGCTGATGTGGTTATTACTAACCCTGAGCATTTTGCAGTTGCCCTTAAATATGAATTAGGGAAAATGCCTGCACCTCAGGTTGTGGCTAAAGGGAAAAATTTTTTAGCCCAAAAGATTAAAGAAATAGCCAAGGAACATGGAGTTCCTCTTTATGAAGATCCCCCTTTGGCACAGATTTTGTATAAAAAAGTAGAAGTAGGGGAGTATGTCCCAGAGGAGCTTTATCAAGTGGTTGCAAAGGTTTTAGCTTATGTTTATAAAGCAAAGAAGAAAAAATGGAGTTAGTGTAAATTATGGATAGGACTTTTGATTTAAAAACCCTGTTAGATGTTTACAGTGCTTCAGCAGTAATAGGAATTTTACTGCTCTTTGCCTTGATAATATTTCCCTTACCAAGGATATTGATTGATTTAGCTCTATCTTTGAATTTTTCAGTAGGTCTTTTAATCCTTATTATGGCTATGCAAGTGAATAAACCACTTGATTTTACATCTTTCCCATCACTTCTTTTATTAACTACCCTTTTTCGCTTAGTTATGAATATTGCTACTACAAGGGTCATCCTACTTAGAGGACATGAAGGAATCGATGCTGCGGGTCATTTAATTAAAAGTTTTGGTGAATTCGTTGTGGGCGGAAACTTTGTAGTTGGTTTTATCGTCTTTCTAATTTTGGTGTTAATAAACTTTGTAGTTATAACTAAAGGTGCTGGAAGGATTGCAGAAGTTGCAGCAAGGTTTACCTTAGATGCTATGCCTGGAAAACAGATGGCAATCGATGCAGACCTTAATGCAGGGCTTATAGACGAAAGAGAGGCAAGAAGGCGCAGAGCCGAAATTGCTAAAGAAGCTGAATTTTATGGGGCTATGGATGGTGCTTCAAAATTTATAAGAGGAGAAGCCATAGCGGGATTAATTATTACTGTTATTAATATCATTGGGGGAATTTTAATAGGTACCCTTCAGAAGGGGTTAGATTTAGCGACCTCTGCTAAAACATATACCATTCTAACCATAGGTGATGGTTTAGTGTCCCAGCTCCCAGCAATTGTGGTTTCAACCTCTGCAGGAATTATTGTTAGTAGAGCTGCTGCAGAATCAGGTATGGGCAGAGATATTGCAAAACAATTTGCCTTAAAGCCTGAGGCTATGTTTTTAGCTGCTCTTGCCGTTTTAGGAGTAGGGCTTATTCCTGGTATCCCTTTCTTTCCTTTTTTAACCTTTTCTCTTTTCTTCTTTACTATGGGATTTATCTCTTATAGACAATTAAGAAAGGAGGAAGAGAAACCTCTTGAGGCACCACCATCACCTCCCCGAGAAGAGGAAGAAATACGCCCTGTAGAATTATTAGCCTTAGAATTAGGCTATGGACTAATCTATTTAGCAGATGAAGCTCAAGGGGGAGACCTCTTAGAGAGAATAAAAAGCTTAAGAAAACAAATGGCTCAAGAAATAGGTATAATTATTCCCTCGGTACATGTTAGAGATAATCTCATGCTAAAACCTGGAGAATATCAAATACTTATAAAGGGAGCAGAGGTTGCAAAGGCAGAACTTCTTCCTCATTATCTTCTTGCCTTACCCTCTTCACCTGATTTATTACCACCAGAAGGTGCTATTCCTACAGTTGAACCTACTTATGGGATGAAGGCTTATTATATTCCAGAAGATTTGCGAGAATCAGCAGAGATGGCTGGCTTCACAGTGGTAGGCTTATCCACTGTGATTACTACCCATCTCTCAGAGGTCATAAAGACATATGCGGATGAGCTACTAACTAAGCAAGAAGTTCAAAAAATTGTAGATACTATGAATAAATATTATCCCAAGTTAGTTGAAGAAACTTTAAATACCATAAATATTACAACTATACAAAAGGTATTACAAAATTTAGTAAAAGAAGGAGTTCCTTTAAAGGATATGGTTACCATTTTTGAGGCTTTAAGTGATTATGGGGCTAATATAAAAGACCCTAATATTTTAACGGAGTATGTAAGACAAAGGCTTGGTAGATTAATAGTTAAACCCTATTTGGTGGAGGGCAAGCTTCCTACTCTTTTAATAGGTGAGGATGTTGAAGAAATTATTAAAAAGAGCTTACAACGAACAGAACAAGGAGTTTTTTTGATAATTGACCCAAAGATTGGTGCCAAAATTGTGACAGCAATCACTCAGGGAGTGGACAGAGCAAGCCAGAAAAATTTCTTACCTGTGGTAATTTGTAGTCCCACGGTAAGGAGGCATTTGAGGGTATTAATTGAGAGGTCTCTCAGATACATACCTGTTATATCTCAGGCAGAGGTTCCTTCAAATGTGCAGGTGGAAATTTTGGAAGTAATTAGGCTTACGAGGGAGTAGCGTGAGGATTAAGAAATTTAGAGGAACGAGTATGTTAAAAGCTTTAAAAAGGGTAAAAGAAGAACTGGGAGAAGATGCAGTCATACTTGATTCTGGTAAAGTGATAGAAGAAGGAAAAGAATACTATGAAATCGTTGCAGCATTAGATGAAGTGGAAGTGAAAAGTACTGTACCTATTAAGGAAAGAGAATATTCAGAAAGGGGTCTTTTTTTATATGAAGATATAAGAAAGGATATCTTAGAGATTAAAGGATTTTTAAAAGAAATATTTGATGCCCAGAGAGGACAAACCCTCTTTTACAAACTTATTAAAGAGGGAGTGCCCGAAGATGTGGCCCTGAAGATAGCAAATTCTTCATTGGAGCTTCCATATTTTATAAGAGATGAAATTCTAAAAAAAGGCGTCTCTCCTATTTCAAAAGTTCAAGTATTTCTTGGAGAGCCAGGGGTTGGGAAAACAACCTCACTGTTTAAAATAGCTTTTTGGTATAAGTTAAAAAAGAATGCAAAAGTATTAGTGCTAAATGTGGATAATTATAAAATAGGAGGAAAGGAACAAGCCCAAAAACTATCTCAATTTCTTGAAATACCTTATTTACAGTGTGATTGGGAGGATTTTAGAAAATACTATACCCAAATAAAAGAATCCTATGAATTAATTTTGGTAGATACACCAAGCCTCGGGAAAAAGTTTTCCATAGTGGAATTAAGAGAAATATATAAGACCTATCCTTTTCTAAGATTTAACTGGGTAGTGAGAGCTACAGAAAATTATGAAAATTTGCTTATGACTTGGGAAGATATAAAGGAGCTTCCCATAGATGGTTTGATCTTAACCTTTTTGGATAGGCTTAATAAGGGGACACAGCTCTTTTGGCTTTTAAGAGAAGAGATTCCTCTTCCTATTTTTGCATCCATTGGAGAGCGAATTCCGGAAGACTTAAAGAAATTGGAAGAAAAGTCCTTAGTAGAAATATTTTTAAGGGGTTTAAATGAATTTAGATAAAAATTTTAAGGAGGTTTAAAGAATGAAGAGTTTCTCAATAGCAAGTGGTAAAGGAGGGGTAGGTAAAACAAGTTTTGTAGTAAATCTATCCTATGCCCTATCACAATTAAAACAAAAGGTATTAATATTTGACGCTGATTTGGGATTAGCTAATGTGGATATTATGCTTGGATTAGCTCCTAAGCATGATATTCGTTTTGTTTTAAATGGAACCTTAACTTTGAAGGATATAATCCTTGAAACGGAATATGGGTTTGCTGTTGTCCCTGCTGGTTCAGGGGTTATGGAGTTAACACAATTAAGTACGGATCAAAAACTATTACTTAGGGCACAGATAGAAGAAGCCTTTTCGTCTTATGATTACCTATTTTTTGATATTTCAGCCGGTATTTCTGATAATGTTTTATTTTTTTCCCAGTTAGCAGACGAAAGGATTGTACTTGTTACACCTGAGCCAACCTCTATGGCAGATGCCTATGCCTATCTCAAAGTACTATTCCAAAAAGGAAGGGTGAGAGATTTCCATATTATAGTAAATATGGCAAAAGATGAAAAAGAAGGTAAAAAAATTTATTCTCAACTTCAATATGTGACAGAGAAGTTTCTTCCTGGGTTAAGACTAATTTATTTAGGGTGTCTACCTTATGATGAATGCGTAAAAAAAGCTATTAAGTTGCAAATTCCTTTTATAAAGTATTGTGAAGAGGCTAAAATTAGTGTTGCTATGAAAGAAATTTCCTATAAACTTTTAAATTATAAAGGAAGAGGAAAAGAATTAGAAAATTTTTTAGAGAGATTTACTTCACTTTGAGGTGCTTTTGATGAAGCTAAGTCAAAAGAATTTTTTAGGTCCCTTGGAACAAGTAATTAATGAATTTTTGCCAAGAATAAATCACATAGCTTCTAAATATGTCTATTTAGGTCAGCCTGTTTTATCTAAGGAAGATTTAGTTTCTGCAGGTGTAATTGGGCTCATTGAAGCTTATAACCGGTATGATCCCTCAAAAAAAGTAGCCTTTAAAACCTATGCGGAATATCGCATAAAAGGTGCAATACTTGATGAGATAAGGAAAGTAGACATTATTCCAAGAAGTGTTAGAGAAAAATGTTCAGAAGTAGAAGATAAAATCAAAGAACTGTATCTAAAATTAGGGAGGCTTCCTACAGAAGAAGAAATTGCAGAAGCCCTTGGGATGAGTCTTGAAGAATATTATAAATTACTTAAAAATATAAAGGGTATATCCTTTATAGATATTACTGCCTTTAAACAGAAAATGCCAGAGGTTGAAGAAGAAGATATATTTCAATTAATGGCCATCAATATTGATGCTTTAGATGTATATGAACACATCTTTTTAAAGGAGCTTCAGGGAAAATTAGAGGAGGCGTTAGAGCTTCTAACAGATAAAGAGAGAATGGTTTTGGCTCTATATTACTATGAAGATATGAATATGAAAGAAATAGCCAAAGTTTTAGGTTATACAGAGGGTAGAATTTCTCAAATTCATCAGCAAGCCCTTTTAAAATTACGTTCCTATTTTAAAATAGAGGATAAAAAGACTGAAAATATTATATATCAAAGGAGGGTATAGGATGCCTATCGATCCTAACGTAAAAATTCTTATTGTAGATGATTTTGCAACGATGAGGAAAATTATTAGAAATATTTTAATACAGCTTGGTTTCAAAAATATCCTTGAAGCTGATGATGGAACTACCGCTTTAGATATTCTCTCTAAGGAAAAAGTAGATCTCATAATTTCTGATTGGAATATGCCTAAAATGAGTGGTCTTGAGCTTTTAAAAGCTGTTCGTGGAAATGAGGCAACTAAAGACCTCCCCTTTATCATGGTTACCGCAGAAGCTCAGAAGGAAAATATTTTAGAAGCTATAAAGTATAAAGTAAGTCAATACATAGTTAAGCCCTTTACTCCAGAGACCTTAAAAGAAAAATTGGAAAAAGTTTTTGGAGGATAATTTGGAAGAAAAGAAGGAACTGCAAGAGATAGCTCATACTGAAAAAGGTTCAATTGAATCACAAGAAAAGGAAAGGATTAATGTTGAAGAAACGGAAGATCTCATAAAAGAGCTTTTAGATGAAAAAAAGAAAGAAAAAGTTGAGGATAAGGAAAGTAAGAAGAAAAGCTTAAGAACATATCTTGTTTTCGTAGGTTTGTTTATTTTAGTTATTACCTTATTTACTGGTATTTTGGTAATAAATTATATTATAAAGTTGCCTATAAAGGAGGTTGCCAAAGAGGAGAAATTGAAAAGAGAAACTATTTTTGAAGAAACAAACAAAGCAAACCAAACCTTAAAAGAGGAAATGGGAACTAAAAAAGAGTTCCTGTTGGCTCCTCAAACTAAGGAAAAAAGCTATCCTTTCAAGCTTGAGCTAAAAAATTTTTTATTTCCCTTGGATGATAAATCTTTTTTAAAATTGGATGTGTATTTATATTTTGAGAATCATGAAAACTATAAAGGAGCGCTACTAGCTCAAACTTTTTTGAGGGAACTTTTAGTTCAAGAAATAGGTAAAAAAAATAGCCTCACCTTTTGGAAAAACCTAGAAGAAGTGAGTAATTTTGAAGTTTATTTAGTTGATTTTTTTAAAAAAGGGTATCCAGCGCTATCACCAGCTAAAATTGAGTTAGAGGGTATAATTTTGAGGGTCTGAGAAAGTGAATAAAGAGATTCTTATTTATTTGCTTATCCTTTTTGACCTTTTAATTTTGGTTTTATTAATTTTTCTATATTTTAAATTTAAAAAACTTCTAAATATTCCCCTTGAGGAACTTGAAGAAAGTTTGGATAGAGCTCATCAGCTTGTGGAAAAATTAAAGGAAATCAAAAAAGGAGAAAGTAAGGTTGTAGGTGAGGCTGTGTTTGACCCAAAGGAAGAGGTTTATCAATTATATAAAAAGGGTTTAAAGATAAAAGAGATTGCAAAGAAAACCGGGCTCACAGAAGGAGAAATAGAACTACTTTTAAAAACAAAGCAATTGAGAGAATGAGAGAGATATGCAAATAAGTG
>JBKBTC010000040.1:0-11332 GCA_046291435.1 Caldimicrobium sp. | reverse complement strand
TGGAGTCGTTTCCCTATAATTCAAAGGGTTTGTTAGACGCAGGCTTCAGCCTGCGAGGATCCCCGGTAGCCGCAGGCTTTAGCCTGCGAGTAGAAAGAAGGTTATCTTTGGAGGAAGGCGCGGAAAATTAGAAGAAGGAGAATGTGACCTTTGAAAACAGTAAAAAAGTGTGACATAGTTATAGGAATAACAGATGGAATTTATAATCAACGCAAGCTAAAACTTGCGACTACTTTAATTAAAGGTTAGGAAACTTAGGACAGGAGATTTTACTTTTCCACTGGCGATAAATCTTGTCCTTTTCTTTATGGCATTCTAAGCATATGCCAACTCTCAAAATTCTAAATATTTCCTCTTTTTTTAAGCCACTCATATTAGGTCGGTTAAACTTTGCTGAGGTTTCTCCTTTTTCACTAATTACTTGGGAAAGTCTAAGAGAAGTGGAAGTCAATCTTTTTTCCAGAGGTTCAAAATAGAGGTCCCCTTTCCTTAAAAATACTTTTCCATATCCCAGACCAAGGCTCTTTGGGTTTTGATGACAAGATTCGCAGGACCTTCCTTTTTTCTGAGTGGAATGAGGATCAAAGTAAGACCAAGTGAAACTTTCTATATACTGAGCTACCCTTCCCTTTCTATCCAAAAGGGTTATAAAATCCTGTCAGCCTGGGGAAACAGGTACAATTTTGTTATCCTTTATTGCTATTGGTGGGTCTGATATTACCCTATAACTTTCATATTCTTCCCAAAGCCCTGGTGTCTCTTTAGCTAAAATTTTATCCATATGAGTCTCACGAGGGTCGTATTTTACATGGCAACCCATACATTGAGGCATATATTTAGAATGACAGGCGGAACAGGAAAGTCTCTTATGAAGAGGGTCTTCACAGCTCTTTGAAGGTGTTTTAATCAAGTGATCTCTCTTAGAGATTTTGCCCTTGAGATATAATTTTCCTTCTTTTTTAATTAAGTGAGGTAGAGTTCTTCCCTTTTTCGTTAAAATTTCTCCTTTGTGGCATGTTTCACAATTTACTTCTAAGGCTTTTTCAATATTTGGATAAAAATTTCCATCACCCATAATTTCTTCACGGCTGTGGCAATCAATGCAGTGAAGTCCTGCTTTAAAATGCACATCAGGCTCAATTTCAAGAAGTTCTCTTCCGTCAACCCATAATTTGTGGTAAATTCCTCCTTGTGTCCCCTCATAAAGACCTTGATAGGTAAATCCAATTCGTCCGCTTCTATTGTGACATTTCACACATTTTTCTAATTGAACCTCTTTTGTCAATTTAGGATGAAGCTTTTTAGTTTTTAAATCTTCTGAGGAACCTAAAAGATGGCAGGCTGAACAGCCTCCTCCTTTTTCAGATAAAAAGCCAAAGCCTCTCCATTGGTTTTTATCTAAATAAAGATGGCAGGACCCGCAAAGTTTTTTGTAATAGTCTACAGCAAAGGATTTATTTAATTTTTCATCCTGTGCCTTTTCATATAGGTCCCATACTGATATATTCGGAAATTTTTGAAGAACCTTCTCTTCACCAAAGACAAGTAATAATCTTTTTATAATTCCATGATTGGTAGCCATAAGAGAATGTCTAACTTTTTTTATATCAGAAGGATGACAGTTGGGTTGCCCGCAGGTTTTGTGAATAATTCTAAGGTCCGAGGGATTTTTCACTATTCCTCTATGGGCTTCTTTTTTCGTGTTAGCTAAGGGGTTTCCTAAATGGCAGCTTGAACACCCTAATATCTCTCTGCTATGGGCTTTTTCTTGAATTTTTTCTTCGTGACAGAGTAAACATAATTCAGGCTTGCCAGTAGTTAGAAAGGGAACTTCTTTTTTTACAATTATTCCTTTTTTTTCTGGAAAGGCTATGATAAAAATTATACCTATGAATAACCCTGCAAAAAGGAGCCAATATGCTTTTATTTGCATCTCACTTAAATATAAACTAAAATTCTTTTAAAGGGTAGTGAAATAAAGGGAGATGTCTCTATTTTAGAATTGGCGTATCTATTGTCTTTGGTGGCCGCAGGATAGTATAATAGAAGAATATGAAGGTAAATTATTTAAAGTATGAAAAAAATTTTATAAGAAAGAGATGGAAGGGAAGGCTCCCTATTGCTCTCATTTTCCCAAATAAGTATGAGATAGGTATGTCAAACCTTGGATTCCTCTACCTTTATGAAAGATTAAATAGTTATGAAGAGATTGTCTGTGAAAGATTTTTTTATGAAGAAGGCAAAATAAGGTCTATAGAAAATAATAGACCCCTTAGAGATTTCCCAATGTTGTTTTTTTCCATACCCTTTGAAGGGGATTATGTAAATGTTTTGAAAATTCTTCTAAAAGAGGGACTTGAGCTTAACCCTTCTAAGAGAAAGGAACTTGTTTTAGGAGGAGGAATTGCAACCTGGAGCAACCCCTTCCCACTTCTTCCTTTTATAGATGGCTTTCTATTAGGGGAATGGGAGGCTATTGAGGAGATAATTATTCCTCTTCTTTTAGAATATGCCTTAAATAAAGAGGTCTTTTTAGATAAATTTTCTCACCTTAGCTTTTTTTTATCCTCCCAAGTTAAGGATTTAAATAAATCTGTAAAAGTTATAAAAAAGAGGGAGCTCACAGAACCCATCTTTTCTAAAGTGATATCAGAGAGAGCCCAATTTAAGGAGAGTTATCTTTTGGAGGTATCAAGAGGATGTGGTAGAGCTTGTAGATTTTGTTTAGCGGGTTTTATCTATAGACCTCCAAGAGACTATAAAAAAGAAGATCTTTTAAGGACAATAGAGGAGATCCCTTCAGGTAGTAAAGTAGGATTAGTGGGTTTAGAATTTGTAAATAAAGAGCAAGTAGTTGAAATAGGAGAAGCCTTATTAAAAAAAGGTATCTCCCTTACCTTTTCTTCTCTAAGATTAGATGCTTTAAATGAGGCTTTTCTCTCTTTACTTAAGACTACAAGAAGCGTAGCCCTTGCTCCTGAGACTGCCTCAAATAAATTGAAAAGGGTAATAAATAAAGTTATTCCCAATGAGCTTATTGTAGATACTTTAGAGAGATTCAAAGACACCTCTATAAAAAAGATAAAATTTTATTTTATGTTTGGCTTACCCTTTGAGGAGGAGGCAGACCTTGAAGAGACAATAGCTTTTATTAAATCCCTTTGTAAAAGGAAGTATCCTTTTAAATTAGCTTTTAATTTTTCTCCTTTTATTCCTAAGCCTCAGACTCCCTTTCAATGGGCAGACTTTGATTTAGAAGCACTAAAAGTTAAAAGAGAGAAACTGAGAAAGGAGCTTTTAAAATTTACTGAAATTAAAATAGCCTCTATAAAAGAGGCTTATCTTCAAGCTCTTCTTGCAAGGGGGGACAAAAATTTAGAGGACTTTCTTTTAGCCTTAGCCTCAGGAGTTCCACTACCTAAAGCTCAACAGTATATAGACGATTTAGAATTTATTTTAAAACCTCCCAAGATGAAAACAATCAAATTTCCTTGGGATAAGATAGATATAGGGGTTTCAAAAGATTTTTTATATTTCGAATGGATAAAGGCTACAAAAGAAAAGCCTACCATCTTTTGTCAGCCCATGAAATGTCGGACCTGTGGAGCTTGTAAAATCTTAAATGTATGATTTGGTTTTTATGCCCGCAAGGATGAAAGCTTGAGCCTGCCAAAAATCCAAATAATTTTGTAAGAGCAATTCAGAGTTCCCCAAGAATTAGGTAGCCGCAAGCCTTAGCTTGTGCTAAATTATTGGGTTTTCACAAAAATGGTAGCCGCAACCTTTAGGTTGCGCCTTTTTTATTCCCTCGCAGGCTAAAGCCTGCGGCTACCCGGAAAAGCTATCATAAATGTGACATTTCAAAATAGGAATTAACTTCGAAATTTTAAAATAGGAACCACGGGATATTCCAAAATAGGGTCTACAAAACTTCACAATTTTGCTTGAAATTATTTAAAAGTGGATTATCTATAAATAATAATGAGTGTGAATAAAGTAATCCTTATTGGCAGATTAGGTGCTGATCCAGAGATCAGGTATACCTTAGATGGTAAGCCCGTATCTACTTTTCGAATTGCTACGAATGAAGTTTATATTAAAGATGGAGAAAAAGTAACTATAACAGAATGGCATAGGTTAGTTGCCTTTGGGAGACTTGCAGAGATCTGTGGAGAATATCTCTCCAAAGGTTCTAAGGTTTATGTGGAAGGAAAATTGAGAACAAGAAAATTTGAAGATAAACAAGGACAAACAAGATATGTTACGGAAATTTTAGTGCAAAATATGCAAATTTTAGATAAAAAAGGAGAACTCCCAAGCATTGAAGAGAGTAAAACAGAGGTTGTGAAAGAGGTGGATTTAGATATAGAAGAGATTCCAGCTTTTAATGAAGAGGATATTCCTTTTTAAGATTAAGACTTTCCCTATTTTCTTCTATATCCATTTTTTCTTCTAAGGTAAATTCTTCTTCAAAAATACTTGCTGGTTCATCTAATTTAAAAATTTCTCTAATAAGACTTATAGCATATTTACCCTCTTCGTGATAACCTTTTTTTAAAAATTGAATAGGGAGAGAAAGGATTTTCATCATTAGAGAATAAGTCAAGTAGTCTATAGCTTTCTTTTCCTCGGGGCTCAAGTCTTTTAGTTTTTTAAATGTTTTTTCCAGTTCTTTTTTTCTTAATGCATCTGTCCGCATAACTAAGTTTTGAATAGTGGGATGAAGTGAAAGTTCCTGTAACCATTTATGCATTTTAAAAACTTCTTCTTCAATTATAGCTTTGGCTTTCAAGGCTTCTTTTTTGCGATTTTTTAAATTTTCTTCAACTACTTCTTGCAAATCATCAATATCAAAGAGATATACATTTTCTAATTCATTTACGCTTGGTTCAATATTTCTTGGAACCCCTATATCAATAAGGAATAGAGGTCTATATTTACGAGGTCTCAATATAGAGGATAGAAAGTTTTTAGTAATTATATAAGAGGAAGCACTGGTTGAGGCTATTACAATATCTTTTTGAATTAAAAGATCTGGAAGGGCTTCTAAAGAATAGGCATCTCCATGAAACCTCTCTGCTAACTCCACCGCTTTTGAAAGGGTTCTGTTTGCTATAGAAATCTTTTTAGCTCCAAGAGATATTAAATGTTGACAGGCAAGTTCAGCCATTTCTCCTGCGCCAATTAAGAGAATTTTTTTGTCTTTAAGTGAGCCTAAGATTTTTTTGGCAAGGAGTGTTCCGGCATAACTTACAGAGACCGCCCCTCCACCTATTCCAGTTTCCGTGCGAACCCTTTTGGCAACAAAAAAAGTTCTATGAAGTAGTTTATTGAGAAATAAACCAGAGGTTTTATATTGAAGGGCTTTTTTATAAGCCTCTTTTAATTGACCTAAAATTTGAGGTTCCCCTAAAACCATAGAATCAAGCCCACAAGCGACCTCAAAAAGATGCCTTATAGCATCGTCATCAACCAAAATATAAAAAAAGGAGAAAATTTGTTCTTCAAAAGCCCTTATTTCATTTAATATAAATTGTCTAAAGTGCTCTAAAAAAACATCTTTTTGGTCTTTCTCTATAACTAATAAAAATTCAACTCTATTACAAGTTGATAGAAAAAGACCTTCTTTTAGAGATGGAGAAACTTCCTTTAAAGCGAGGATGGGATAGGTTGAAGAATTTGTGAAAGATAGCTTTTCTCTTGTTTCAACTGGTGTATTTTTATGATTAACTCCGATTAATATAATTTGCAAATCATTGTCCATAGCTGTGAAAACCTTTTATATAAAAATTTACCACAAAAAAAGTAAAAAACCATATAGAAGTTCCTAAAATAAAAATATAAGCTAATCTTTTTCCTCTCCAGCCTATAAGAATTCTTTGATGTACCATACCCACATATATAAACCAAAGAGCAAGAGAGATAACTTCCTTAGGTGACCATCTCCAATAGTCGCCAAAGACTAACTCACTCCAAAGGGCACCACTAAGAATGCCTATTGTTAAGAAAAGAAAACCATTATAAAGAGATCGTTCTGCCATCCTTTCTAAGGTATAAAGAGGGGGCAATTTTTGAAAAAAATAACCAAAGTGTTTTTTTTTAATTTCTCTTTCTTGCAGGAGATACATAATTGAAGCAACAAATCCACTAAGTAAAAAGGCATGGGAGACAAGAGATGAGAGCACATGTAGAGGAAACCATGGAGATTTAACAAAGGGCAAGAAAGGAGAAGCAGGAGCTGATTTTAAAAAAAATATCCCTAATATCAAAAAAAAGATGGGTAAAGGTAATAAAAAGGTGCCAAAAGTATAAGCTTTAAGTTTGCTTAAGAGGAAATAATAATAAACGCATACTAAAAGAAATGAGAAAAGACTTAACACTTCTTTAAAGGTGAAAAAGGGTTCATCCCAAAGATTCTTGGCAAATAAAACTAAGTAAATAATATGGAAAATAAATCCTACACGAAGCACTCCTTGATAAAGCTTATAAGCAATTTTTTCTTGAGTTTTAAGATAAAAAAGGGAGCCTATCCAGGCAATTATATAAATAATTAAGGTTAATTCTAAAAAAAATCTCTCCATTAATACCGAGCCTAATTACTCCTCTTCTTTTTTCTTTCTTACGATGAATACAGAGCATGGAGCAAAGGACACAACTTTAGCCGCAGTACTTCCTAAAGTATATCTCAAGATATCCGGTCTTACTCCCTTTGCACCCATAATAAGTAGGTCAGCCTCAGCCTTTTCTACAAACCTTAAAATAGCTTCAGCTACAGAAAAATCCTCTATAAGCTGTGACTTAAAGTTAATTTGTGGATAAAGCTTTTGAGCTTCTTTGAGTAATTCCTCTGCCTTATGTTTTATCTTTTCAATTTCTTCCTTAGACATATCTTCTCTCTTAGCTGCCACAGTTATAACATAGAGCTCTCCTCTTCCTTCTTCTAAAAATTTTTGGGCTAATTTTAAGCCTTCCTTTGCATCTTCTGAACCATCATAGGCAACAACTATTTTCATAACAAACCCCCTTTATTACATATTTATTTTATTATAGCATGTTCCCTTTTTAAGGCAAATAAAGAATTCTTTGTTTCCCTTTGCCCCAAGAATAGAACTTTCTGCAACTCCTAAGGGTCTCATCCCAAGGTCTTCGGCAAATTTCCAAAGGTCCTGTACTACTTTAAAATGAAGTTTCGGATCTTTAACAACCCCTTTTTTAACTTCTCTTGGACTTAGCTCAAACTGAGGCTTTATTAAGGCTAAAATTAATCCCTTTTCCTTTAAAAAAGGAACAAGCACAGGAAGAATTTTCTTAAGAGAAATAAAAGAGACATCTACTGTTATAAGGTCAAATTTTTCAGGAAAAAAGTCTTGTTTTAGGTACCTGGCATTAATGCCTTCGTAGAAAATTACTCTTGGGTCATTTCTTAATTTATAATGGAGTTGTCCCTTTCCTACATCAAGGGCATAGACTTTTTTGGCACCAAAAAGGAGTAGACAATGGGTAAAACCACCGGTGCTTGCACCCACATCTAAGCAAATCCAATCCTTAGGATTTATTTGAAAGACTTTTAAAGCCCCTTCTAATTTAACTCCTCCCCTTGAAACATAAGGGATATCTTCTTCAATTTTGAAAAAAATTTCCTTAGGCAAAAGTTCACCAGGTTTTTTTACGATTTGGTAATTTTTACCATCTGAGGAATAAAAAACTTTTCCACCTAAAATCAGTGCTTGAGCCCTTTCTCTACTTTCAACAAGACCTTTTTCAACAAGAAGCTTATCTGCTCTAAGTTTTTTTCTCAATCTCTCGGTCTAATTTAACTAAGAGTACTCTATTTTGTTGTTTATTTACTAAGAGTTCTGCAGCTTGTTTTAATATGGAGACTAATAATTCAGGAGAAGTATCTTGTTTTGGGTTCATATTTTTGGGGTCAAAGGTAAGGACTGAGATAAAAGCTGAGGACTTAAAGTTATATTCTTTATAGGAAAATTCTTCTATCTTCCTTAAGAGTTTCCTTGCCACGACCATAGCACCGTGACTTGGAGTTTCTGGCAAAAGAACATAAAAGCTATCCCATTTTTTAGCTTTGGCAATTAGATCAACCCGTCGCAAACTTTTTTTAAGTTCTTGAGAGAGTTTCTTTATGAAGATTTCCTCTTCAGTAAAACCAAGTTTTTTCCCTATATTTTCAAGATTTTCTAAAATTATATGCAACAAACTAAAGACTTTACCATATCTTTTCGCTCTAAGAATTTCTTCTAAAAGCCTTCTAAGAAAATATTCTTCCCTATAGAGTTCCGTTAATTCATCAAAGATAGTAGATTCATTAAATTTATGTCTAAGAAGTTGAAATTCCCTTTCTAATTCAGTTTTTTGTCTTTGAATTTCTAAAAGTTTATTTTTAAAATAATTTTTGTATTCTTCTAAGGATTGTATTTTAGCTAATTCTTTTTCTTTTTCCGATATTTGTAATTTTTTTATCTCCTCTTCTTTTTCTTTCTCATATTCTTTAAAGGTTTTTATTTGAAATTCTTCCAAATTAAAAAAAGAAAGGTAATTATTGGCAATTTTAGGGAAAATGTTACCAAGTGTTTCTATATCATCCTCTTTAAGATAAGAGAGGGCTATTTTCTTAAAAGAATTCCATCTCTCTTCCCGATTATAGCTAAAATAACTTCCCACAAAATGATCTATCATCTTTAGTAAAGATAGATCTTTTTGAATTTCTATAGGTAAACCTTCCCAGGTATTCTCTTCATGGTGATGGTAGAAGATGTTTAGAATAAAACGTCTGGGGAAGGCATAGTTTTCAAAATAATCACTTGCTACTTCTGGATGAGTTGCACCAAAGAGTGCTCTCTCAGCTTCAAGCAAAGACATGCCTCGCAGCTTTAAAGAGAGTACTTTTAAATACTTTTCCGGGTTAATAATGTAAAGCAAGATGATTCCATAATCCATAAGGAAGGCAGATATAGGAAGATGTGAAGGAAAACCTTCAATTAAGTCAGATAGAAAATAAGCTGCTACCGCTTGAGTTAACGCTCTTGCCCAAAATTTTGGAAAGGAAAATTCATTTAAAGTTGTCCGCATAAGCTTTTGCGAAACTAAGCCTAAGACTGAAATTTTTGCCGTTTGTTCTCCAAGGACTATTATGGCTAAGCGAGGATCAGTAATTGATGTGCCTTCCCTTTTAAAAGGTGGTGAATTAGCCATTTCTATAAGGAAGGTTCTAATATAGCTATCCGTTATAAAAAAAGTTTCAAGTTCTCTTTCTTCTTTGGTGAGAAAATTTCGTAATATTTTTTCTACAATTTCTGGTAAAAGTGGCGGATCAGTGTTTTCCCTTTTTAAAACTTGATCTAAGGCCCCCATTGGCTATTTACCTATGAGTGTTAAAATAAAAATTTAAATTAATATTGTACACTTTTCTTTTAGTATGAAAAGATGTTATTTTTAGAATTAAGGAGGTGCCTATGGAAGATCAATTTAAAGAGATGGTTGTGGAAATAGCCAGAGCTGCCAAGGAAGCCTCAAAGAGGCTTGCCAATCTTTCCTCCGCAGAAAAAAATGAAGTGCTACTAAAAATTGCACAAAAAATTAGAGAGAAGAAAGAGTATCTCAAAGAAGTCAATGCCAAAGATGTTAATCTTGCAGTTGCAACTGGGCAAAGTAAAGCCTTTATAGACAGACTTACTTTGACAGATAAGGTAATTGAGGCTATGGCAAAGGGTTTAGAGGAAGTGGCCATGCTTCCTGACCCTGTAGGTGAAGTGGTAAAAATGTGGAAAAGACCGAATGGACTTTGGGTGGGAAAAATGCGCATTCCCTTAGGGGTAATTGCTATTATCTATGAAAGTAGACCCAATGTTACTATTGATGCCTCAGGTCTATGTTTTAAAAGTGGAAATGCAGTAATTTTAAGAGGTGGAAAGGAGGCTTTAAATTCCAATTTGGCTTTAGTTGAACTTTTCCAAGAGGTCCTTTCAGAAAAAAATCTTCCCCTTTCAGCTGTGCAAATTATACCTACTCCTGAGAGAAAGGCTATGGAATATTTACTTGAGTTAGAAGAATATATTGATTTAGTTATACCAAGAGGAGGAGAGGGGCTTATTCGCTTTGTTACAGAAAAAGCCAAGATGCCTGTGATTAAACACTATAAAGGAGTTTGTCATGTCTATGTGGATAATGAAGCAGACATAAACAAAGCCATTTCCATTTGTGTTAATGCCAAATGCCAGAGACCAGGAGTTTGTAATGCTATGGAGACCCTTCTTGTCCACAAAGATATTGCTCCTAAATTTCTACCCCTTATAGCTAAGGAATATGAAAAATATGGCGTGGAAATAAGAGGTTGTGAGGAAACGCTAAAATATATTCCTAACGCTAAAAGAGCAACTGAAAGTGATTATGGATATGAATTTTTAGACCTAATTTTAGCGATAAAAGTAGTGGATGGTTTAGATTCCGCTATAGAGCACATTAGTAGGTATGGAAGCAATCATACAGAAGCTATTGTAACAGAAAATTATTCAAAGGCTATGAAATTCTTGAAAGAAGTAGATGCCAGCTTGGTGTTAGTGAATGCTTCCACGAGATTTAATGATGGAGGAGAGTTGGGACTTGGCGCAGAGATTGGAATCTCAACTACTAAAATACATGCCTATGGACCCATGGGGCTTGAAGAATTAACTACTACTAAATTTATAGCCTTTGGCGATGGACAAATTAGGACCTAATATAGGTCTCTTAGGAGGAACCTTTGACCCACCCCATATTGCTCATTTGAGAATAGCAGAAGAAACAAGGGAAGCCTTTCAACTGGAGGAAATATGGTTTATTCCTGCAGGCTACCCTCCTCATAAAGGTATAGCAGAGGCGACCTATGAAGCACGCTTAGAAATGCTGAAATTGTCCCTCAAAGGAAATCCAAAATTTAAATGCCTTGAAATAGAGCGCGATGAAAGACCTTCTTATACATTAAAAAGCTTAGAAAAATTAAAAAATATCTATCCTCACTACAAATTTTATTTATTAGTAGGATGGGATGCTTTCGCTGAGATAGAAACTTGGTGGCATTATGAAAAGTTTCTTGATTACACAAAGTTAATCGTTCTTTCAAGAGGGAAAGGAGATTGGAGTATAGCTGAAAATTTAGTAAAAGAGAAGGCTTTATCCCTTTGGGGAGAGAAAGCTCTTGGGAGAGTACATTTTCTTCAAGTTTCTTCCTTAGAGATATCAAGCACTAAAATTAGAGAGTTGATAAAAAAAGGAAAAAGTATCCGATACCTTGTTCCAGAGGAGGTCTTTTTTTATCTTCAGAATAGTTCTTTATATA
>JBKBTC010000039.1:0-11489 GCA_046291435.1 Caldimicrobium sp. | reverse complement strand
GAGTCTGGTGCTGGAAAAAGCACTGTTTTAAAAGCTTTAGAAGATTTGAACTTTTTAGCTATTGATAATTTTCCAGCAAGCCTTTTTCTTCCCTTTTTAGAAAATATCTATAAAAATGACTATGCAGTTAAGATTGCTTTAGTTATGGACTTAAGAGATCCTAAGTTTTTGGAGGATTTCCCTAAAATATTAACAACCTTAAAAGAAAAAAAATATCCCTATGATTTAATTTATCTTTCTGCAGATTTGCCTACGCTTATTACTCGCTTTAGTCAGACTAGAAGACCCCATCCAATGTTTAAAGAAACTAACGATTTGAGAAGTGCTATTTTATTAGAAAAAGAAAAACTTTCACCCCTTAGAGAATGGGCTACCTTATTTCTTGATACCTCAAGGTTTAATGTGCATCAGCTAAGACATGAAATTTTTAGAATTTATGGTGGTAGGGAAACCTTAGAAAGTATCCTCCTTCAAATTATTGCCTTTGGCTACAAATATGGTTTACCTTACGAAGCAAATTATCTTTTTGATGCAAGGGTTTTACCTAATCCCTATTTTATACCTGAATTAAAACCTTTAACTGGAGAAAATAAAGAAGTGCAAGACTTTTTATTAGAAAAAAAGGAAACACAAGTTTTTATTGAATATATAGTTAATTTTATGCAATGGGCACTCCCCTTACATAAAAAAGAAGGAAGACGCTATGTAGTGTGTGGTATTGGATGTACCGGTGGAAAACATAGAAGCCCAGCTATAGCTCTTTTTATATCAGAAAAATTAAAAGCACTTTTACCTGAAATTGAAATTGTAGTAACTTTAAGAGATGTAAATAGGGAATAAGAAGATGTTTTTACTACAGAAAAAGGATAGTCTTGACTTACAAATACTTCATAAGCTTTCAGAATTAGAAAAGGAGATTTTCCAAGAAAAAGCCTGGACCTTTAAAATGATAAAGGAAGAAGTTCACAGCCCCTATTCTTCTATCTCAATTTTAATAAGGGATAAAGACCCTGTTGCTTATCTTTTGGCAAGGGTTTATTTAGATGAAGGAGAAATCTTAAGATTAGCTGTAAAAAAAGACTTTCAAGGAAAGGGTTTTGGTAGATACCTTTTGGAAAATTTTCTTTTTGAAGCTTATAATAAAAAGTTAAGAGAGATTTATTTAGAAGTTTCAGAGAAAAACAAAAAAGCCATAAATTTTTATAATAAGTTTGGATTTAGAGCTGTAGGAGTTAGAAAGAATTATTATGATTTAGGGGAAGACGGAGTAATTATGGTGTATACCCTAAAAGTCAAGGGTAAATTTTTAGAAAAGGAGGTAGTCTATGATTAGAGTAGGTATTAATGGATTTGGAAGGATTGGAAGGGCAGTGTTAAGAGCTCGTTTTAAATATCCTGAATTTAATCAGATAGAAATTGTAGCCATAAATGATTTATCTTCTCCAGCTATGTT
This sequence comes from Caldimicrobium sp., assembly GCA_046291435.1. Classification (GTDB taxonomy): domain Bacteria; phylum Desulfobacterota; class Thermodesulfobacteria; order Thermodesulfobacteriales; family Thermodesulfobacteriaceae; genus Caldimicrobium. Next base: position 10,036 of record JBKBTC010000039.1, on the reverse strand, counting down.
AGCTCATCTTTTTAAATATGATACCATTTTTGGAAAACTCCCCTATGAGATTTATGTAAAAGATGATTATATAGTAGTTAATAAAAAAGATATTAGAATTTTTCAAGAAAGAGATCCTGAAAAGATTCCTTGGAAAGAGGTAGGAGTAGATTATGTAATTGAAGCTACAGGTTTTTTTACTGATGCTGAATTAGCAAGAAAACATCTCCGTGGAGGTGCAAAAAGAGTTGTTATTTCAGCCCCTGCTAAAAATGAAGATGTTACTATTGTTATGGGAGTAAATGAAGATGTATATGATCCCAAAAGGCACATTATCATATCCAATGCTTCTTGTACTACTAATTGTTTAGCACCTATATTAGTCCTTTTAAAAAGATATTTTGAAATAGAAAAAGGATTTATGACTACAGTTCATGCCTACACAAATGATCAAAGATTACTGGATATGGTACATCCCAAGGATTTTAGAAGAGCCCGCGCAGCTGCTTTAAATATGGTCCCAACCTCAACTGGAGTTGTGAAAGCCTTACAAAAAATACTTCCTGATTTAGCCCACAAAATAGATGGACTTTCTATTAGAGTTCCTACCCCTAATGTGTCTTTATTGGATTTAGTTATAAAAATTAAAGAAGAAACTACTCCAGCAGAATTAGCTCAAATTTTTAAAGAAAATCAAAATAGATATATTTCCTATTTGGAAGAACCTCTTGTTTCTATGGATTTAGTTGGAGATCCCCATAGTGCCATTATAGATGGATTAACCACTAAAGTTATTGAAAGAGATTTACTTAAAATAATTGCTTGGTACGATAACGAATGGGGGTATTCAGTTCGTCTGTTAGATTTAGTTAATTATATGGCAAGTAAAGAGTATTAAAAGTATATTGGATGGAAGCATTAACTTATACCTCTAAAGCTTTATTAGCTAATCTTCAACAAACCAAAGTTTCTGAAATAAAATATCATCCAAAATATGAGATATTTCTGAAAATTTTTGCAGATTTTCCTGCTTTAAGAAAACAAGCCTCTTTCCTTTTACAAGAAATTTTTCATCCTTACAGAAATACCTTACTTGTTTTTGAAGAATTTAGGGCTTTTTATTTAAGAAATCTAAGTTTAATTTTAAGACATCCCTTAGGAGAAAAAGGATTTTATTTGCTTTTTGAACTACTTTTTATGTTTTTTGGAGAAAACATTGACCTTAATATTAAAGTGGCAGAATTATATTCTACTCTTCTTGAAAAAACCTTAGAAATTTTAGATAATGAAAGTTTTCGGAGATTTTCCCCTTTATTAAAGGAAATTCTTAAAGCAGGAAGTGAACTTCCAGAACATATCTTTTCAGCCTTTCTTGAAACATATCATTCCTTTAAAAGACTTACTAAAAAAATTTTAAAATTCGCTCTTGAGGATGAAGAATTTATCCAAATATTACAACAGTTATTAAAAAGATATTATGTACTTACTTACAAACTTTGGGAAGCCCATCCTTTTTTACAACAGGAGATTTTAAAAAAATCTCACCTAACAGGGGTTAACGAAGTAAATAATTTACAGAAACTTTTAACTTTTCCTGATCATTTGGAACTTCTTAGGGAAGTTAAAACCTTTGTGCAAAGTTTAAGCACTCAAGAGGGTCATTTTTCAGAGGAGGATCGTCTCTCCATTCTCTTTAAATTAATTGAAACACCTACGCTTTTTTTACTGCACGAAGAACTGATTAAAGAAATAAATAATATTCTCATAAAAATGATCGAAGAACAGTCTTCTGAAAAGTTAGAAAAATTTTTGGTGAAATTTTTTGCTATTTTAAAAGAAAAATCAAATTTATATCCTTGGACAGCTTTTGAATGTATTAAAAATATTGGTATTTCTATTTTAAACAAAAGAGCCGTTTACTTAGCAGAAATATTGATAAATGAAATTATAAAATATGGCTTTTTTCCGCCACAAATAGAGGGGATTGACGAATTTTGGAAGATTAAAGCTAATCCCAATCATCTATTAAACATAAAAACCTGGCTTGACATATTTAAAGCCCATCCGGAATGGTGTTCAAGTTTATTAGCTGCGCTTCATTTGAATTTACGCATATATGGTCTTTCTCTTAAAGATACCGACCTTTTTCAAAGAGAAGTCACAGCACTTTTAAATGCTCCTATTAAACCTGTCTATAATCTTGTAAAACAGTTTTGTAAAATTTTACCTGTTTATTTCAATGAAATTGGAGCAGAAGGATTAATTAGAGATCTCTCTACTGAAATAGATGAGCTCTCCCAAAGAAAAGATACTTTACTACATTTTTTACGCAAATTTATTCACATTGAAAATTCAAGTTTAGCTATATATTTTATAAAAGATATTTTTAACTATTGGTTTAGCTTAGACGGATCTTATATTAAAAAATATTTACCAACACATCTTTGGCAAAAAATAACTAAAGAAGAAATAGGGCATCATCTACCTTTGCAAAAAATTTTAGTAGAACTTTTTAAAGTATTCTCAATTTACAGCATAGATGAATTTTTGGAGTTAAATTTAGAGGATATAAAAAAAGCTTTGACTAAAATTCAAGGAGAAGAAATAGAGAAAAAAAAGATATATAACTTAATTCATCTATATAAACTTGAAAAACAAAAATATTTTGGTTATCTAACAGATTTAGATACTTTTATAGAACAATATAAAACTTCTGGGTTTGAATATGTCTCAAAACTTCCTGAGTTATTGAAAGAGGAAGATACATATAAAAAGATTTCCATTCTTTTAGATTGGCTCAAGGATTTAAAAGATAATTATATATTATCTCCTAATATTTTTACCCCCGTTGAAGAAATTTTTATAAAAAGACATATAGCTGTAGATATTCCCTCTATGTATGGAAGATATAGAGAAAAAAAATTTGATGCCCTGGGTCTCACCTTTAGATTAGAATATTTAGTAGAAAAGTTCCTTGATGAGTTAATAGAAAATTTTGAAATAAACTTTTTAACCAAGAACCAATTTTATAAAATTTTAAAAATATTATACCTTTTTAAAAGAGCACTCCAAATAGATGGTATAACCTCTCAGAAATTTAATTTATATGTAGACTTATTAGAAAATTCTTTAAAAAGTTATCCCTTTACTTTTAATCAGTATTTAGATATTTTTAAAGGCTTATTAGATGGTGTTCAACACATTATAAAGTCTTATTATGTCAACCCCTACTTAAAAGTCTATCCACTTATATTTGACACCTTAGATTATAACTCCATCCAGGAAAAATATAAAAATTTCATCAAAAAAAAAGAAAAAGAAGAAATATATTTTGGACTAAGCGAAATAGTAATAAAAGACATTTTACATCAAGGATTTACAATTAAATATTTAGATAAATTTTTAAAAAAAGTCTATCAAGCTCTGATAAGAAGTAAAGAAAAAGTAAACATAGAAGATTTGAATTTACTTTTAACCTTAGATTTGAGAAAAAGCATTTCTTTTCTTGATCAGCCCAATCCTTTAGCTGATAATCTTATTTATTTAGGAGGGAAGGCTTACAATTTAGTTCAAGTCGCAAGAACTCTCAAACAATCTATTAAAATTCCTCATGGGTTTATCATTACTACAGAAATATTCCGATCCTACAAGCTATTTAAAAAATATCAAGAGCTATGGAGAGAATATGAAAGTATTTTGAGGGAAGCGGTCAAAAAAATAGAAGAGAAAAGTGGTAAAAAATTTAATGATTTTGAAAAGCCCTTATTATTGAGTGTAAGAAGTGGAGCTACCATCTCTATGCCTGGAATGATGAGTTCTATATTAAATGTTGGTATTAATCCTGAGATAGCGGAAAGTATAGCAGAAAAAACTAATAATCTTTGGTTTGCTTGGGATACTTATAGACGGTTTATTCAAAACTGGGCTATGGCGCAGGGAGTAAATAGAGATTTTTTTAACCGGCTAATGAGAGAGCATAAGAGAAAATATAAAGTTAAAATGAAAAGGGAATTCTCTGGTGAGGCTATGAAAGAGTTAGCTTTACTCTATAGAAAGGAGGTAGAAACCTTAGGGATACCGGTGGTTGATGATCCTTGGGAGCAACTATTTAAAAGTATTGAGTTAATTTTAAATTCTTGGTATCACCAAAAGGCGGTATATTATAGAAGCTTGATGGAAATAGCAGAAGAGTGGGGGACAGCTATTATTGTGCAGGAAATGGTTTTTGGAAATATTGGACAGAATTCAGGCACAGGAGTAATTTTTACCACTTCACCCCTTGGGAAATTTCCGCGAATTTTACTCTGGGGAGATTATACTACCTATAATCAAGGGGAAGATGTGGTTTCTGGCTTAGTAAATGCCTATCCCATTTCCATAGAACAGAGAAAGTTAGAAAATAGAGAAGGACCATCGCTGGAAGAGGCTTTCCCTCAAATCTATCAAAATTTACTGCAATTAGCCTATAATTTAGTTTACGAGCAAGGATGGGATCACCAAGAAATTGAATTCACTTTTGAAAGTGAAGACCCAAAAGACTTATACATTTTACAAGTAAGAGATATTATATTAAGAGAAGAAAAGGAGCTTCCCCTTTTCCAAAAAAGGGCTTTAGAGGATTTACAATATCTTGGAAGAGGTATTGGGGTTTCTGGTAGCATTATTTCAGGTAGAGTTGTTTTTTCTTTAAGTGACATATACGAATTAAAGCCTACAGGAGATCCTCTTATTCTTTTAAGATATGACACAGTTCCTGATAACATTAAGGAAATTTCTTTAGTTCAAGGACTTCTTACTGCAAGAGGGGGACAAACTTCACATGCTGCAATTGTTGCAGGAAGGTTAGGAAAAGTATGTGTAGTAGGATGTGAAGACCTACGAATTGATGAAATTAAAAAATCTGCTAAACTAAGGGAACATACCATAAAATTAGGAGATTGGATTACTTTAAATGGAATAACAGGAGATATCTACAAAGGAAAAATTAAACATAAATAATAAAGAGAAACTTGGGTAGCTGCAGGCTATTCCCTGCGAGAGAAATTAGTATCTGCAGGCGTTTGCCTGCGGAAAAAAAATTAATATAAATAAAAAGGAGGACCCCATGAAGTTAGGAATCAATGGATTGGGTAGAATTGGTAAACTTACTCTTTGGCATCATGTAGCAAGAAAATATTTTTCTGAAATTGTAGTAAATTTAGGAAGGGAAGTAGGTACCTCCTTTAATGATTTAGCAGAATATATAGAAAAAGATAGTACCTATGGTTGGCTTCCTGTATGGCTTTATGGTCACAGAGCTAATAGAGTCATTGAAAACATAAATGAAAAAGACAAAACTATGATAATTGATGGAGTTAAAGTTAAATTTTTGATGAATAACAGGAATCCTAAGGACATTGAATGGAAAGAGGAAGGAGTTAGATTAGTTATAGATTGTACAGGTAAATTTAGGGATCCTACGAAAGAGGCAGATGACCCCAAAGGCTCAGTTAGAGGACACTTAGTGGCTGGCGCTGAAAAGGTTATAGTTTCAGCTCCTTTTAAAATAAAAAATAAAGATAGGAGCCTTCCAGATGATATTATCACTATGATATATGGCATTAACGAAGAAATGTACCATCCAGAGAAGCATCGTATAATTTCATCGGCATCTTGTACAACTACCTGTCTTGCTTATATGATTAAGCCATTATTAGATTATTTTGGAGCAGAAAGAATATTATCTGCTGCGATGGTAACAGTACATGCTACAACCTCATCACAATCTATATTAGATCGTGTACCCAAAGAAGGTGAAAAAGACCTAAGAAGGGCAAGGAGCGTCTTTAATAATATAATTTTAACCACTACAGGAGCCGCAGAAGCTTTAAGTTTGGTAATTCCTGAAATGAAAAAAGTAGGTTTTATGGCAGAGAGTGTAAGAGTGCCTTTAACTACAGGAAGTTTAATTATCCTTACCATTAATATACAGGATGAAAGTATTGATAATCATATTAATAAAGATCTAATCAATCAGATTTATAAAGAAGCTGCAGAAACTAAATACAAAGGATATTTAATTTTTTCCACGGAACAAAATGTATCCACTGATATTATTGGTTATCCAAAGGCAGCTGCTATAATAGAGGGAAAAGAAACTCACACCAGAACAGCTACTGCAAAAGTTGATTTGACAAAAGCCTGTGTAGGTTTACCTACCGAAGATTTGAATAAAATTGCCCGTTCTCAAATAGAAATACCAATAACACAAGTTGTTGTATACGGATGGTATGATAACGAACTTGCTTCTTATACCCACATGATGGGTGACCTAACTGTATATATAGCAGAGAAAATGATATAATCTATGCTTAGGAGGAAAGGGAGAGAAATTGCCTTGCAAATTTTGTATCAAATTGAGATTGCAAAAATTTCTTTATCAGAAGCATTACAAAATTATAAAAACTATCTTAATATAGAAGGGGACCTTAAGGCTTTTTCCTTTGCAGAAGAACTACTACAAGGGATTGCAAAACAAAAAGATTTTTTAGATGCATTAATACAAAAATACACTCAAAATTGGCCTTTAGATAGGTTAAATTTAACAGATAAAAATATTTTAAGGATTGCTTTATATGAATTTTTCTTTCGACCTGATATTCCACCTGTTGTGAGTATAAATGAAGCAGTAGAATTAGCTAAATTATATGGCACCGATGAATCCCCAGCCTTTATTAACGGTATCTTAGATAGGATTTATAAAAATGAACTTGAAAAAGAAAGAAAACACCTTTCTAACTAAAATATTAACACCTTCCTTTTGGCTAAAACTCTCTCAAACCAGAAAAAAGGAAACTAAAAAATTTTTAAAAAGGGATTTTTGGGAGCTTATATCCGTTGAATATGATAGTTTGGAAGAAAGTCCCTTTTATAGATCTATGCAAGAAGATATTATACAAGAAATGGAAAAAAGAGGGGCTCTAAAGGAAAATTATTCTTTTTTTGATGTAGCCTGTGGCACAGGGTCTTATACCGTTAAAATAGCTAAAAAGGTAGCAGAAGTATTTGCTCTTGATATTTCACCTTCCATGCTTTCTCATTTGAGGAAGAAATTACAGACTGAAAGTATACACAATGTTCAAGTTATAGAAGCAGACTGGAAAAAATATAATCCTGATAGGAAATTTGATACCGTCTTTGTATCTATGACACCAATACTCAGGGATTTAAAGGAAGTAAAAAGACTATTTGATTGTACTGAAAAATTTTTTATTGCTGTGCAATGGGCTGGATTAAGAAAAAATTATCTTTACGAAGAAATTGAAGAAAAATTTTTCAAAAAAAGAATAAGGGACCCACAAGCTGGATTTTTTATACTTTTTAATTATTTTTACACCATTGGTCATCCCGGAGATGCTAAATTTTACGAAGGGTATTTTGAGAAAAAAAGCTCTATGGAAAAATTTTGGCAAAAACTTAAATTTAGATTGAAAAGCAAAGGATATAAAATTTCCGCCAAGAAAGAGAAGGAAATCCTAAAATTTTTAGAAAATAAAGCCATAAATGGTATAATTGAAAATAAAACTAAAGTCCGTATAGGGGCTCTATTTGTTAAAAAGGAGGGTTAAATGGAGAAAATTGAGATCCTGGTAAAAGGTATGACCTGTGAACATTGTGTAAAAAGGGTAGAAAGAGCTATTTTAAGCACAGGAAAGGTTAAAAATGTTTCCATTAACTTAGAAACTGGAAAAGTCACCTTTGAAAAAGAGGAAGACCTTACCTTAGAAGAAATTAAAGAGAATATAGAGATGTATGGTTATAAAGTAGAGATATAATGGATGCATTTATCATAACTATTGATGGACCAGCAGGCTCAGGTAAAACTACTCTCGCTAAATTAATCGCCCAAAAATTAAATTTAGCCTTATTAGAATCAGGAGTTTTTTATCGGGCAATAACTTACTTTTTTATGCAAAATAGAATTAAAACAGTGAATGAATTAACATCAGATCAAAAGATTATAAATAAATTTAAAGATATTTTCTCAAAAATAAAAATTGAAATATCGCCTACTGGAACCACGCTTTTTTATCAAGGGAAGCCATTAAAAGAGGAGTTAAGAACTAAAGAGGTTGAAGCAAAGGTTTCAGAATTTTCTGCTCATCCTACAGTCAGAGAATTAGTTACGGCTTTTCTAAGGGATTTAGTTAAAGATAAAAAAATTATTACAGAAGGAAGAGATATGGGGAGTGTAGTTTTCCCCTTTGCAAAAGTCAAGTTTTTTATAACTGCAGACCTTTATGAAAGGGCCAAAAGAAGAATGAAAGATTATCCTGATAGGGATATAGAGGAAATAAAGCATAATTTAATGATGCGAGACATAATTGATAGTAAAAGAGAGGTTGCTCCTTTAGTAATTCCCGAAGGGGCTTTTATCATAGATACAACTAACCTCAGTATAGATGAAGCAGTTGAAAAAATAATATCCATTATTAATGATCGATTATGCGAAAGGAAGAAATAACTTTATTAGAGCACATTAAAAGAGAAAGAGCTAAGGCCAGAGCTTTAAAGAAGACCCGTTGGTGGAGGAAAAAATTAGAAAGGGGAATATGTTATTATTGTGGGCGAAAAGTATCACCTGAGGAGCTAACAATGGATCATAGGATACCTTTAAGTAGAGGAGGTGCTTCCACACGGGAAAATATTGTTCCTGCATGTAGAGATTGTAATGCCAAAAAGAAATATCTTTCTCCTTGGGAATGGGAAGAATACTTAATGAGATTAAAGAGAGGGGAGGGGGCTACTTCATGTGTGGAATAGTAGGATATATTGGAGAGAGAGCTTTATGGCCTGTTCTTTTAGAAGGGCTTAGGAGACTGGAATACAGAGGTTATGATTCTGCTGGTGTAGTTTATTTTAAGAATTCTAAAATTGAAGTAGCCAAAGTAAAAGGAAGAGTGTATCATTTGGAGGAGCTTCTTTTTACAAAAGACCGCACAGGAGTTGGAGGTCCAGGGTTAGGACATACTCGCTGGGCAACGCATGGTGAACCCTCTGATATAAACGCCCATCCTCATATTGATTGTACCGGAAAATTAGCTTTAGTGCATAATGGGATTATAGAAAACTATTATGAACTTAAAGAAAGGCTTTTAAAAAAGGGACATAAATTTGTCTCTGCTACAGATACCGAAGTAGTAGTACATTTAATTGAAGATTTTTGGAAAGAGGGCTTCCCAATTAAAGAAGCTTTTTCTTTAGCATTAAAAGAACTTAAAGGGGCTTATGCTTTAGCCCTTATTTCCTCCATAGAGCCTGATAAAATTTATGTTGCCCGATATCAAAGTCCTTTAGTAATCGGCATAGGAGAAGGGGAAAATTTTATAGCTTCAGATATTCCAGCTCTATTACCCTTTACAAAAAAGATAGTTTACTTAAAGGAGAGAGAATGTGCAGTAATCTCAGCAAAGGATATAAAGCTTTTTGATTTTGATGGAAGAGAAAGAGAAGTGGAAATTGTAACGATCAACTGGGATATTTCTCAGGCAGAAAAAAGCGGTTTTCCACACTTTATGTTAAAAGAAATTTTTGAGCAACCTCAAGCCCTCCAGAATACGCTTTTAGGAAGAATAAATTTAGACAGAAAAGAAATTGATTTTTCAAAAGAGGATCTTCCTTTAAATTGGTTTGAAAAGGAACTAAAGAAAATTTACTTAGTAGCCTGTGGCACATCATACCATTCCTGTTTAGTGGGGAAGTATTTAGTAGACAAGTATTTAAAAATTCCCATTGAAGTAGACCTTGCCTCCGAGTTTCGTTATCGGGAACCCTATCTGGATGAAAAAACCCTTTTTATTTGTCTTTCTCAATCAGGTGAGACTGCAGATACTTTAGCCAGTCTAAGATTAGCGAAAGAATATAAAGCAAAAACTCTATCTATTTGTAATGTTCTTGGAAGTTCTATTACTCAGGAAAGCGAAAAAGTGCTTTATACCCAAGCTGGACCAGAAATTAGTGTAGCTTCAACTAAAGCTTTTACTACTCAGGTTCTGATGTTTATTTTACTTTCAGCTTA
>JBKBTC010000038.1:0-11716 GCA_046291435.1 Caldimicrobium sp. | reverse complement strand
ATTGGCATATTTTGGGGCTGACCCGTGGGTTGCCTCAAATACTGCATAACCATCTCCGATATTTGCACCTGGTGCCATCCCCAATCCACCTACCTGAGCCGCTAAAGCATCAGAGAGATAATCTCCATTTAAATTTGGTGTTGCAAGCACGCTATATTCCTCTGGTTTAAGCAAGGCCCATTGAAACATAGCATCGGCTATCCTGTCTTTAATAACTACCATACCCTGAGGAACTCCTTCTGGAAACCTCTCAGCCATTTCTTCCTCTGCCACTGTTTTATCAGGAAATTCCTCTTTTGCTACCTCATATCCCCATGCTCTAAAGGCACCCTCAGTAAATTTCATAATGTTTCCCTTGTGAACAAGGGTCACACTGGGAAGTCCATTTTCTAAAGCATATTTTATAGCCTTCCGCACAAGTCTTTTTGTGCCAAAGGCAGATATTGGCTTTATCCCAATTCCTGAATCTTCTCTAATTTTTTTACCAAAATTTTCATAGATAAATTCAATTAATTTTTTAGCCTCTGGAGAATTGGCTTGATATTCAATACCTGCATAGACATCTTCTGTATTTTCTCTAAAAATTACCATATTTACTTTTTCAGGCTCTTTCACTGGAGTTGGAGTGCCTGGAATCCATTTCACAGGTCTTATACAGGCGTAAAGGTCAAGCACCTGCCGCAAAGTAACATTTATACTTCTAAAACCTCCACCTACTGGAGTAGTAAGAGGTCCCTTAATGGCAACTACACATTCTTTAATGACATTTAGAGATTCTTCGGGAAGATAATTGCCTGTCTCACGAAAAGCCTTCTCTCCTGCTAATACTTCTCTCCAAAGTATTTTTCTTTTCCCAGAGTAAGCCTTATCTACGGCAGCATTCACCACCTTTAACATAGCTTTGGTAATATCAGGTCCAATTCCATCCCCTTCAATATAAGCTATTTCTGGATCGTCAGGAACAAGAAGAGAAAAATTCTCTGTTAATTTAATTTTTCCCATAAATCCCCCCTATATCTCGATATCAAGGATTTCAAAGTTTTTTATTCCCGAGGGAGTTTGCACCTTTACTTCTTCACCTATTTCTTTTCCAATCAAAGCTCTTGCTATGGGAGAATTAATAGAGATGCACCCATCCTTCGGATTAGCTTCATAGGGTCCAACTATTTTATAGGTCATAACTTCATTGGTATCCAAATTTAAAAGCTTCACTTTTACTCCAAACTGAACTTTATCAGGGGGCTCTTTTAAAGGTGGAATGACTTCTGCTTGGGCTAATATACCTTGTAATTCTTGGATCCTTCCTTCAATAAAGGCTTGTCTCTCTTTTGCTGCTTCGTATTCAGCATTCTCAGAGATATCTCCATGTGCCCTTGCTTCCTCAATAGCAAGTATCGTTTTCCTTCTCTCCACTTTGACCAAATGTTCTAATTCTTTTTTAATCTTTTCTAATCCCTCAGGGGTAAAGGGAATTTTATTCAAAGCAAACCACCTCCAAGAAGAGCTTTTCTTATTTTTTCATAACTTTACACCAAATCTTTTTCCTTGCCAAGCCTTGCCAGTTATTTTATTTAACTACAAGCTTTAGGTTGCGCACTTGCAGGCTGAAGCCTGCGGCTACCTGTCGAACCTTTATAAAAATTATGAGGAAACAACCCCATTTCAAAGAGATTATTTTTGAGGAAAGGCGTTACCTTGACTTTAATTTTAAAAAAGCTTATTATTAACCAAAGGAAAAGGTTATGAAAGAAGCCCTTTTTTATGAAAAATTAGAAGAAAAAAAGGTTCGTTGTCTTCTTTGTAATCACCATTGTCTTATCCCGGAGGGAAAAACTGGCATTTGTGGTGTTAGACTTAATAAAGATGGCATTCTTTATACTCTGGTTTACAGCAAGGTAGTTGCAGAAAACTTAGACCCTATTGAGAAAAAACCTCTTTATCATTTTCTTCCAGGAAGTACTTCCTATTCCATTGCTACCGTAGGATGTAATTTTAAATGTAGTTTTTGCCAAAACTTTGAAATTTCTCAGTATCCCCATTTATATCCTGGAGATTTTCCAGGGAAAAAAAGATCTCCTGAAAGTATAGTTGAGAGTGCTTTGGCACTGGGAGCAAAAAGCATTTCCTATACCTATACAGAACCTACTATTTTTTTTGAGTTTGCCTTGGATTGTTGTAAAATTGCTACAAACAATGGGCTTAAAAATGTCTTTGTATCTAATGGCTACATGAGTAAAATGGCTATCGACGCTATAAAAGAATATTTACATGGCATAAATGTGGACTTAAAGGCTTTTAACGAGGGTTTTTATCATAGAATATGCAAAGCAAAGCTGAAACCAGTTCTTGAAAACTTAATTCATCTAAAGAAGGTGGGGATTTGGGTAGAAATCACTACTCTTCTTATCCCTAGAGAAAACGATAAAGAAGAGGAGTTAAGAGCTCTTGTCCGCTTTATAAGGGATGAGCTTGGACCTGAGACACCTTGGCATATTTCAAGGTTCTTTCCCCAATATCAAATGCTAAACAAACCAAGTACCCCTATTGAAACCTTGGAAAGGGCTTATGCCATTGGTAAAGAAGAGGGGCTTCAGTTCATCTATGTGGGAAACCTTCCTGGGCATGAAAAAGAAAATACCTATTGTCCTAAATGTGGTGCACTTTTAATTAGGAGATATGGCTTTACAGTGTTAGAGAATAAGCTGAAGAGAGGGAAGGTTTGTGGAAGCTGTGGTTTTGAAATAGCTGGTGTTTGGCACTAAGGTGTCCACAAGCTGCAGAAATTTTTAGCCCCTTACTCTTTCTCACCGTGGTTAATATTCCTTTAGACAACAAAAACTTTTGAAACTTTTCTAAAACAGGGTCCTCAGGTCTTTCAAAGGGAAGCTCTGGATGAGGATTAAAGGGGATAAGGTTAATCTTAACAGGCATATCCTTAAATAATTTAGCTAACCTGTGAGCATCATCTAAACTATCATTTATTCCTTTAAGAATTACATATTCAATAGTATGTCTTCCCTTTTTAATTCTTGGAAAAACTTTTAATGCTTCAAGGAGGCTCTTTATAGGATATTTTTTGGCTATAGGCATAAGTTGTGCTCTTAGTTCATCTGTGGGTGCATGTAGTGAAAGGGCAAGGGCTACTGGGAAATCCTTAGCTAAAGCAAGCATCTTTTCAACTATACCAACGGTTGAAACCGTTAATCTTTTCCGGGAGAAATTAAAGCCCTCCTTGTCAGCTAAAATTTGTAAAGCTTTTAGCAGATTTTCATAATTAGCTAAAGGTTCACCCATCCCCATAAATACAATATTTCTCAAAGGCAACTTTTCTCCCCTCTCTTTTAGAAACCTCTTTGCTACAACCACTTGTGAGATAATTTCATGAACTTCTAAATTTCTCATAAACCCTGTTTTCCCTGTGAGACAAAAGCTACATCCCATGGCACAGCCAACTTGTGTTGACACACAAAGGGTAAAATGATCTCTTTCTGGAATTAGCACCGTTTCAATTATTTTCTCATCTGCTAATTTTAGGGCAAACTTAGTTGTCCCTTCTTCATCTGAAACTCTTTGAATTACCACTGGGAGGGAAAGGTCAAAATGATCCTTTAGCTTTTCTCTCAAAGCTTTAGGCAAATCTGTCATTTCATCAAAGCTAATTGCAGATTTTGCAGTAATCCAGTGGTACACTTGTTTTCCTCTATAGAGTGGTTCTCCTAAATTAAGGATAATTTTTTGGACTTCCTCTAAGGTAAAACCTCTTAAATTAACGGTCATATTCCTTAAACCTCTAAGGTTTTAACTAAGTAAAGTGTATCTTCTTTCATCAGTTCCTCTAAAGCCTCCTTAGTAGGAGGAGTATCTAAACTTAAAAGTATGACATTTCTCTTTTTCAAAGGATCTTGACCAACATACATACGAGAGATATTTAAGTTATGTTTTCCCAATATGGTGCCTATTTTCCCTATAACACCTGGACGGTCTTCATTAAAAATATAAAGCATATGCCCTTCAGGTAAAGCATCTAAGCGAAAACCATTTATTCTTACGATGCGAGGTTCATTTTTACCAAAAAGAGCTCCCTCTACTAAAGTTTCTCCTTGTGTATGCTTCACTGTTAAACTTATAAGTGAAGTGAAATCTTCTGTTTCTTCAGTTTTTACCTCTAAAATTTTTATATTTCTTTCTTTAGCTCTGATGAGGGCATTCACATAATTGACATCTTCTTTCAAGAAAGGAGTTAAAAGTCCCTTTACTAAGGAGAGAGTAACAGGCTTTGTATCAAGTTTTGCCAATTCCCCTTTATAGGTAATAATTACTTCATCTATAGCTCCTTCGCAAATTTGACCAGTAAGAATTCCCAATTTTTCTGCTAAATTCAAAACTGGTTGTAAGGTTTTAAGAAGTTCTCCACTTATAGAGGGAACATTTACGGCATTGCGAATAATTCCATGTAAAAGGTAATCTGCTACCTGCTTTGCGATCTCAACTGCCACTATTTTTTGTGCTTCTATGGTTGAAGCGCCTAAATGGGGAGTGGCAATTACTTTTTCTGATTTTAGAAGGGGATAATCTGGGGGCACAGGTTCTTTTTCAAAAACATCAAGGGCAGCGCCTGCCACCTTCCCAGAATTTATTGCCTCAAGCAAGGCTTCTTCATCAATAATTCCCCCTCTTGCACAATTTATAATATAAACACCCTCTTTCATTTTAGAAAAAGCTTCTTTGTTTATTAAATGATAGGTTTCCTTAGTTAAAGGAGTATGAACGGTGATAAAATCTGCTCTACTGTAAAGCTCTTCTAAACTAACAAGTTCAACGCCCTTTTTGGCTGCAGCTTCAGGTGTAACGAAGGGATCATAAGCTATTACTCTCATTTGCAAACACAAAGCCTTATCTGCAACGATACTTCCAATCCTTCCAAGACCAATAACTCCGAGCACTTTTCCATTTAGTTCTACACCCATAAATTTTTTTCTATCCCATTGCCCACTTTTTACAGATTGATTTGCCTGGGGAATTCTCCTTGCTAAGGCAAAAAGGAGAGCTAAAGTGTGTTCTGCTGCTGACAAAGTATTACCTCCTGGCACATTCATAACCACTATTCCTAACTCATTTGCTGCCTGAAGGTCTACATTATCAAGCCCAGTTCCTGCTCTCCCAATAACTTTTAATTTCTTGGAAGCCTCCATTACCTCTCTTGATACCTTAGTGCCACTTCTAATTATCAACGCAGAAGCATCAATAATTTCCCTTTTAAGCTCCTCCAGGGCTAAGCCAGGTTTATATACTACTTCTAACCCTGCTTCTTTAAGAAGATTTATCCCCTCTTCTGAGAGAGCATCTGAAATGAGAACTTTCATATAAGCCTCCTCCTACATACTCTTCTTTAAATTAATTTTCTATATAGCCTCGCTTTGTATGTGTACTTCCATAGCCTTGGTTACACAGGCTGAAACACAAAAACCGCAGGCTGTACATTTCTCTGGGTCAAAAATAACTTTAAAAGTTTCCCTTTCAACGGAGAGAGCTCCTGTAGGACAAACAGCAGTGCAAGCTCCACAATGAATACAAACCTCTTCGTTTTTCAGCACCTGTTGCCCAAGTGATTGCACTTCAACCCCTTCTTCTTTTAAAAATTGTAATCCCCTATCTATAGAGTCCTTATCCCCCATAAGCTCCATGATCATAATCCCTTCTTTACCAGGAGTAATTGTTGCTTTAAGAATATTAAAAGCTAAATTGAAATCTTTCACCAAACGGTATACAATAGGCTTCTCCACAATTTCAGGATTAAATTTAAGAAATAGCCCCTTTTTAACCATTTTTTCCTCCTGCAGGGATTTATTTTAAAATTAAATTTTATTATAATACACTCACGATAAAAAACTACTAAATGAGAAATTATTTTAGATTCCCTCGCAGGCTAAAGCCTGCGGCTACCAAGAGAACAAAAATTTCTGGAGTGGTCTACAGGACCTTGACAAATTTAAAAATTTTGTAATATTAAGGTTAGTGGGAGCCGGGGTAGCTCAGTAGGTAGAGCAGCGGACTGAAAATCCGCGTGTCCCTGGTTCGATTCCGGGCCCCGGCACCACCCAAATATTGCATCATCCAAATATTTCATGCAAGTTCGCCCAA
This sequence comes from Caldimicrobium sp., assembly GCA_046291435.1. Lineage (GTDB taxonomy): Bacteria > Desulfobacterota > Thermodesulfobacteria > Thermodesulfobacteriales > Thermodesulfobacteriaceae > Caldimicrobium. The sequence goes on along the minus strand of JBKBTC010000038.1, from coordinate 5,575 downwards.
TAGCAAAACCTATTTCAGCCAATCTTGCAAATATTGCGGTAGTATTAGTTAATCCTCTCTACCCAGAAAACATTGGTTCTGTTGCAAGAGCTTGTGCCAACTTTGGCATTGAAAGGCTCATCTTAGTAAAGCCTGAAGACTTAACACTTCTACCTATGGAAGCAATGGCAACTAAAGCTGGTCTCTCTATACTTGAAAAAATGGAGATCTATGATGATCTACCCACTGCTATAAAAGACTTTAACTTAGTTATTGGTACTACTGCAAGATTGGGCAAACGCAGATTGGTCTATTATACTGCTAAGGAACTTGCTCAAGAGCTTTGTGAATATTCCCTTTCCAATAAAATTGCCATCCTCTTTGGAAACGAGCGCCTCGGCTTAAGTAATGAAGACCTCTTTTATTGCGACAAAGTTATCACCATCCCCACCACTGAAAAAGCCTCCTTAAATGTATCCCAAGCTGTTGTGATAATCCTCTATGAAATCTTTCAGGCAGCTGGCAAGCTGGAACTTAAGAGACCAGAACTTGCCACACAAAAAGAAATTAACCTCATGTTTAAATTAATAGAAGCCACATTAAAAGAAATTGACTATTTACCTCACGAAAACACTCTCCTTTGGCTAACAAACATCCGAAGATTTTTAACCTCAAGGGAATTAACTACCAGGGAGGTAAAAATCATTATGGGCTTTTGTAGACAACTTCTTTGGGCTTTAGGAAAACCTCTTAATCTCTCCTTTGAAGAAGAGCAAGAGTCTCAAAATGATAAGTCCTTGGAAACATATCAAAAAGATAAAGCTCAAGAAGATTAAATCCTACCTTTTCCAAAAGTAAAAGATCTCTCACTAAGGTAGGAGGATCACAGGAAATATAGATTATTTTATCCTTTGCAACCTCAGGCAAATACCTTATTAATTCCTTGCACCCTCCTCTGGGAGGATCAAGTAAAATCAAATCATATTGCCACCCTTCTCTTATATTTTCATAAAGAGCCTCTAAGGCACTCATTCTTCTAAAATCAACTTTGCTATTTAGAGCATTTTTTTCTGCAGTATAAATAGCATCCTCAATAGCACGAATATCCGTATCTACTCCTAAAAATTCATAAGCTGAAGTAAGCTTTTTAACCAAGGGAAAAAGAAAATTTCCCATCCCTGAATGTAAATCTAAAACTTTTTCAGCCCCTTGAGAAAGAGCCAATACCTTTTCCATGAGAAGCAAATTTATCTCCCAATTAGTTTGAGTAAAAACGCCTGGTTGTATGTAATAGATAAGATCATACAAGGCAGGAAGAAGTTTTCTTCCCCCAAAGGAGGCTTCCTTTGGAAAGGGACCTTGAGGTCTTTGCCCCTTTGTTATATAAAAAACACTTTTTATGTCTTTTAACTTTAAAAGCTCCGCTAAATCTTCATTTTTTGGCTCAACCAAACTCCAAAAAAGTAAAGAAACCTTTTTCTCTAAAAGAGATACTTCAAGCTTTATCCGTTTACTATATAAAGATAAATTAATCCAGGCTTGACTGCTATAAAGCTCCTTTAAAATTTGATTTATAAGCTCGGCGCTAATTATACATTCCTCTATTTTTAAAACCTCGTGAGACTTCCTTTTTACAAAACCCATCTTAAGAGAATAATTCTCCACATGAAGCCTTAATCTATTTCTATAGTAATATTCCTTAGGTGAAGGGAAAACCCCTTTTAGTGGTATTTCCTTCCTCTGCGCAAGTCTGAGAAAAAGTTCTCTTAAAATCTCTTCTTTGATCTGTATTTCCTGTTGATAGTTTATATGTTGAAAATGGCATCCTCCACAGATCCCATAGTACTTACAAGGTGGTATTGTCCTTGATGGTGCCTCCTCAATTATCTCCAGCAGCTCTCCTACAGCATAATCCTTATATTCTTCCCTTACTCCTACTTTAATTAATTCTCCTGGAATGACAAAGGGCACAAAGACAACTTTCCCTTCACTTAATCGTCCTATCCCTTCTCCACCAAAACCAATCTTTTCAATCCTTACTGTCTCTATCTTCATACTTATGATGGTCCCTTTTCAAATAAAAATTTATCCAGGAAGAACTCTTATAAAGCTCCCAATCTCTTGGAGGCAAATGCCCACTTCTAAAAAGATGAAGAAATTTTTTTATGTTTTTTTTGGTAGAGGGACTTTTTAAGGCTTTCACAAAATGGCATTCTTTTAAATATGGGTAAACTTCGCAATATCCGGCAACGCTTCCCCCACAGGGACCATTTAATAAATACTTCGCACAGCCACTCTGAGGACAATAATAATTAAATTCAAAAAGCGTACAATCCCCACATTCTTGACAACTAAAAAGGATCTTCTTAATAACATACTCAAACATCGTGAAATATTTCTTTAAAAAAGGGGATTCATCAATTTTAGAAATAACTTTCTTAAAGAGAGGGTAAAATCTGCTTGAGGTATTAAAAAAAAGGGAATGAATCAAATGGTTTGCAAAATAAGATAAACTAAAAGTTTTTTTAAAACCATATGCTTTACTTAAAAAAGAGGGAAATGCTTTTTTAAGCTTCCCTCTGTTTAACTCAAGAACAGCTATATTTTCAAATTCCTCCATAAAATCTTCACCCTTGTTTTCATATTTATAAAAAAGCTCTAAGAAGTGATTTATTTTGCTGTAATTTAAAGGAAACCCACAAAGATGAACTCCTTTGTATCCTAAGGTCTTTAAAATAGAGACAAACTTAGCTAAAATTTCCAAATTTTTTCTTTCAAAGTTTGAACTCTTTTCAAAAGCCTTTATTATGCCCTCAGTAAGAAGTATTCCTGGAATTTTACCCTTTTTTATTAGATTAATTAAGCCTGGGGAAAGATAAAGGATGCTTCCAAGAATAGGTATATCCTTAAAACTTTCTTCTTTTTCAATCGCTGGAAGAGGTTCTTCTAAAATTTGGGATAAAAATTGCTTAAATCCTCTATCTAAGATAATTTTTAATTCTTTCCAGGGCTTAGGATAAAAACCCACTTGAGATATAATAAAATAGGCTCCTGCCTTAAGTTTAAGATAAAGCTTAAAGTATTGCCAAAAGAGCTCTTCATAAGTTAATTTAAAGGGATTTACCACAGCGCCTTTAAAAAATGGAATACCTGGCAAGACCTTTCCTCCCCCAGGAGCCCCTTTTGGAAGTTCTATACCGCGCTCCATATCAGTGATCAACTTGAGAAGTAGCACAGAGTCCAAATCAAAGACAGGTTTAGCCTTTCCCATATATCCATAAAAGGGATAATCACCTGTTAAAACTAAAAGATTGTGTAGCCCCTCTCTATCCAATGCCAGCAGTTCGCTCTCAATTTGGTTTCTATTTTTGTCTTTGCAGGAAAAATGTATAATTGCCTCTAAACCCAAATCTTTTATTGTTTTCCCTAAAGGAATAGGGGATAAAGCAGGATGCCCTCCAGCGTTATCTGTTATGGAAAAAACTTGAAAGAGCCTCTCTTTTGTACTTTCTTGAAGAAATCTTAAAATTTCTTGATATTCCCTTGTGCGAACGCTTCTCCCTGGCACTAATTCAAAGGTAAATATAAAACCTTCCTTTTTTAGAAGATCTCTAAATTCTATACTCATAAAAGGGCACTATATTATGTTCACTTTAAAGTTTTTAAAAGGGTAAGTAAAGGATTATAGAATTATAATACCCAGATATTGAGTTGCAAGTGCTCCAGTTTTAAGGTCTAATAGCCGAAGACTTTAGCCAGCGTGGGCACAACCTAAAGGTTGCAGATACCCAAAACAAAAACAATCAAAATGGTTTGGTAGCCGCAGGCTTTAGCCTGCGTGGGTGCAAGTTGAGGCTTGAGCTACCAAAAAGGGTATGAGCTACCAAAAAGGGTAATTTAATTTTTATTTTGTAGTAGACTTTCACAAAACTCTAATCCCCTTTTAGCCATAGTAAGATTGGGGTCTAAAGCTAAGGCTTTACGGAAAAAGAGTTCTGCAGGAGGGATAAAGTTCATAGCTTTTAAGCAGTACCCAGCATTAGCATAATCTATGGCTGAAGATGGGTCAAGCTCAGTTGCCCGCAAAAAGGCTTGTAAGGCATTGGGATAGTCCCCTTTTCTATAAAAGGCTCTTCCCAATAGATTAAATATCTCAGGTACTTCTCCTAAGGTCATTGCTCTCTCACAATGCTTTATAACCTCCTCCCAGTTTTCTTTTTTGAAGTAAGCATCTGCAAGATGGGTATAGATGGCAACTTTATCTGGATCCGAAGGCTCTAACTGAAGAGCTTTTTCATAAGCAAAGATTGCTTCTTCCATTTTACCAAGCTCTTTCAATGTGTTCCCATAATAAGCCCAAAGATAAAATTTGTCTTCCACCTCTTTTAAAATTTCTTCTAATAGAGACAATCTCTCTTGAGGAGCCATATATAAAGGTATAGTTCTTACTAATTGGTAAAGATAGGGAATCTTATTTCTCTCCCTAAAAAGTATACCAGGAATAATAGCATAAACAGCAGGAAGTCTTAAATTTTCTTCCTCAAGGTCTATGAGATAGATTTCATAGCCCAATTCTTTCATTTTTTCACTTAAAGTGGTAAGTTCTATTACATGGTCATTAGAGAATAAGTTTGGAAGGTCTTGTAAGTTCTTTTCTCCATCCATTTCTGTAATAACTTTAGCTTCCTCTAAGGTTGAAAACTTGGGCAAGCCACTTTCTAAGTATTTACCCTCTGTGTCAAAATCTCCTGCAAGTTGAGCCACCTCTGTTAACGCTCTAATAAGAGCTCTCTCTGGACTTGTTCCTGTTCCAGCAGCATAGACAATTTCACTTCTATGAGGGAAGGTACTTGGATCCATAGCCATAACTGCAATAGTGGGCACAGGCATGCCAAAGGTCATATCTCTGATCCACAGCTTTATGCCTAACCTTTCATAGCATTGAACCAATTCTTCAGCTGTGCTGCCTTTTATGGACTCTCTTCTTATGCCTGGCATGGGCTTATTCCATCTTATGGAGTAAGCATTAGTATGCCTCTCAATTAGCTCACAGATAGCTTGTACTGCCGCTTCAGGATAGGTATTTCCACCTGCTGAGCCATTATATTCATAAATGAGCCAAAACCAATGGAATGGTATATATTTTACTTCCTTCGTCCTTACCTCTAACGCTGGCACAAAATAAAAGGGAACTTTTTTTAGGATCCTTAAGGCAACCTCTTTACTCCTCAAGTCCTCCTCATCCTCAACGGATTTAATAAATTCTTCCCAAGGCATAGCCTTATCATTTAATTTTTCAAAGGTTCCAAAAATGCCCTTTTTATGAGCTTCTTTATATAAACGAAACAAAGAAAATCTCTCCACAAGTTCAACCAAAGCACTTGCCTGAGAGAGAATATCACTTGCCCCCTTTCCCATTTGTTTAAAATTGCCTGTAATAGAAGTTCCATCCACATCATATAAACTAATATAAACAGGGATCCCCAATCTTCCCTTGTCGATTCTTTTCAACCCCTTATAAACTCTCATTTGACAACTTCTAAGCCTTTCCTCAACAATCTTTATTGTCTCTTCTGGAAAAAGAGCCTTATCAGCT
>JBKBTC010000037.1:0-12056 GCA_046291435.1 Caldimicrobium sp. | reverse complement strand
TTGCCTTTTCTATTTTATTAAGAGGGATTTTAATGTTTATTTTTGGAAAGGATCCTTATGGATTTCCACCCCTTACCCAGGCAAGTCCTATAATAATTGGAGGAGCAATTATTCAGTGGCAAACTCTATGGATTTTTTTCTTTATAGCAATAACTTCTTTATTTTTACATTTTTTCTTTAATAAAACCCTTTTTGGCAAAGCTATGCAAGCTTGCGCTCTTGATAGCCAAGCTGCAACATTAATGGGAATCAAACCCTCCCAGATGGTTATGTTATCTTTTATTTTAAGTGGAATTTTTGCAGGTTTGGCAGGAATTTTAATTACTCCTATAACTTTTATGGAATATGATAAAGGTCCAATTTTAACCATAAAAGGCTTTACAGCAGCAATCATAGGAGGTCTTGGAAGTAATTGGGGTGCTATGGCTGGTGGTTTTCTTTTAGGAATTTTGGAGAGTCTAATTGCAGGATATGTCCATTCTGGACTAAAGGATGCTTTGGCTCTTTTTCTACTTATCTTTATGCTTTTATTTAGACCCTCTGGTCTTTTCCAATCAGCTAAAGGAGCTGAATTGCGGAAATTATAAACTTCTATGAAAAAATTAATTATAAATTCATACATGTTCAGTCTTTTAATAGCTTTAGCCATAATAGTTTTAGGTTTGCAAAGTGGTAATTTCTATTTAATTACAGTTTTAATTTTTGCCGGGTTAAATGCCCTTTCAGCCCTTGCGCTTGCCTTACTTATGGGCTTAGCAGGACAAATTTCCCTTGGGCAAAATGGATTTTATGGTCTTGGAGCCTACTTCTCAGCCATACTCTGTCTGAAATACAACTTTCCCCCATTGTTTAGTATTATAACTGCTACCGCTTCCTCTTCTCTTTTAGGATTTTTGTTAGCACTTCCAGCCATAAGACTAAAAGGTCATTACTTAGCGGTTGCTACCCTTGCCTTTGGTGAAATAATTTATTTGCTTTTAAATGAATGGGGACCAGGAGGACCTTCAGGATTTGGTAATATTCCAACCTTAGGTATTAATTTTTTCGGTTTAGATTATTCCCAAAGCTATCTTATATTAGTTTGGGGGATTTGGTGGATTAGTTTTGTTATAGTGAATAACCTTGCAAATTCTTCCTATGGTAAGACTTTAAAGGCACTCCATAGCAGTGAAATTGCTTTAAGAACCTTAGGAATAAATGTAGTTAATCTGAAAATAAAAGTATTCATTATTAGTGCTTTTTTGACTGCCCTCTCTGGTGCCCTTTATGCCCATTATGTCACTTTCTTGAGTCCTGCCAATTTTTCAGTTTTTTACTCAATTGTTATATTAATTATGGTTATGTTAGGGGGCATGCATAATCTTTGGGGCTCTCTTTTAGGTGCATTGTTTTTAACTTTTTTACCAGAAGTGTTAAGACCTTTGAAAGATTATGATGTTTTAGTTTATGGTTTAGTTTTACTTTTAGCATTGATGTTCTTCCAAAAAGGAATGGTTTATCCAATAGAGAGAGGGATAAAGCTTGTCCTTAATTTTAGAGACGAAAAATATTCATAAGAGCTTTGGTGGGCTTCAGGTTTTAAAGGGGATAGACTTTAAAGTTAAGGGCTGCACTATTCATGCCCTTATTGGTCCAAATGGTGCAGGAAAAACTACTTTTCTTAATATTATAAATGGGCTATTAAAGGTAGATAAAGGACATATTTTATACAAAGGGCAGGAGATAACCAACATCTCTCCAGAGAAAAGGGCAATTCTTGGAATAGGTAGAACCTTTCAACTTTTGGAAGTTTTTGGAGATTTAACCGTTTTAGAAAATGTAATGATAGCCCTTTTTGCCAAAAAACCCTGGAGCATACTAAAAAGTCTTTCCATAGGAAGCTTTTATTATAAAGAAAAGGAAAACATTGAAAAAGCTATGCATTATCTAAAGATGGTAAATTTGGAAAAAAGGGCAAAGACTTTAGCTAAAAGCCTTCCCCTGGGCGAACAAAAACTTTTAGAAATTGCAAGAGCTTTAGCTATTGAACCAACACTTTTGCTTTTAGATGAACCTGCCGCTGGATTAAATCACAGAGAGACAAAGCTCTTAGGAGAGACCTTAAGAAATTTGAAAGAAAAATATAAAATTACCATTCTCTTAGTGGAACACGATATGGATTTAGTAATGAATTACAGCGATTTTGTTACCGTTTTAAATTTTGGCAGTGTTTTAGCAGAAGGCACCCCCCTTGAAATTCAAAAAAATCCTCAAGTTATTAAAGCCTATTTAGGGGAAGAGGTATAATGTTAGTTGTTAAAGGAATTGATGTTTATTATGGAAATTTCCACATTTTAAAAAAGGTTACAATGCATATTAATCAAGGAGAAATAGTATCTTTGATTGGAGCAAATGGTGCAGGAAAAACTACATTACTTAAGGCAATTACTGGTTTAGCAAGGATTTCTTCGGGAGATATACTTTTTCAAGGACAAAAAATAAATAATTTAGAACCCTATGAAAGGGTATCCTTTGGAATATGTTTAGTTCCAGAAGGAAAAGGTTTATTTAAGTCTTTAACAGTTGAAGATAACTTGCTTTTAGGTGCTTATGCCTGGTATTCCTTTAGGAAGAAAAAAGAAGTAAAAAATAGATTAGAAGAGATTTTTGAGCTTTTTAGTTTTCTTAAGGAGCGAAGAAATGAAGTGGCAGGGAGGCTCTCAGGAGGTCAACAACAAATTTTAGCTATTGCAAGGGCTCTTATGGGTAACCCAAAACTTCTTCTTTTAGATGAGCCTTCTATGGGTATAGCTCCAAATTTGGTTTTAGAAATATTTCAGCATATAAACAGATTTAAAAGGGACTATAATCTTAGTATCATATTAGTTGAGCAAAATGCCCGCCTTGCCCTTAAAATTTCAGATAGAGCTTATGTTTTAGAGACAGGGAAAATTATCTATGAAGGTGACAGCACAAGCCTTATTCAAAATCCAGAAATTCAAAGGGCTTATTTAGGAAGAGAATTAGATAGAGAGGTACCTCTAAATGGTTAAAGGAGGTTTAGAGATGATTGAAAATATAAAACTTCTTCAATTAGAAAGACTGCAAGCCACTTTAAATAGAGTTTTTAAAGAAGTTCCCTTTTATCACCGACTTTTTGAAAGTATCTCTTTCAATCCTGAAGATCTCTCAGCTTTAGAAGATATAAAAAAAATACCTTTTACTACTAAAGAACACTTAAGAGAGAATTATCCTTATAATTTCTTTGCGGTACCTCTTAGGGAAGTTGTGAGAATTCATGCCACAGCTGGAACAACAGGTATTCCCATCGTTGTAGGTTATACCAAAAGAGACCTCCAAAGTTTAAGTGAAATAGCTACTAATGCCCTCAAATATTGTGAAATTTCTAAAGAAGATGTTATTCAAATTGCTTTTCATCCAGGTTTTTTTTCTTCAGCCTTTGGATTACAAAGTGGGGCAGAAAAAATAGGAGCTTCTGTTATACCCATTAATTTTGAAGACCCCTATAAGCAACTAAGGATCTTACAAGATTATAGAACCACAGTTTTGGTTTGTACACCATCCTATGCCCTTTGGTTAACGGAGATTCTTCCCCAAACTGGAATAAATGTTAATTCACTTTTTTTAAAAAAGATTATTCTTTCTGGAGCACCCTTTTCAGAGGAGCAAAGAAAGACAATTGAAGAAGTTTTTAAAGTTAAAGTATATAATCTCTATAGTAATGTGGAAGTATTTGGACCGGGAATTGCCTATGAATGTCCCTCTGGAAGACTACATTTTCAAGAGGAATACTTTTTAGTTGAGGTGATTAATTTTGAAACCTTAGAAGAAACAAAGGTAGGAGAAAAGGGAGAATTAGTTATTACCACCTTAAATAAAGAAGCCTTTCCACTGGTTCGGTTTCGGACAGGTGATGTGGTTATTTTAGAGGATAGAAATTGCCCTTGTGGTAATATATATTTTAGTACATCTCCTATTTTAGGAAGAAAAGATGAGGTCGTTATCGTAAGAGGGCTTAAGTTTTCTCCTGAGCAAATAGAAAGGCTTTTAATAGAGGCACTTGGAGAAATACCTCTATATCAAATCCACATTGAAAAAAAAGCCGGTTTGGAAGAGATTACTCTATTAATTTCTCTTAGTGAAAAATTTTTCACTGATTCCTATTTAGAACAAAATCAATGGAAAAAACAAATTGAGGAGAAGCTTTTTCTTGAGCTTTCAGTTCCTTTTGAAATTAAATTTGTAGAAAAAGGTTCCCTTGAGAAAAAAAATGGAGATATTCCGAAAATAATAGATAAGAGGTAGGTATGGGTTATATTGTAGAGATGGGGGAGCTTTATTTAGCACCTAATTACAAAAGAGAGAAAATTGCTTTTGTAAGAGGTGAAGGGACAAGGCTTTTTACTGAAGATGGAGAAGAATATTTAGACTTTACCTCAGGGATTGCTGTCTGCAACCTTGGGCATGCCCATCCTGAACTAATTAAGGTATTAGAAGAGCAGGCTAAAAAGCTATGGCATACTTCCAATCTTTTTTATCTTGAACCACAAGCAAAATTAGCTAAAAGGCTTTCTGAACTTACTTTCGGAGATAAAGTGTTCTTTGCAAACTCTGGAGCTGAAGCTGTGGAAGCTGCCCTTAAGCTTGCAAGAAGATATGCCTATGAGCACTTTGGGGAAAGGAAATATAAATTTATTGCCCTTGAAAATTCCTTTCACGGTAGGACCTATGGTGCCCTTTCTGTCACTGGTCAACCTCAATATTGGGAAGGCTTTAAACCCCTCTTACCAGGTGTTATTTTAATCCCCAGAAATGACTTAAAAGCTTTAGAGGAGGCATTTAACGAAGAAATCTGTGCCATAATTTTAGAACCTATCCAAGGCGAAGGAGGAATTTATTCTTTAACCAAGGATTTTATTGCAAAAGCTAAGGAACTTTGCCTTAAATACAAGGCACTTTTGATCTTTGATGAGATTCAAACGGGTATTGGAAGGACTGGAAGACTTTTTGCATATGAAGATTTTCAGATTGAACCAGATATTCTTTGCACCTCTAAGGCGTTAGCTAATGGTCTTCCCTTGTCTGCCCTCATAGCCAAGGATGAAATCATTTCAGCTTTCAAACCTGGCTCACATGCCTCCACTTTTGGTGGAAATCCTTTAGCTTGCGCTGTAGCCTTAAAAGTATTAGAAATCGTCTCAGAAAAAACTTTCTTAGAAGAGGTGTCATTAAAAGGAAAACATATAGTCCAAAAAATTCTAAAGATAGATAAAAAAAAGCAGATAAAAGAGATCAGAGGTAAAGGATTATTGTTAGGTATAGAATTTAGAGAGGATGCACAAAAAATTTACGAACATCTTCTTAAAAAGAAGATTTTAATTACCAAGCCTAAGCCCAATATAATTCGATTAACTCCACCTTTAATTATTAATTATCGCGAAATCGATTATTTCATTGAGTCTCTCTCAGAAGTTTTATAGGCTTATTTTAGAATGGATATTTTTCGGAGTCTCTGGTAGTCGAAAGCTTTAACCTACGAGGGAATTTTGAGGTCTGGTAGCCGCAGGCTTTAGCCTGCGAGAAAACAATAAAATATCTTGGAAGAAATTAAAAACTGAGTAAAAAGTGATATATCATACAGAGGGAGGGTGGGAAGTCCCTCCCTAAATTATTTAGGCTTTATTGTTTTGGAGCCTCAGAAGTTGCGTTAGCCTTTTTTTCTTCAGTTTTTTTAGGAGCCTTTTTGGTTTCTTTTTTCTTTGTTTCCTTTTTCACTTCTTTTTCTTGTTTCATCTCACCTTTTCCTTCGCCAGCAGGGGCTCCTACCTGCTGAGCAAATACTGGAGAAACAGCTAATCCTAAAATTGCTAAGAGTGTACATACTTTTTTAAACATAACCCAACCTCCTTTAATTTTTTATTTGTATATATTTAAATTCAAAAATTGTGCCTATAAAAATAGCGTGAAATTTCTTTCCTTTAGCTAATAGAAAAGACTTAAAATGACATAATTGTAAATATTTTCCGACAAAAGTGTTTAAATAAATTTTTTCCCTCGCTGGCTTCCGCCTGAGGCTACCATGAAAAGCTAAATAATTTTGGAGGGAGCAATTTCTGAGTTGACTGATAATTTTCACAAATTCGATAGCCGCAAGCTTTAGGTTGCGCATTTATTATACTATCGCAGGCTAAAGCCTGCGGCTACCAGAAGATATGAATAATTTTGTATGAGTAATACACGAATACCCCCATAATTTTTGGTTTTTCAGGCGGACTTGCCTAAAATCAAAAAATTTCACAGGTAGAGATGCCTGTGCTACCATATATTGTGGCGTAAGCAAAAAATTGTGGTTGCCAAACATCCGGAATTCTACTTCTCGGCTAAAACTTGCGGTTGCCTAAGAGATAATTTTTGAGGAAACGCGCGCACTTGACATTCTATGAAAAAAGATTATAATTTCATTACACAAAGGACGCGGGGTAGAGCAGCCTGGTAGCTCGTCGGGCTCATAACCCGGAGGCCGTGGGTTCAAATCCCACCCCCGCAATTATATCCCTTTTCTAAATTCACTTCATATGAGGTTTTCTTGTGCAGGAAATAGAGAGAATAAAGAAACAAATTCTACGAATTCTTATCAAAAAACCAGCTACCTTTTGGGAACTTATCAATTATCAAGATGCCCATATAGTTTCTTTTTTACAAGCACTAAAAGAGCTTCTTCAAGAAGCTAAAATTTATTATGAAAAACCCTATTTTCAAATTAATAAAATTAGCACACACATAGAGCCCTATCATAATCCCGGTTGTTTATCTTGTGATCCCTTTAAAGAGGATCCCTATTGGAAAGATCTCTTAGAAAAATTTAAAGACATTACCAAGAATAGACCTTTGCCTACAAGCGATTTTGACCAAGGGTTCATAAGAGTAGAAGATACTCTCAAGAGAACTGCCTTTATTTATCAAAGAGGAGATTTGGAGGACACGGAGATCTTTGTTTTAGGGGATGATGACTTAATATCAATTGCTATGGCTCTCACAGGCTTACCTAAAAGAATAGTTGTGGTAGAGATTGATGAAAGAATAAATCGTTTTATTAAAGAAAACGCGGAAAAGATTGGTTATAAATTTTTGGAAGTTTATAATTATAATGTGATTGAAGATTTACCAGAATTTTTAAAGGGGAAGTTTGATATTTTTATAACAGATCCTGTAGAAACACAAAAAGGGCTTAAATTATTTATAGCTCGTTGTATAAGTAGCTTAAAAGGGGTGGGCGGAGTTGGTTATATGGGATTTACTCATAGAGAAGCCTCTCTAATAAAATGGAGAGATTTTCAGAAATTTCTTATAGAGGCAGGATTTGTTATAACGGATATTTTAAGAGATTTTACAACTTATCCAGAAGAAGATAATTCCTGGGTGGACTTTTATAGAACTTATAGAATTATGAAGGAATTTGATTTGGAGTTGCCTAATGTAGACTGGTATAAATCTTGTTTACTAAGATTTGAGGCAGTTGAAGGTCCTTATTTACCTGAAATAGACCCTCCTAAAAATTTAGAAGAACTATATTTTGATGAAGAAGCTTGGGCAACACCACTACCTTCCTATTTGGAACAGAAAAATTCAAATTAAAGGAGAGGAGCTATGGCTTATACGACTTCTGATTTTAGAAGGGGTCTAAAAATAGAATGGGAAGGTAAACCTTATGAAGTGATAGAATTTCAACACTCCAAAGTGGCTCAAGGACAAGCTACAGTGAGAACGAAACTGAGAGATCTCTTAACAGGAAGGGTTATAGAAGTGAATTTTCGTTCTGGAGAAAAATTTGAAAAACCAGATTTACAAGAAAGGGAAGTGCAATACTTATATAAAGAAGGGGATAGATTAGTATTTATGGATTTAGAAGATTATGATCAAATTTATGTTTCTGAAAAAGATATTGGGGATGCTGGAAAATTTTTAAGTGAAAACCTGCAAGTTAATATTCTCTATTACAAAGGTAGAGTTATTGGAATTGACCTTCCGAAAGTTGTGGAATTAAAAGTTATTAAGACCGAACCAGGTGTTAAAGGTGATACCGTTGGCACAGCCACAAAACCTGCTATTTTAGAAACAGGTGTGGTTATTCAAGTACCCTTATTTATTGAAGAAGGGGATATTGTTAAGGTTGATACAAGAACTGGAGAATATTTAGAGCGGGCAAGTTAATGATAACTTTAAAAAAACTTCAACTTTTTAAAGAATATCTTCAGAGCGGCGAATTTATCCAAGATTTTGAAAATAGACCCCCTGATGGACAAGCGGAAATGTTAGATATGATTGATTTACTCTTTGAAATTTGTGAATTAGCAGATGAAATAATGAGTAAGCATTTTTATAGGAAATGGGGAGAGGAGGTTTTAAAACCAAAAGCATAGAAGTATAGATGGCTTATTTCCTCCGAGCTCGCACTCATCTTCAGTATGCCCAAATTCTCTTAGAAGATCTTTTATCCGGTAAAAGGCAGTTAACCTTTAATCAATTAAAGGAAATACTTTTGCAAGTTTTAAAAGCACTTTATGCTATAACAGAAACTAAAGCCCTTGAAAAATCGCCTACACCAGAGGAAGTGATTAACAAAATTTTATCTAACCTAAATGAAGAAGAAAGACAAAAAATTTTGCATTTAAAAGATATGTTTTTTTCAGAAAAGGCGCCAGATATTGAACCCAGAGATTTACGGAAACTCTTAAACGAGGTCATGGATGTAGTGAGATGGAGTAAAGAGCTACTAAAAATTTAACACTTTTTTACTACTCTCAATTGCAACAGCTACTATTCCTACTTTTTTATGTATGTGTTTAAGGAGGCTCTAATGTATTCCCGCAGGCTAAAGCCTGCGGCTACCGGGGTTGAAAATTCCTTCGCAGGCTAAAGCAACCTTTAGGTTGCGCAGGATTTAAAGGATTTCCCGCATTTGGTAGCCGCGACATTAGGTTTCGCCCACAGGATTAACACACAGGCTAAAGCCTGAGGCTACCGTAGACAATAGATGTAGCACTTTAAAATTGAAACAAAAATTTAAATTGTAGAATTGTTTTTTAGGGTTAAAATAAAAACTAAGATGGATAAAGAGAGAAGAGAAATTTATTTGCAAATTCTTGCCTGTCCTAAGTGTAAAGGAGATTTAGAATCTAAGGAACTTGAAATACAAAATAATTCATCTATAATAGAGGGATTTTTCTGTAGAAAGTGTAAATTATTCTATCCCATCGTAGATGATATTCCTGATATGCTTCCAGAAGAGGCTATTAACATAACCAATGAGCTTTCCTAAGGAGCCAGATCCTGTTCTTTTTTTTATAGCAGTTACAGAAAGAGAAAAGGGTTTCTTCTTGACTCTTAAACATATTTTTGAAGAAGATTTAGGTATGTTTTTGCTGCAGAGTACTACTTATGACTTCTCTGAGTTTACTAATTATTATGAGAAAGAGATGGGGAAGCCTTTATGGAAGACCTTTTATTTTTTTGAGTATTTAAAAGATCCAAGCTT
Source organism: Caldimicrobium sp. (assembly GCA_046291435.1). Lineage (GTDB taxonomy): Bacteria > Desulfobacterota > Thermodesulfobacteria > Thermodesulfobacteriales > Thermodesulfobacteriaceae > Caldimicrobium. The sequence goes on along the minus strand of JBKBTC010000037.1, from coordinate 2,521 downwards.
TTTATTAGATCTCAAACATTTATGCTTTAAAGTAGAAAGAGAAAATGCTACTGCAGAAGGTAAGAGAAACATTAATCTTGATCCGGGCTATTTAACCCTCTCAAAAATAGTCCTTTCCACTTTTAAGGATTATGCCCATCGTATTTATTTGGGAAGGTCAGTCTATGGAGAGGTAACTTTGATTTTTAGAGAAGGAAGTTTTCACCCCTTAGCCTGGACCTATCCGGATTACAAACAAGAGGATGTTATTCAAAGCTTCAACCTTGTGCGAAAGCTTTATAAGGAAAAATTACATGCTTATAGATAAATACGGTAGAGCGATAACATACCTTCGCATCTCCATAACAGATAGATGTAATTTTCGTTGTATATATTGCCAAAGAAAGGGTCCTTTTACATATTTACCCCATAAGGAGATCCTTACCTATGAGGAAATAGAGGAAATAGTTAGGGTAGCAGTGAAGTTAGGGGTAAAAAGAGTTCGTTTAACAGGTGGCGAGCCTCTTTTGAGACCTGGGGTTGAAAAATTAATACAAAGGCTCGCTACCCTTCCTGAGTTGGAAGATTTAAGTCTTACAACGAACGGATATTTTTTATTGGAAAAGGCAGAGCTGTTAAAAAAGGCAGGGTTAAAAAGGATTAATATTAGTTTAGATACATTGAATCCTATAAAATTTAAAGAAATTTCAGGAGGTTTTGAATTTGAAAAGATCTGGAAGGGGATTCTTCGTACCTGGGAAGTAGGCTTTCAACCTTTAAAGATAAATGTGGTTGTAATAAGGGATTTAAATGAGGACGAAGTGCTGGAATTAGCTAAATTAACTTTAAATTATCCTTGGGAGGTTAGGTTTATAGAATTTATGCCTATTGGGCAAGATACCTGTTGGTCAGAAAAGCATATTGTAACGATTAAGGAAATTAAGGAAAAGATGGAAGCCTTTTTGCCCTTAGAAGAGGTAGATAGTTATGGTGGAGGACCTGCCAAAACTTACCAATGGAGGGGAGCAAAAGGTAAGATTGGCTTTATATCCCCTTTAAGCGAGCATTTTTGTTTTAAATGTAATCGTTTTAGGATTACCGCAGATGGAAGATTAAGGACTTGTCTTTTTTCTGATCAGGAAATAAATTTGAAAGAGTTTTTAAGAGGGGGGAAGGGCACCTTAGAGGAGGCTTTTCGTTTGGCTCTTGAAATAAAGCCGGAAAAAAGGCTATTAAAATCCACCCATAGAGGTATGCGTGCTATTGGAGGTTAAGTTATGGAAATTTTTTATACCTTCGGCTTTTTAAAGCCTGAAAGACCTGATCATTTATTAAAACTTGAGAAACCTGTGGCAAAAGATACCTATGTACTTGTACAATTTCCGGAAGGGAGGAAGGAGGTTTTTTTAGTAAAGGATTATTGTTTTAAGCTTCCAATGGATATAGAGAGCATTCCTGTTGTGCTTAGAAAAGCTAATCCTAAGGAAGTGTCTTCTTATGGAAAGAGAAGAGAATTAGAAAAGAAAGGAAGAGAGTTTTGTCTTAAATTTGCTCAAGAGCTTGGGCTTGAAATGAACTTGGTGGATGTAGAATGTTATTTTGATAAAAGTAAAATAATATTTTACTACACAGCTGAGGGTAGAATAGATTTTAGAGAATTAGTGAAACAATTAGCCAGTGCCCTAAGAATGCGTATAGAGATGAGACAAATTGGTGTTAGAAATGAGACTGCCATAATAGGCGGGATTGGACCCTGTGGAAAGGAATTTTGTTGTGCTCAATTTTTAAAAAATTTTTCATCCCTATCTATAAAAATGGCTAAAGAACAGGGATTAATTCTTGACCCTAATAAAATATCTGGTCCCTGTGGTAGGCTTCTTTGCTGTCTTGCCTATGAAGCTAAGGTATATCAAGAGTTTTTAGCTAAGTTTCCCAAGGTGGGAAGTAAAATTTCTCTCTCTGGTAAAGATTACAAAGTGATAAAATATAATATTTTCCAAGGTACAGTACTCTTAGAAGACGGAGAAGGAAGTTATTATAATTTGAGTTTATCTGAATTTAAAAATTTTATCGTGACTGAAGATGCTACTGAGGAGGGACTAAAGGAATGGCAAGAATAAAAGAATACTTTTATGTAACTACTCCTATTTATTATGTAAATAGTTATCCGCACTTAGGACATGCCTATACTACTATTATAGCAGATGGACTCGCCCGTTTTTACAGGATAAAAGGGTATGAGGTATTTTTTTTGACAGGAACAGATGAACATGGAGATAAGATTGCAAAAGCAGCAAAGGAAGAAGAACTAAATCCACAGGAATTTGTAGATAAAATTGCTGAAAGATTTAAGACAACTTGGGATTTTTTAAAAATCTCCTATAACAATTTTATAAGGACAACGGATCCTAATCATAAAAGGGTAGTGCAGGCTCTTTTACAAAAACTCTATGAAAAAGGAGAAATTTACTTAGATGAGTATGAAGGAAATTATTGTTTTGGTTGTGAACGTTTTTTAACATCTAAGGAACTTGATGAGAGG
>JBKBTC010000036.1:0-12075 GCA_046291435.1 Caldimicrobium sp. | reverse complement strand
ACAAAAAATACGTTCTACTTCAACACTTGAACAGGCTATGAGATCAGAAAATAAAAAATCCTTAGAGATGGCACCTAATCCTGAAAAGATCCTTCATCAGGATAACTCAACCATTCAAGAAAAAGATTTACTATCTCTTTAAAAGATAGCTCTTCAACTCTTTTAGAGTTTTCAATGCCCCTTTTGGCTAAAAGCTTCTCAGAAAATTTTTTACGAAGCATTTTTCTTTTTCCCTCAAAAAGATGGGTTAAAAATTTTTTGTATAAAGCTAAGTTGCTAATTTCAACTTTGGCATTAAGAGTAAATTCTATTAAAGCTGAATTTACCTTAGGAGGAGGTCTAAAAAATCTAGGAGGAATGGTCATCAGATATTTAATATCATAAAAGGTTTTGATAAAAATTGAAAGCCACGATCCACCTTTTATCCACTTTTCCGCTACTTCTTTTTGCACCAAAAAAAGAGCAAAGGGTATAATTTTGTGGTGAAAAACCATATTTTCCACGATAAGACTTGCTACATTATAAGGAAGATTTCCTACAACTTTTAGTGGAGATATTTCAAGTGCAGAAAAATTAAATGTGGTGGCATCTCCTTCAAGAAAAACAACCCTTTCATCTATGATTTTTTCTTTTAAATAGGCTATCATTTCTTTATCAATTTCCAATAAATAAAGTTTTTGTAGAGGATATTTTAGAAGTTCTTTCGTTAAATGCCCAAGCCCTGGTCCAACTTCAAGAAGTATTTCTCCTTCTTGAATTTTTGCCCTTTTTGCAATTTCAGATAATACTCCAGAAGAAATTAGTATGTGTTGACCAAATTTTTTTTTAAGCTTTACCATTTAAGGTTAAGGTACAATTAAAAGAGGAATTTCAGACTTTTCTATCAGAGTGGCAGAGACGGAACCAAGAAAAACTTGAGAAATGAGACCTTTACAACTTTTACCCAAAACTATTAATGTATTTTCTTTTTCCCTTGCTAACCCAAGAATTTCTTCTGCGGGATCCCCAATTCTAATATGAAATTCACAGGGTATACCCAAATCTTTAAAAACTCTTCCCTCTATTGCTAAGTTTTGCTTAATTTCCTCTTCAGTTTGTTGAATTTTTTCTTCTGTTAAGTCCTTTAGACTTCTCTCTTTCAAAACATGAACCATAGAGAGCTCTTGGACCAAGTCTTTAAATTGGATAAGATAATCTAATGCTCTACTACAAGCCTCTGAAAAGTCATAGGTCAAAAGTGGCTTTCTAAAGATACGTACATTCTCTCTTTGTATGGTACCTTCTTCTAATTCTTTAATGACTAACCTTCTATAGAGAATTACAGGAATAGGACTATTTCTAATAATTTCTTTGGAATAAGAGGCAGTTAAGGGATAGGTAGTTTTTTTCTTTCCAATTATAAGAAGGTTTGGCGCTTCCTTTTCAATTACCTCTAAAATTTTTCCAACTATATCTCCTATTTCTACATAAATTTTAGTCTTTATAGATTCCTTTTGGAGTTCCCTTTCCCATTCTTTAAATTTTAATATTGCAGCCTCTCTTAATTCTATTGCTTTATCTTTTAAATAACCCCCAAAGGGCACAAAACTCACTTCTTCCCTTGGAATAATGTGCAAAAGAACAATTTCCTCTAAGCCAATTTTTTTAAGTTCAAGAAATTCAAGTAAAGAATGAAAAGATAGATACCTAAATTTTGTAGTATAAAGAATTTTTCTTAAGGGCATAACTAACCTCTAAAAAAAATTATAGTAATTAAAATAAAAATTGGAATTAGTAATGGTAAGGCATATTTAAAGAGATACCCAAAAAAGCTTGGCATAGTTATTCCTTTTTCTTCTGCAATGGATCTCACCATAAAATTGGGGGCATTTCCAATATAGGTGGCTGCGCCAAAGAATACAGCACCACATGAGATGGCTAAAAGATAATTAGGATGTTCCTGAATTAACTTAAGGATGGCTTCTTTCTCAGGAATCCCTGGATAAAATTTGCCTAAACAGGAACTAAGGAAGGTTAGATATGAGGGGGCATTATCTAAAAAGGCAGAAAGGGCTCCTGTCAACCAAAAATAAGAAGCTGGTCCTGTTAATTTCTCAATAACAAAGCGGAGAGCTCCCTTATCCCCTGCTTGTAATATACTTATTGCAGGGATCATGGAAATAAATATCCCGAAAAATAAAATTGCCACCTCCTTTATAGGAAAAAAGCTAAATTCATTTTTATAACGCACCTTAGAGGGTGTTGTAAGGAAAGATAGTAGAGCTAAAACTACTAAAAAAATATCTCTAATCCATTCTTGAAGGGGTCTTTCAATACCTAAAAAATTCATTTCTCTCAAATGAACCTTGCCACTTAGTAATATTGCAGTGGGAACTAATAAAAGAAAGATTAGATTGTGCTTTCCTTCAATTGTAAAATTTATTTTTTCCTTGGTATTATCAGGTAGTTTTTCTCTTTGAAAATAATAGTTGTCTATGATGTAAAATATTAATAAAAGGGGAATAACACATAAAAGCATGGGAAAGAATAGGTGTAATGTCCAGAAAAAGGGCACTCCTTTTAGAAAGCCTAAAAAAAGAGGAGGATCCCCTAAGGGAGTAAGGGAACCTCCTATATTTGAGATAAGAAAAATAAAAAAAATAATATGGTAAGTTCTAATTTTTCTTTTTTCGTTTGCTCTAAGATAGGGTTTTATTAGGACCATAGAAGCTCCTGTTGTTCCCATAAGGGATGCCAGTCCTGTTCCAATAGATAAAAATATGGTATTGAAAAAGGGGGTGCCAAGGAAATTGCCCTGGATAAAAATATTTCCAGAAATAAGATAAAGTGCCCCTAATAAAATGGTAAATGGTAAATATTCAGTTAAGAGTACATGTAAAATAACATGGACGCCTTCAAATTTAAAAAAGTAAATAAGAGGTATGGCAGTGACCAAAGCCCAAAAAAGGGAAATTTTGCCAAAGTGTTTATGCCAAAAATGTGGTGCCAAAAGAGGAAAAAGAGAGATTGAAAGTAATATTCCGAGAAAAGGCAACACTGAAGAAAGTGGAAGTGCTGTGCCCAAGTCACTCATAGCTTTTATCATAACATAAAAGGGGTTAAAAATCAATTAAATCTTTGTTTATCAATATGAGGGGAGATTTTTGAGTTGCCCAAAAATTCGGTAGCCGCAAGCTTCAGCTTGCGCAAAGATTTTATTGGGTTTTTTTTCGCATTCGGTAGCCGCAACCTTTAGGTTGCGCATTTTTATTCTCTCGCAGGCTAAAACCTGCGGCTACATAAGAAATACATAGACACTGCAATGACATTTTAAAATAGGAACCACAATTTATTTTTAACACTTGAATATTTAATAGCCTTTGTTATATTTTAAAAAATTTTATGGGTTAAAGATGAATGTTTGAATTTCTAAGAAAAGGTGCAACTTCACTTTTTGCGAAAATATTCTTAGCCATAATTGTTATAGTCTTTATTTTCTGGGGAATAGGCTCATTTACCTCCTCCGATAGAGACCTTTTAGCTAAGGTTAATGGAGAAAAGATTACTCTAAGAGAATTTCAAGAATATTACCATTATAAGCTTCTTCAAATTAAACAAACCTTAGGTGAGTTATCAGATGAAGAAATTAAAAAATTAAATTTAAAAGAGCAGGTATTGCAAGAACTTATTCAGAGAAAAATACTTATGAAGTTAGCCAGAGATTTCGGAGTTTATGTCTCAAAAGAAGAAGTAAAGCTTACGCTCTCAGGGCTTCCTTATTTTCAAGAAAATGGTGATTTTAGTCAGACTAAGTATAATCTTTTTTTAAGAGAGATAGGGCTTAGTCCTGCAACCTTTGAAAAACTCCTCTATTCCGATCTGCTTGAACAAAAATTGAAACTTCTTATATCTGCCCCTCTCTTAGTATCTAAAGGAGAAGTAGAGGACTATGCCAATTTTTACTTTCAAAAACTGAGCTTAGAAGAGTATGTCTTGCCTAACGAAGTTTGTGAAAAAGAAGTAAATATTACTCAGGAGGCTTTAGAGAACTATTTTCATGCTAATAGGAATAAATATGTGGAAGAAGAGAAGGTTAAATTAGCTTATCTAAAAATTCCCTTCACTGGAGAGGTAGAAATTTCAGAAGAGGAATTAAAAAATTATTATGTACAAAATGTTTCAAGGTTTAAAGAACCTTTTAAGGTAAAACTTAAAAAGTTTTTGGTTTCAGGTGTAGGGGATCTTTCTTTGAAAAAAGCTCAAGAGGAAAGAAATAAATTAAAAAGTATAAAAGATTTTGAAAAAATAGGCATCAAGGAAGGAGAATGGTTTGAAGAGGAAGCTTTACCTCAAGAAGTAAAGGAGTGGGTTAAAAGGGCAAAGGCTGGAGATATTTTAGGACCACTTAAAACCTCTCAGGGATATTTAATCCTTGGCATTGAAGAAGTAAAGCCTGAGCGGATTTTAAAATTTGAGGAAGTAAAAGGAAAACTCAAAGAAGAGTTAGAAAAAGAAAAAATTAGGCAAAATACCAAGATTAAAGCGAATGAGATGTATTCCCAGGTGATAAAGGAAAATAGTTTAGTCAAATGGGCTGAAAAAAAGGGAGTAAAACTTGAGATAACTAATTATCTAAATATGGAAGAGACTGCAAAACTCCTTTTTTCAAGGGAGGCTTCTTCAAAGATTTTTAAGGGAGGAAAGGGAGACTATTTTTCACCTTTTGAGACAGAAAAATTTTTATATATCGTAGAAATTCTTGATAAGAAACCCAAAAGAAATCTTACCTTTGAAGAAGCCAAGGATTTGGTAATGAAAGATTTTTTGAAAGAAAAGGGAAAAGAAATTTGTGAAAAAAAAGTAAAAAATTTTATGGAAAAAGGTAAATCTTCCCAAAATTTAACTACCATAGCTCGCGAAAGGGGATTTAAAATATATGAGAAAGAGGTGATGAGAGCGGAATTACCAGCAGAGCTTATAAATTCTTTAACTCACCAAGGCTTAAGTGAAAAGCCCCTTTGGAATGAAAAGGAGGTTAAACTTATTTATGTTAAAAAAATCTCTCCTATGGAAAAGAAGCTTACAGAGGATGAATTTAATTTTATTAAGCAACTTCTCCTGAAATATAAATCGGAAGAGGTATTTAAAGACTTTATTTTGGCTTATCAGAAAAAAGTTAAGATTAGAATATATCCTCTTTATCAGCAAATTTAGGCTCTAACTATCTTAGAAATATATAGATAAAACCCAAGAGGAGGAAATATGCCTAAGAGGACAGATATAAAAAAGATTCTAATCATAGGCTCAGGTCCTATTGTGATCGGTCAAGCTTGTGAATTTGATTATTCAGGAAGTCAGGCTTGTAAGGCTTTGAGAGAGGAGGGATTTGAAGTAGTTTTAGTGAATTCAAATCCCGCAACCATTATGACAGATCCTGAGATGGCAGATAGAACCTATGTAGAGCCTCTAATTCCAGAGGTTTTAGAATACATAATTAAAGAGGAAAGACCTGATGCACTGCTTTCCACCTTAGGTGGGCAAACAGGTCTCAATTTGGCTTTTGCCTTAGCAAAAAAGGGCGTCCTTGATAAGTATAGAGTTGAACTCATAGGAGCTAAAGCTGAAGCTATAGAGAAGGCAGAAAGTAGAGAACTTTTTAGAAAGGCTATGGAAAATATAGGACTCAAAGTACCCAAAAGTTTTATTGTTAATTCTTTATCTGAGGCAGAGAGAGTGGCTTCTGAGCTTGGATTTCCTATCATAGTTAGACCAAGTTTTACTCTTGGGGGCACCGGAGGTGGTATTGCCTATAATTATGAAGAGTTAAGAGAAATAGTTTCTGCTGGACTTGAGGCTTCCTTAATTCATCAGGTGATGTTAGAGGAGTCTGTGCTTGGTTGGAAAGAGTTTGAGCTTGAGGTTATGAGAGATTTCAAAGACAATGTTGTAATAATATGTTCTATTGAAAATTTTGACCCTATGGGAGTTCATACTGGTGATTCCATAACCGTTGCTCCTGCTCAAACATTAACAGATAGAGAATATCAAAGAATGAGAAGTGCAGCTCAGGCAGTTATTCGTGAAATAGGTGTAGAGACTGGTGGTTCTAATATTCAATTTGCTATTAATCCAAAAAATGGTGAAATGGTAGTGATTGAAATGAACCCAAGGGTTTCCAGGTCTTCAGCTCTTGCCAGTAAAGCCACAGGTTATCCCATTGCAAAAATCGCAGCAAAACTTGCTGTAGGTTACACCTTAGATGAATTAGCAAATGATATTACTCGTGAGACGAAAGCTGCTTTTGAACCCACCATTGATTATGTAGTAGTAAAAATACCCCGTTTTACCTTTGAGAAGTTTCCTGAATGTCAGGATGAACTTACCACTTCCATGCGGTCTGTAGGTGAAACTATGGCTATTGGTCGCACCTTTAAAGAGGCTCTACAAAAAGCTATAGCAGGATTAGAAATTGGACGCTTTGGTTTTGGTGCCGATGGCAAATCTCCTTCAGATAGAGGAATAGTTTTATCCAAAGAAGAGATTATTGAAAAATTAAGTAGACCTAATAGTCAAAGAATTTTTTACATAAGAGAAGCTTTTAAAGCAGGTTTTACTATTGATGAGATTTATCAATATACTTATATAGATCCATGGTTCCTTTATCATCTAAAAGAGATTTATGATATGAGTGAAGTTTATAAAGGAAAAAAATTAGATGAATTGTCCGCAGAGGATTTTAAGGAACTAAAACAGTTTGGGTTTACTGATTATCAAATAGCCTATATGACGGGCTCCTCTGAAATGGAGGTGAGAAAAAGACGGCTTCAACTTGGTGTTAGATCTACTTATAAGTTAATTGATACCTGTTCAGCAGAGTTTGAAGCCTATACCCCTTATTTTTATTCTACTTATGAAGAGGAAAACGAGGGAAGGGCAAAATTAAGTAAAAATAAAAAAATTATCATTATTGGAGGAGGACCAAATAGAATTGGGCAGGGCATTGAGTTTGATTATTGTTGTGTTCACGCTATTAAAGCTATTAGAGAAAGAGGCTACGATGCCATAATGATAAACTCAAACCCTGAAACAGTCTCTACAGACTACGATGTGTCAACGAGGCTTTATTTTGAGCCTCTAACTCTGGAACATGTTTTAAATGTGTATGAAGAGGAAAACCCTGAGGGGGTTATCGTTCAGTTCGGGGGGCAAACCCCCCTTAATTTATGTATGCCCCTATATAAGGCTGGGATAAAAATTTTAGGAACCTCTCCTCTTAACATTGACAGAGCAGAGGATAGAGAAAAGTTTGAAGCCCTCCTGCAAAAATTAAATCTAAGAAGACCTAAAGCCGGAATTGCCTACGCTAAGGAAGAAGCACTAAAAGTCGCTTCTTCTCTGGGGTATCCTGTTCTAATAAGACCTTCTTATGTACTTGGTGGAAGAGCTATGAAAATTGTTTACACTGAAGAAGAATTAGTGAGATATATAGAGAGCGCAGTAGAAATAAATCCTAACCATCCTGTTTTAATTGATAAGTTTTTAGAGGATGCCACGGAGGTTGATGTGGATGCCCTATGTGATGGTGAGAGAGTTATAATTGGAGGAATTATGGAACATATTGAGGAGGCGGGAATACACTCGGGAGACTCTGCTTGTATTCTTCCTCCTTTGAATTTAACTAAAAAAACTATTGAAGAGATCAAGGAAGCTACAAGAAAACTTGCCTTAGAGCTTGAGGTAAAGGGTTTAATTAACATACAATTTGCCATAAAGGATGATGAAATTTATGTTTTAGAAGTAAATCCCAGGGCTTCAAGAACTGTTCCCTTTGTCTCCAAAGCAATTGGTGTTCCCTTGGCTAAACTTGCCACATGGATTATGTTAGGTGAATCTTTAGAAGAATTAGGTTTTACTGAAGAAATTATTCCCAAATACTATGCGGTAAAGGAAGTAGTCTTTCCTTTTAAGAGATTTCCTGGGGTTGATGTTATGCTTGGTCCGGAAATGAAATCAACAGGAGAGGTTATGGGAATTGATTGGGAAGCATCTCTTGCCTTTGCTAAGGCGCAATTTGCTTCTGGTATGAGACTCCCTCTTTCTGGGAAAGTTTTTATTTCTGTCAAAGATGAGGATAAACCAAATATCGTTAATGTGGCAAAAAATCTTGAAGAAATGGGTTTTGAAATTTTAGCAACAACTGGCACAGCCCAATACCTTCGAGAGCTTGGCATTAAAGTGAAAGTGGTTCCTAAAATTTCTGAAGGGCCAAGACCAAACATATTAGATTTCATAAAAAATAAAGAAATCGCCCTAATGATAAATACCGCTAAGGGGAAATTTAGCAAGTTAGACGCATATCTTATCAGGCGCTACGCCATGGAGCTTGATATCCCCTATGCTACAACCATTGCTGGAGCTCGAGCAATGGTTTGTAGTATTAAACGCCTAAGGATAAAACCCTTCTCCTTTGCCCCTCTGCAGGAATATTATAAAACCCTAAGTTATAATTTTTATAGTGCCAAGAAGTAGGAAATTTCTAACCCTTTTTTAGGGGCGGTTTGTGAGTCGCCCAAAATATTTTGTAGGGACCTATGAATATACGTCCAGAAATTTTTGTAGGGGCAATTTTTAAGTTGCCCAAAAATTCGGTAGGCACAAGACTTCAGCTTGCGCAATTTTTATTTCCTCGCTTAATGGGTTTAACATTTCAAAATTTAAAACAACACGAAGAAGCACAAAGACTTGAAAATTCACTTTAATCTTATTATATTTTTGAAGAAGAAAGAATAATGAAAAAGGGGGGGTAGTATGATTAATACCCTTAAAACATTCTTTTTCTTAGCATTACTTACCATATTATTCATATTTGTTGGCTCCCTTTTAGGGGGAAAGGGAGGAGCAACCATTGCCTTAATATTAGCCTTAGCTATGAACCTTTTTGCCTATTTCTTTTCACATAAAATAGTTATTGCCATGAGTGGTGCTCACCCCATTAGTAAGGAAGAAGATCCAGAGCTTCATGCTATCGTTGAGGAAGTGGCAAGACGTGCTGGAATTCCCAAACCACAGGTTTACATAATTCCCACAGATACACCTAATGCCTTTGCCACTGGCAGGAACCCAGAGAATGGTGTGGTAGCAGTCACTGTTGGTTTAAGAAGATTATTATCAAGAGAAGAATTAGCTGGAGTTATCGCTCATGAAATTGCTCATATAAAGAACAGAGACATACTAATCTCAACCATTGCAGCTGTTATCGTTGGTGCTATAAGTTACCTTTCCCAGATGGCTCAATGGGCTTTAGTTTTTGGAGGTGGAGATAGTGAGAAAGATAGAATGAACCCTATAGCTCTAATTGGTACTCTCGTTGCCATTATAATTGTTCCTATAGCTGCAACCTTGATACAGCTTGCTATAAGTAGAAGTAGGGAGTACTTAGCAGATGAAACAGGAGCGAAAACCATAAGAAATCCTATAGCCTTAGCTAAGGCTCTTGAAAAACTCGAAGCATGGAATAAGGCGTATCCTATGAATGTTAATCCAGCGCAAGCCCAGATGTTTATAGTAAATCCCCTTTCAGGAAAATCCCTTTTTAAACTCTTTTCTACTCATCCTCCCATTGAAGAGAGAATAAATAGGCTCTATCAAATGGCTAAGGGAATATAATTAATTGGCAAGTGATACCTTTAATTTCCTTAAAGAGATCCTTAAGTATGTCCGTTCTTATGTTAGACCCCTCTTTTGGGGCATAATTTTTTCTCTTTTAGCCTCCTTTTCAACTGGACTTGCTGCTTGGTCAATAAAGCCAATATTTAACTTTGTCTTTGTAGAGAAACACTATGAATATTTTAAGTTTATTCCCTTTTACATTGTGATAATTTTTACTTTAAATGGTCTTTTTTCGCTTTTTCAAGCTTATTTTATGAAAAGTCTTTCCATAGGAGTGATTAATAGCCTTCGCCTTGAGCTTTTTAAAAAATGCCTCTCTCTACCTTATAAACGGCTTACAGGAGAAGCCTCTGGTCAAACCATCTCTAAAGTAATTAATGATACCTCCCAAATTGAGCCTATCTTGGGTGAGGTCTCCCAAATTCTAATTAAAGAAAGTTTAACGGTAATGGTGCTAATTGGGGTGGCTTTTTATCAAAGATGGGACTTAACACTTCTTGCCTTAATTACTCTTCCTATCATTGTATATGGCACTAAAACCTTAGGCAGTAAAACAAGAAGGGCAAGAAAGCTCACCCAAGCTTCCACTGGAGAATTAACTCATCGCATGTCTGAAATTTTACAGGGAATCCGTGAAATAAAATTAGCAGGCTCAAAAGAAATACTTTTACAATTTTTTGCTAAGGAACTTACTCGTTTTTATAGGTTAAGTTTAAAAGTTACCAAGTATAGAGAGGCATCTAAAAGTTTGGTTGATTTAATGACTGGTATAGGCGGAGCAGTTATACTTAGTTATGGAGGAATTTTAGTTATTAAAGGAAGTCTATCTCCTGGAGCTTTTTTTTCTGTACTTATAGCTATACTTCTCATATACAATCCCATAAGAAAACTTTCCAGAGCTTATACTGGGCTCAAAGAGGCTCAAGGAGCGTGGGCTCGCCTTGAGGAAATATTAAAATTGGAAGAAGAAAAAGGAGGTCCACAAAAAGCCTTTCCTCCAAAAAAAGGAATATATTTTAAAGATGTTACCTTTTCTTACGGAGAAAATTTACCTCCAGTGCTTTATAAAATTAACTTATTTATTCCTGTAAATCAAATGGTAGCTCTTGTTGGTCCAAGTGGAGCAGGAAAAAGCACACTTATCTCCCTACTACCCAGATTTTATGACCCTAAGGAAGGAAAAATTTTTTTAGATGATATAGAGCTTAAAGAATTTGAGTTAGAGAGCTTGAGAAATCTCTATGGTATGGTATGGCAGGAGCCATTTTTATTCAATTTATCTATTTGGGAAAATTTAATTCTTGCAAAGCCTGATGCCACTTATGAGGAGGTAGTTTCAGCTTGTAAATTAGCTCAAGCCTTAGACTTTATTTTAAGTTTACCCAAGGGCTTTGAGACAGTTTTGGGGGATGAGGGGCTATCACTTTCAGGAGGTCAAAAGCAAAGATTAGCCTTAGCAAGGGTTTTTCTTAAAAAACCGCCCATAATCATTTTAGATGAGGCAACAAGTCAACTTGATGCCCTAACAGAAAAAGCTATAGAGACTGCCTTGCAAAATCTGAAAGGCAAACAAACCTTGATTATTATTGCACATAGACTTTCTACTATCTTGCGAGCAGATAAAATTGTTGTTATGGAAAAAGGTAGGATCTTAGCCGAAGGGAAACATAAGGAGATCCTTCAAAGTTGCCCTCTTTACAGGGATTTATATCAAACCTTTACACGCTAAAGGATACTATGATAACTGTAATCATCCCCTGCGCCGGAAAGGGAGAAAGATTTAAAAATTCGCTACCTAAACAATACCACCCTTTAAAGGGAATACCTATTTTTATTAGAACAATTCTTGCTTTTGAGACACATCCATTGTGCAACTTTATACTCTTAGGAGTAACTTCTTCCTATTTAGATTATGTAAAAGATATAATAAAATCATATAACCTAAAGAAGATTTACAAGATTGTAGTAGGTGGAGAGACGAGGCAAGAAACAGTTTACAAAACTTTATTAGAAGCACCTATAGAAACAAAAATCTTCCTTGTACACGACGCAGTAAGACCACTTGTTTCTCAAGAACTTATAAGTAAAATTATATCAGCTTCTGAAAAAGAAATAGGAGTAGTTCCTGTTCTTCCTGTGAGAGATGCTTTAATTAAAGGAGATAATGATTATCTTCAAGAACCCCTCGAGAGAAGAAAGGTATTTCAAGTGCAAACACCACAGGCAATTTCTGCTAAAATTTTAAAAGAATGTTTGGAGAAAGCTCTTGAAGAAGGTAAGATTTTTCCTGATGAAGGCTCTTTACTTCACCATTACGGTTATAGAGTTAAATTAGTAGAAGGTTCTATTTTTAATTTTAAAATAACCTTTCCTGAGGATTTAATTCTTGCTGAAAATCTGATTACTGATTAAAATTAAGGGCAAATT
>JBKBTC010000035.1:6585-12098 GCA_046291435.1 Caldimicrobium sp. | reverse complement strand
GCTTTAATAGTAATAACCTTTTTTAAAGCTATTTCTCGTAAGGGCTTGCTTAGGTCGCACTCACAGATAGTAATTAAATCTTTTTCTGTAATGATACCGATAGGTTTTCTATCCTCATCTAAAATGGGAAGAGCTCCAATATTAAATTTACCCATTTTCTCTAATGCTTCTTTTAAGGTTTCATTTAGAGAAGCATAAATGAGCTCGCTTTTCAAATCCAAAAGATCTCTTATGCGCCCTACACCTTTGAAGAGCTCTTCTGAGGAATATAAAATTAAATCTTGTTGAGCTAAAACCCCTTCAAATTCACCTTTATCATTCACTACAATAATACGTCTTATATAATTTTCCGTCATAAGATTAAAAGCCTCTAATAACGCAGAAGTATTACTTATCTTCACTAATTCCTTTTTTGCTAAAGCATAGGCTGGTTTATCTAAGGGATACCCATAAAGATAGGCTCGAACTATATCTCTTTCTGTTATTATCCCAATGGGTTTCCCCTCTTTTTGAAAAATAGCAAAATTTTCCTCTTCCTTTTTTAAAAGTTCCGTTAGTTCTTTAAAAGTAATCTCAGGGGATACTAAAAGTACTTTTCTTTGCCTTACATTGAGAAAATTTTTTACTGGAACTTGAAGAAGGGATAGCAATTTAATTACCTCTTACTTTTTTAAGCCACATTATAAAATTATCATAATCTAAACAATTTAAAAGATTCATTTTTTCACACCACCCCCTTCGTGCTACATGAACTCCAAACTTGAGATATTCCATTTGATCGATGAAATGAGCATCGGTTCCTATGATTAAAGAAATTCCCATTTCCTTGCAAGCTTTTACATAAATATCATTTAAATCAAGCCTTTTATAATAAGCGTTTATTTCAAGGGCTTTTCCGTATTCTTTAGCAAAATATAACATTTCTTCCATGTTTACGCTATAGGGTTCTCTCTCTCCTATGATTCTTCCTGTGGGATGAGAAATGGCATGCACTAAGGGATGTTTTAAGGCTGAAACTATGCGATGAGTAATTATTTTTTCCTCTTGCTGAAATCCTGTATGTATGGCAGCAATAACAAAGTCTACTTCCTTTAGGACTTCATCGGGATAATCAAGGCTTCCATCATTAAGTATATCCACTTCTGCACCGAAAATTAACTTTACCTTATTAGACCTTTTATTCAGTTCTTCAATTCTTTTCTTTTTTTTAAATAGCTCTTCCACAGGAAGCCCTCCAGCAACCTTTAATCCCTGAGAGTGATCGCATACTGCAACCCAAGACAGCCCCAGGGCTTCAGATTTAGCTATAATTTCTTCCAAGCTTGCGGAACCATCACTATATTTTGAATGTACATGTCCATCACCTAATATGTCTTTTTCTTCAACAAGTTTGGGCAATTTCCCCTGAAGTGCTGCTTCAACCTCTCCTCTATCTTCTCTAAGTTCTGGAGGTATAAAAGGAAGTCCAAGAATTGCATAGACCTCCTCTTCATTTTTTCCTGCTATTCTTTCTTCTCCTCTGAAGACTCCATATTCATTTATTTTTAAACCTTTTTCTAAAGCTAATTCTCTAATTCTTATGTTATGAGCTTTTGAACCTGTAAAATAGGCTAAAGCTGCTCCCCAACTTTCTGGATCAACTACTCGCACATCCATCTGAATACCCGGTTTTAGGCGCACGCTGGTTTTTGTTTCACCAAAGGCAATAACTTCATCTACTAAAGGGAGTTCTACTACCACTTTCATAACTTCTTGAGGTTTTTGAGAGGTTATAAGCACATCTATATCCTTTACTGTCTCTTTGCGCCTCCTAATACTTCCAGCTATAGCAATATCTATAAGTGGGGCTTTCTTCTTAATAAGATTAACTACCTCCTCAGCTAAGGGTAATACTTCACCCAAGGGTCTTCTTCCAGTTTTCTCACGAAAAAGCTTTATTCCTTTCAAAATATTTTCCTCCGTTTTAAAGCCAAAGCCAGGAAGCTTAGCAATCTTATGTTGAAGACAAGCTTTTTCCAATTCTTCTAAGGAGGTAATCCCAAATCTTTCATAAATAACCTTCACTTTCTTTGGTCCTAAACCGGGGATTTCAAGGAAAGATAAAAGGATTGGAGGAATTTCTTTTTTAAGCTCTTCATAAAGAGAAAGGGTCCCAGTTCTTAATATTTCCTTAATTTTAGAGGCTAAATCTGCACCAATTCCAGGCAGTTTTTCTAATTTTCCTTCTTTGGCTAAGTCTTCCACATCTCTGGTTAAGGATTCTATGGTTTGAGCTGCTCTTTCATAGGCTCTAATCCTGTATGGATTATCTCCTTTTATTTCTAAAAGTTGAGCGGTCTTTCTAAAAATTTCTGCAACTTCTTTATTTTTCATTCACATCTATTTTAATGAAGTTTTAACCAAATTAAAATTCCAAAAATTGTAATTTTAGATAATTATTCCTTATTATAGACAATTTTTGCCCCTTATCCTTTTAGAATTTATATAATCTTACCTTTGACTTTCTAAATTTTTCTATTATATTGTGAATATCAAAAATTTCCCCAGAGGTGAGTCATGAAAAAGAGAACCATTTTTTTTATTATAATTTCTTTTATATATTTTTCTATATCAGCTGTAAAAGCCCAAGAATACTATGAAAATATTAATTCTATTGCAGGTGTGGCACTGGATGGGTTAACAGGACAAATTTTATATGCCAAAAATCCCAATATTAAAATTCCACCTGCAAGCACAGTAAAATTACTCACAGCTATGGTTGTGTTAGATAGACTGCCTCTTCATCAAAAAATTAGAATTTCTAAGACTGCAGAAGATACACCTTCAACTCCTCCCCATTTATATGAAGGAGAGATTTACACGGTCAGTGATTTATTACATCTTATGTTAATTAAATCTTCCAATCAAGCAGCTGTAGCTTTAGCAGAAGCTGTGGCTGGAGATGAACAAAAATTTGCAGATTTAATGAATCAAAAAGCTTATGCCTTAGGTTTTAAAAATTCCCATTTTGTTACAGCTTCAGGTTTACCAGCTCAAGGTCAATATACTACAGCTTATGAAGTAGCACTTTTACTCTATGAAGCGCTTAAATATCCTTTAATTAAAGAAATTATTAATATGCCTGTAAAAGTTATTACTTCTCAACAGGGAAGGACCTTTGTTATTAAAAATACTAACAAGTTATTGTTTGAAGAGGAGCTCAAAGAAGAAATTATTGGAGGAAAAACTGGGTATACTCGTATTTCAAAACATTGCTTAGTAAATGTAGCACAAATAAAAGACCGTATTGTAGTTACTTCTCTTTTAGGAGCTCCTTATAGAGATTCCCTTTGGGAAGATACCAAAAAACTTATCAAATTTTCTGAATTAGTTTTAGAAAGAAAGACTCCACCTGTAATTGTAAATACTGCCATCAATCTTAACTTACCAGCCAGCGCAAAACCTATTTCATACTATAAAGAATCGAAAAAACAAAGTATAAAGAAAACTTATGCTTATAACAGCTCTAAAAAAAAGACATCTACTCTTGCTAAAAGTAGGAAGTCTAATTCTAAGATTGTCTTAGCTAAGAAGCCATCTAATAAAAGTAAAACAACCAAAAGCTCAACCAAACAATACACAGCTCAAGCAAAGAGCTCAAAAAAATCCTAAATATGAAAAAATCCTAATATGTAAGTTTTTGAATATGAACATCTCTGTAATCGGCACAGGATATGTAGGTTTAGTTTCTGGTGCTGGGCTTGCTGATTTTGGTATGAAGGTAACTTGCGTAGATATTGATGAAGAAAAGATAAAAAGTTTAAAAAAGGGGGAGATCCCCTTTTATGAGCCTGGATTAGAAGAACTGGTTAAAAGGAACTACAAAGCAGGAAGGCTTAATTTTACTACAGATTTTGCCAAAGCTGTAAAGAATTCTTTAGTTATCTTTATATGCGTTGGCACACCCTCTCTTCCTGATGGATCAGCAGATCTCTCACAAATAAAAGATGTAGCGTTAAAACTTGCCAATGTCATTGACGAGTATAAAGTAATTGTAACTAAAAGTACAGTCCCTGTAGGCACCAATAGATGGATTAAAGAGCTAATAAATAAGCATAAAAAAACAGAAGCTGAAATAGATGTTATTTCTAATCCTGAATTTCTGCGTGAAGGAAATGCTGTTGAAGACTTTATGCATCCTGATAGAGTCATTATTGGCGGTGAAAGTGCCTATGCTATAGCTATCATTAAAGATATCTACAGACCTCTTTATTTAGCAGAAACGCCTTTTATTATAACTAATTTAGAAACTGCAGAGCTTATCAAATATGCCTCTAATGCCTTCTTAGCTACTAAAATTACTTTCATTAATGAAATTGCCAATTTCTGTGAAAAAGTGGGAGCCGATGTAACAGTAGTTGCTAAGGGAATGGGGTTAGATCCTCGCATAGGACCAAAGTTTCTGAATCCTGGTCCTGGCTTTGGTGGATCCTGTTTCCCTAAGGATGTAAAAGCCTTAATTGTTCAAGGAAGACAAGTAAGCTCTCCTTTTAAAATCTTAGAGGCAGTAGTAGAGGTAAATGAAAAACAAAAGCTAAAAGTTATTTCCAAATTAGAAAATTTCTTAGGAGACTTAAAGGACAAGGTGATAGCTATCCTTGGGCTTTCTTTTAAACCGAATACCAGTGATGTGCGAGAAAGCCCCTCTTTAACGGTTGTCCCAAAGCTTGTAGAAAGGGGAGCAAAAATTAAAGTTTACGACCCTGTAGCTATGAAGGAATTTAAAAACGCTATAGGTGATCTTCCCATTGAATGCTCCGCTTCTCCAGAGGAGGCTGTCAAAAATGCTCATGCTATGGTTATACTTACTGAATGGAATGAATTTAGATTTTTAGATTTAGCTAAAATCAAAAATCTTATGAAGACACCAGTGCTGATTGACATGAGAAATATTTATGAACCAGAAATTGTCAAAAAACTTGGTTTCAGTTATTCTGGTATAGGAAAAATTTAGTCTTCCTGCAAAAAGGGATTGAATTTTATTTCCTCTTCCAAGGTAGAAGTTGGTCTCGGTCCATAATCATGTCCAGGATAAATTACAGTGTCCTTAGGCAAGGTTAAGATTTTTTCCTTTATGGATTTCATCATAAGTTTATAATTGCCACCAGGAAGGTCCGCTCTTCCGATTCCCTCAACAAAAAGAGTATCTCCTGTAAAAAGAATTTTCTCATCTTTGTTCCAAAGACAGAGGGACCCAGGAGAATGCCCAGGTGTATGAATTACTACCAAAGAACTTTCTCCCAAGGTTAAAACTTGCCCCTCTTCTAAAAAAGCATCTGCTTTTGGGTTTTCAGGAAATCCCCATAACTTAAAAGTAGTAAAATTTTCTGGCTTTTGAAAAAATTTGTGATCCTCTCTATGCAATAAAAAAGGAGCCTTTAATTGATTTCTTAGATAGTCTACTCCAAGAATATGATCAGGATGCCCATGAGTACCAATTATATATTTTATTTTAATTTGGTAGCTTTCTATTT
>JBKBTC010000035.1:0-6488 GCA_046291435.1 Caldimicrobium sp. | reverse complement strand
TTTTTGAAGGATCCTTGGATCTGCATCCCCTGGGTCTATTACTATACCTTCATTAGTTTGTTTATCATAATAAATATAACAACATACCTGCAAAGGTCCTACGATAAGGGTAATTATGGGCATAATCTTAACTCCTTGCTCTAAGAATAAGTTCTTTCATTTCTCGTACAGCCTCCTTCATACCAATCATTATAGCTCTACTGACAATACTATGTCCTATACTAAATTCCTCAATTTCAGGTATACCTGCAACTGGACCTATGTTTTCATAATTAAGCCCATGTCCAGCATGTACGATAAAACCAAGTTCCTTTGCCAAATGTGCAGATTGTTCCAATCTTTCTAATTCTTTTAATCTTTCCTTTTCCGTTTTTGCCTCTGCAAAGGCTCCAGTGTGTAATTCCACAATTTGGGCTCCTGTTTTTCTTCCAAGTTCTAAGGTTTTAGGGTCTGGATTTAAAAACAAACTTACTTTAATCCCTACTTTATTCAGTTCCCCTACAACTTTTTTAACTTCTTCTACTCTTCCTTGTAGCTCCATTCCACCCTCTGTAGTTATTTCCTCTGTCCTTTCAGGCACAAGAGTTACTTGATAGGGCTTTATTTTCTTAGCAAATTTAATAAGTTCCTCATCTATAGCCATCTCTAATATTAATTTTGTTTTAATTATTTCTCTAATGATTTGCACATCTCTTTCCTTTATATGTCTTCTATCAAGTCTAAGATGAACTACAATACCATCAGCCCCTCCTAATTCAGCTAAAACAGCTGCATGCACCGGATCTGGATAATCAACTTTACGAGCTTCTCTAACAGTGGCAACATGGTCAACATTTACCGCTAATTTAGCAGGCATATACTCCCTCCTTTTTAAAAAGTTAAGTATGGCTTCTTTATCATCTGCAATTTTTTCCATTAATTTTATTTCATTTTTTAACATTAGCCACGGGGCATAGGTACCCTTTTCATGGTCATAACCATATAGATGTAATATTCCGTGGACGATAAGAAGTAAAAGATAATCCTCATAGGGTAGGTTATAAATAAGGGCTTCATTTTTGGCTCTCTCTAAGGAAATAATTACATCTCCTAAATAATCGCCCTCTCCAGAAAAGGCAAGAACATTGGTAGGATAATTTCTCTTAAGAAATTGCCAATTGTAAGATTGAATAATTTTATCTTTTGTAAAAATTAAAGAAAACTCTCTCTTATTTCTCTTTAAAAGTTTAAAAACAGAGTGAATTTTTCTTTTGAGGATTTCTACAAATTTCTTTTCAAAAGGTGGAATTTCTATAAACTGAAGATTTATTCTCATAAAAAAACCTTTATAAGACCTTTTTAGCAAAGATAAGATATCCTGTATGACCAACCATTTGATCTTCAGGTCTTAATCTCTCGGGGTTTATTTTATATTTCCTAAGTAAAATTTCCACTACTTCTAAGTCTACGAAGGGTAATTCTTTTAGACCTCTTAAGGTTTCACTTACTTGATTTGCGGTAGGAACTAATATTCCCAAAGGATGTCCGCCTTTTAGGGCATTATAAGCCGCACCTAAAATTTCCCAGGGTTTGCGAGTATCTATAAATATTCCATCCACATCTTTTTCATCAAAGGTATCCTTTATTTCCTTAAGTTTAAAAACAACTCTTGATTCAAGCCCTAATCTTTTAACATTTTCTTTGGCTACCTGAAGAAACTTCTCCTCCCTTTCATAGGAAATAACTTGTCCTCCTTCACCTACTAAAAAGGCTAAAATACAAGTTAAGGCACCAGAGCCTGAACCACACTCTATATATCTCTTGCCCTCAGCTACCCCTAATTTAAGAATAATATAACCTAAATCCTTAGGATAAATAATTTGAGTTATCCTTTTTAGCTTCATTATGAAATCATAAAGGGTAGGTTTTAAAATAAAAAAAGGCTCCCCTGTGGAGGAAAGAATCCTATCTCCATAGGTTTTATTTTTTAACTCTGAGAGATTAATGGAACCTTTATGGGTGTGAAAAAGACCTTCTTTTATAGGGAGAAGATATTTTTTCTCACTGCCATAGAGAATCACATAGTTCCCTTCCTTAAGTACCATCTTTTCATTAACTACTTAAAAAGGATTTAAAGGCTTTAAAAGTCATATAGAGGTCACCCTTATGCGCTACTTCAAAGGGTGAATGCATTGACAAAAGAGGTGGTCCAATATCAATTACATCCATGCCATAGGAGGCAAAATATTTAGAAACAGTCCCCCCTCCTCCTTCATCTACCTTACCCATGGAAGCAACTTGATAGATAACCCCATGTTTTTCAAAAATATCTCTCAAATAAGCAACATATTCTGCATGAGCCTCATTTGCCATATATTTACCACCATGCCCTGTATATCTCGTTAATACTACCCCATACCCCATCTTTGCATCATTTAATTTATCGTGGACCTCCATGTAATTGGGATCAATCCCTGCAGTTACATCTGCAGAGAGGGCTTTGGTGCGAGTCATTACCCCAAAAAATCTGTCAGGAGTTGAGGATAGTTTATGCTTTTTTAGCAAATCATAGATCAAAGCTTCAAAAATTCTACTTTTGGCACTGGTATTACCTTCTGAGCCTATCTCCTCCCTATCCATAAAAATTACCAAGGTAGTAAATTTAGGTTTTTCTACGGAAAGCATAGCTTTAAAACTTGTATAAGCACATATTCTATCATCCTGCCCATAGCCACCTATAAAAGCTCGGTCTAATCCAACAAATCTTGCTCTCCCAGCAGGAACAGCTGCAATTTCTGCTGAAAAAAAGTCTTCTTCTTTAATGCCAAAGGTTTCTTCAAGAAGTTTCAAAATTGTCTTTTTTACTCTTTCTTTTTCTTCTTTTTTCCCTTTACTTGCTTTTTCTATAGGGATTCCCCCCACTAAAATATTTAAATTTTCAGCAAGAATTGCTTCTCCTAATTTTTTTTCCTCTTGTTTTTTGCGAGAAAGGTGAGGTAATAAATCACAAATGGTAAATAAAGGCTCCCCCTCTTTCTCTCCTAACACTAAGTTAATTTTTTCTCCAGTCTTTTTTACTACTATTCCATGTAAAGCCAAGGGCAAGGCAACCCAATGGTACTTTTTTATTCCACCATAATAATGCGTTTTCAAAAAGGCAAGTTCCATCTCTTCAAAAAGGGGATGTAATTTTAAATCTAAGCGAGGTGTATCTATATGACTAACTATAATCTTTAGTCCCTCATTTAAAGGTTTCTCCCCCTCTCTCCAGCAGGCTAAAAATTTATCTTTATACTTAAAAAACCCTTTTTCTTTTGCACCCTCTTTAAAACCCTGCTTTTCTAACTCACTTTGAAAAAATTCAACACTCTCCCTCTCAGTTTTAACTTCAGAGAGAAATTCTATATATTCCATAGCAAAATTATCTATTTCAATTTTTTCCTCAAAGGGTATCTTATCAAAAACATGCTCCATCTTTTATCCTCCTTTAAAAATCAACTTAAGATATCCTAAGCTTCAAATTATATCACTAACCAAAAACTCAGCAATAAACCGCGCTTACCTAAGAATTATTCGCTACCAAAACTTCTTCACAGCTTAAAAATCTCCTCTTTAGAAATTTCATCAATTAAGAAGCTAAAACCTTTAGCCTACAGTTTTAGTAAACTATATTTCCACCCTGGTAATAACTCCATGAAGTTTAGTAATAGGAAGGTCTAAAAATTTAATATAATGAGGGCTCAACTGTTTAATCATCGCATATAGTTTCCATAGAGGATGCTTCGTTTCTATATCTTCAAGACCATAGAAAATAGCTCTTTCATCAATATTCTGCTCCCTTAAAATATCTTCTACCTTTAAAATTTCCATATACCCATAGGCTATTTCTAAAACCTTAGCACCAGGACATAATTCTTCCAAAAAACTTGTAGTGATTCCGTAGGGTTCATTTTTCCTAATTAGTGAAACAAAGATATTCTCCTCATAAATTATTCCATGAAAGAATAGGGTTTCAATTACATAGGGAGGGAATTTAGAAATATCTCTTACAAAAAATAAAGCCGTGCCTGGAATTTTAGGATGGGTAGCATAGACCCTGCGGAATTTATGAATAAATTCTTCTTGAGGTAAAAATTTCATACTTCTATAAAGCTTACTTTGCCCTTGAGTATAAAGTAAGATAATAAAAAAAGGGAATGTTGCTAAAATTATGGACCAATATCCACCATGGGGAAATTTAAACCATGTAGCAGTAAAGTATATAAAAGTAATGGAAGCTGTAAAGATGGCTAAAAGGAAAAATTTATACTTTTTCTTTAAAAGAAAAATAAGAATAAGGAAAATACCTGTAATTGTCATATCTCCTGCTACTGCAAGCCCATATGCTGCCGCTAATTTTGAAGAACTACCGAAAAGATACATGATATAACAAACTGCTATAAATAACAAAAAATTTACTGTTCCAATGTAAATTTGAGAACTTAGCTCTGCTGAAGTATATTTAACTTTCAATATAGGGAAAAGTCTTGCAGATATGGCTTGATAGACTAAACTAAACATAGCACTTATTACAGCTTGTGAGGCTATTACTGTAGCAGTTAGTGCTAAAAGAACAAAGGGAATGTAAAAATAAGGAGCAGTTTTTAAAATCATTTCAAAGAGAACAAACTTTGTGTGAGGATTTTGTAATAGAAAGGCACCCTGTCCTAAATAATTGGTTGCAAGAGCGATAAAAACTAATCTCCAAGCTTTTTTAATAGGAGTTGCTCCCAAATGCCCGATATCAGCATACATTGCCTCAGCTCCAGTTATACACAATATAGTCTCTCCCAAGATCAAATAACCTTTAATACCATTTACCCGTAAAAAATCTATTGCATATAGTGGATTAATAGCCTCTAAAACCCCTGGCACTTTTAGAATATTAAAAAGTCCAAAGGCAAAGAGAGTAGAAAACCATAAACACATTATAGGTCCAAAGGTAGCTGAAACTTTCTCTGTCCCCTTGGCTTGAAAGGCAAATAGCAAGGTAGCAATAAAAATACTAATTAATACTATATGAGACTCTGAAAGAGGCGGAAGCTTTGGTATAAGAGCAATTCCTTCTACCGCACTTAATATACTAATAGCTGGTGTAATAACTCCATCTCCCATAAGTAAAGAAATCCCAATAAAGGTAATAAAATTAACTATACGCAGAGTTTTTCCTTTATCCTTTAAATAGCCCCGCAAGATTTCTGAGAGAATAAGAGTACCACCTTCTCCTCTTAAACTTAAGCTCATAGCAAGGACCGTGTATTGAAGTGTAGGGATAATTACCAAGCTCCAAAAAATTATAGATAAAACCCCTAAAACATTTTCTTTAGTTACAGGAATAAAGAGAAAAACTACTGTTAATGTGTAGATAGGGCTTGTACCAATATCACCAAATACAAGCCCCAAGGCTTTTATAATCCTTTGCATGCCCCTATTTTAATCTTTCCCAAAGATTTGTAAAGTTATTGCCCTTCTAAGATTTAAAATTTTGATTACCGCAGGCTTTAGCCTGCGAAAGAATTCCGGATTTCTGGTAGACACAGGCTTTAACCTACGCGGGAATAAACGAAGTTATAAAGTTTCTTTAGATGAGAAACTGTCCAAGTTTTTATCTCCTTTCCATCAAAGAATAGAGGAGCGGTGTTTTTCTCTTCTATAAATTGAAAAGCCTGAGAAATTAGCTCTCTCTCAACGGTGATCACTTCTCTAAAGAAGGAAAAACTCCAAAGAGAAAGAAAGACTACCATTGGGTCTAAAGAAGTAAAATGGTAAATCAAATAGTTATGCGCAGAAATTTTTAATAAATCTTCTCTATATTTTTGGGCAAGTCTTCCTACGCCCCAAATAACACCTCTTTGAGCAGGAGGAAATTCTAAATAATTGCCTTCTGGCCAGATGTAGGAGACATATATTTGAAGATATTCTTTATTTAATGTCTCTGAGTTATAGAGAGCCTCAGCAAAAGCTTCCCCTACTCCCCAAGCCATACCTCCAGATTCCTCATTTAACATCCACATCAACCTTCTAATCACAATCCTTGCCTTTTCCAAGTCACCCTCTGCTAACTGTGAAACACTTAGACCAAAAGCAAAAATGGCTTTCCAACGAACTTCTTCCTGGGGATGCAAGAAGGCTCCTATAAGATAACTAATTCTCTTTGATGGAGGATAAGGGCTTAGGGCTTGAGATAGATCCTCAAGCCCAGTTTTCTCTAAAATAGCCCAAATCTCTTTCTTAAGATATAACTCTTCTTTAGGCAGAGCAGACCTCTTTAACTCTTTTAGCAACCTTCCTTCCTAATTCTACACAATCTTCCAATATCTTTTTATCAGGGACATATTTTGTCCTTATACCTTCAGAAACTATTTCAGCTTGAATCTCTTGTAAATATTGTTGTAAAACTTTTACTGATTCACCACTCCATCCATAGGAACCAAAGGCTGCCCCAATTTTACCTCTTGGTCTCAATCCCT
>JBKBTC010000034.1:0-12138 GCA_046291435.1 Caldimicrobium sp. | reverse complement strand
GTGGAAAGGGTTAGCTTATACAGTATTTTAATTGACCCTATGACAGTATGTGGATGTATGGAAGGGATTGCAGCCTTACTTCCCTCTGTAAATGGTATTATGATAGTGAATAGAGATTATATGGGTATGACCCCAACGGGTATGAAATTTTCTACCTTGGCAGGGATGGTTGGAGGAGGACAAGTGACACCAGGATTTATGGGAGTCTCAAAGCATTATATAACATCTCCCAAGTTTTTATCAGCTGAGGGAGGGCTTTTAAGAGTTGTGTGGATGCCTAAGATGTTAAAGGAAGAACTTAGAGATAAGTTACAGAAGAGAGCAGAAGAGTTAGGGGTGCCAGATTTAATAGACAAGATTGCTGATGAAACTGTAGCAACCACAGAAGAAGAGGTTAGAGGTTGGATAGAAAAGGTTGGACATCCCGTTTTAAAACTGCCGCCTCTTGTATAAAATTTTAGAAGGAGGAAAGCTTCTATGGGACTTACGGGCATTCAAATTTTAGGAAAACTACCAAAAAAGAATTGTAAAGAATGCGGATTTCCTACCTGTATGGCTTTTGCTATGAAAGTAGCAGCAGGACAAGCAGAAATTACTGCTTGTCCATATGTAGACCCGAAGGTTGTGGAAGAGATAGCGGAAGCAACAGCACCTCCTATAAGAACTGTAAAGCTTGGAGGGGGTGAATACATATATTCCTTAGGTGGAGAAACAGTTCTGTTTAGGCATGAAAAGCGTTTTGAAAATCCACCTTTATTGGGAACATATATTAATGTAAATATGGATGAGGCGGAAATTACAAGAAGGATTGAATTATATAAAAAATTAGTCTGGGATAGGGTAGGTATAAAACTACAGCCAGAGGTATTATTTATAGAAGGATCTCAAGATGGAGATAAGTTTTTGCATTTAGTGAAAAGAGTAAGAGAAGAGCTACCTCATCTTGCCTTGATCTTATCTGCTAAGGTTCAGGCATTGGAAAAGGCACTTGAAATATGCGGGGAGTTTAAACCCTTACTATATGGAGCAAGTTTAGAGAATATAGAGGAAATGATTAAACTCGCCAAAGAAAAAAATGTTCCCCTTGCCTTGGCGGGAAAGTCCTTAGATAATCTTGTTGAGTTATCTGAAAAGGCTATGCAGAGTGGTCTAAGAGATTTGGTATTAGACTCAGGGGCCTTGAGTATAAGGGAGCTTTTTGAAGACTTAGTAATTATAAGAAGGTCAGCTATTAAAAAAAGATTTAAGCCCTTTGGGTTTCCCGTTCTAACTTTTCCATATAGATACACGGAGGATTATTTACTTGAAAGTGCCATCGCAGGGCTCTTAGTAGCAAAATATGCCAGTGTAATTATACTTTCAGACTTAAAGGCAGAAAGTCTTTTTAATCTATTAGTTGAAAGGATGAATATCTTTACCGATCCTCAAAAACCTCTCGTTGTTGAAGAGGGAATTTATCCAGTAAATGGACCTGATGAATATTCTCCTGTAGTAATAACCTGTAATTTTGCTCTCACCTATTTTATTGTAAATGGTGAAATAGAGGGAAGTAGAGTGCCTACTTGGTTATTAATAAAAAATACGGATGGGCTCTCAGTATTAACTGCATGGGCAGCAGGAAAATTTGGTGCAGATAGCATTGCTGAGTTTGTAAAGAAATGTGGAATTGAGAATAAAATAAAGCATAGGAAATTAGAAATTCCTGGATATTTGGCAGGCATAAAAGGTGAATTAGAGGAGGAATTACCTGGTTGGGAAATAATTGTTGGTCCAAGAGAGGCGAGTGGATTGCCAGCACTTCTTAAAAAGACCTATGCAGAATTACAGGAATTAAAAAAAGCTTCATAAAATTTAAACTGTAAAGGAGGGAAGACAATGGCACAAGTAGTGGTTTGTGTAGCAGAAAGTATAAATATTATGGGGAAAAGAACAGGTCAGGCTATGAAAGAACGCAATCCTCTTCCTATTCAAGAGATGGCAAAAGAGGAAACTGCCTTAGGTGCAGATTATTTAGATTTAAATATAGGTCCTGCTAAAAAGGATGGTCCAGATTTAGCAAGTTGGATAGTAAAAATAGTAGAGGAAGTAGTAGATACTCCACTTTCATTGGATACCACAAATCCAGAGGCGATGATAGCAGGGGTGAATGCTTCAAAAAAGCCTGAAAAGATGCTTATAAATTCTATATCAATTCAACCTGAAAGATTAGAAAAATTAGGTCCCTTTGCTGCCGAAAAGGGTTGTGATGTAGTTGCCTTGCTCTGGGGACTTGAGGGTTTGCCAAGAGATGCCAATGAAAGAGCCTCTTTAGCTGTAGATTTAATCATGAAGTTGAATGAATATGGTATACCCAATGAAAAAATTTGGGTTGATCCAATTATAACTCCTATTACCCTTGGAGCTGATCAATTGCAAGAATCTCTTATTTTCCTTTCTATGCTTCAAGATATAGCCCCAGGGGCAAAAAGCATAGTCGGACTTTCCAATGTTTCTAATGGAGTAGCTACACATCTTAGACCTTATTTAAACCGTGTATTGCTTATGATGTTAATGAAATACAATGTATATAGCGCCATAGTGGATGTTTATGATAAAGAATTAGTAGAGATTGCCAAAGGGAAACATCCTGAATGGGTAGCTTTAGTTCATAGTATGATGGATGGTAATGAGCCTGACCCTAAAAGTCTCTCTCCCAAGGAACTTGAAATTTATAAAACCGTAAAAGTTTTAACAGGGCAAACCATTTTTTCTGAATCCTGGTTAGAACTATAAGTATACTCGAACATTTTTTAGAAAGGGGTATTCTATAGATGATAAAAGTTACGATTGATAAACAAGAGCTTTTAGTAGAAAAGGGCACAAAACTAATTGATGCAGCAAGTAAAGCTGGTATCTATATTCCTACATTATGTTATTTACCAGGAATTAGCTCACCTTCACATCCCTGTGGAATTTGTGTGGTTAAGATAGAAGGAGAGGGAATTGTTAGAAGCTGTGAATATATAATTGAGAGGGAAATCTCTGTAGATACACAGGCAAAGGAAGTAAAAGAGATAAGAAAAAGGATTTTAGACAATTTAATAGCTAATCATTATGGGGACTGTAAAGCACCTTGTCATACCCCCTGTCCTGGTGGATTAAATATTCAAGGTTACATAGGCTTTATAGCCAAGGGAGATTTTAAGGCATCCTTAGCTTTGATCAAAGAAAAATTGCCTCTTCCTGCCACAGTAGGAAGAGTCTGCCCAAGATTTTGTGAGCCTGTCTGTAGAAGAACCTTGGTTGATCAGGCAGTTGCGATAAATAATTTGAAAAGATTTGTTGCGGATCATTGCTATGAGCATGGTGAGTTGCCAGTAGATTTACCGGAATTAAATGGGAAAAAAGTAGCAGTAATCGGAGCAGGTCCTGCTGGATTGAGTTGTGCTTATTTTTTAAGGCTAAAAGGTTATGAGGTTACCATTTTTGATAAAGAGAGGGAACCTGGCGGATTATTAAGGTACGGAATTCCCACCTTTAAGCTTCCCCGGGAGGTACTTCAAAAGGAAATTGAAAACATCTTTAAAATGGGGATTAATTTTCTTGGGGGAAAAGTTTGGGGTAAGGATTTTACCCTTAAAGATTTGAAAAATGAAGGGTTCCAAGCTATATTTCTTGCCGTAGGGGCAAGAAAAGAGAAATATTTTGGTTTTGGTGGTGAAGAATTAGCAGAAAGTGGGCTTGAATTTTTAATAAAATTTAACAAAGGAGAAATAAATCTTACTTTATATCAGAAGAAAAAATGTGCGATACTTGGTTGTAGTTATACTGCAGTTGAGCTTTCACGAGTTTTAAGAAGGCTTGGGTCAGAAGTGATCATTTATTACCCCCGTTCACGGATGGAGGTATCTGTTCCATTAAGAGAGATAGGCTATGCAGAAAGAGAGGGAGTAAAGTTTGTGTATGTTACGGGTCCATGGCAGTTAATAAAAGGCGATGGGGACTATCGTCTTACCTTAGTTAGGACAACCTTGACAGGAAAGAAAGAAATAAAACCGCTTGTGGAGACCGCTTTTGAAGAGACCTTTGACCATGTTTTTAGAGCCTGGGGAGAAGAGCCAGTTAGAGATTTTACTGAGTATGGAGAATTGGAGGCAACATTAGAGGTAACTCCAGAAGGAATATTGAAAGTTAATCCTCAAACTTTGCAAACCAATATTGAGGGTATTTTTGCAGGTGGTGATTTTTTAACTGGAACAAAAACTGTTATCCAAGCTGTAGCCTCTGGAAGAAAGGTAGCTTCAAGTATTGCTGCTTATTTAGAAGGTAGGTCCCCAGATAAGGCACAAATAACAGTGAAGTATGATTTTTCAAGGGGAAAAAGGGCTGATGAGTTTGATTCTAACTTTCTTGATTTATTTGTGCAAGAAGAAAGAGCTCAATTAAAAGAAAGAGATCCTGTGGAGAGGATAAAAGACTTTAAGGAAGTTTTAATAGGGTTAAGTCCAGAGGAGGCTATAAAAGAGGCTAATAGATGTCTTAGATGTGGATGTTTGGGCATACACAAGTGTCAATTTCGTGAAGTGATTATAAAAGAAGATGTTAGTGTTTCCAGGGCTAAGAAAAAGATAAAATATCCCATTATTAAAACGCATCCTTTAATTGAGGTTGACATAAATAAGTGTATAGCCTGCGAGCGCTGTGTAAGAATTTGTCCTTATTCTGCAATTTTTTTTAGAGTGGTTAATAAGGGTAAGCCAACGGAATATATAACCTTTAGATTTACAGAGAATTGTGTTAATTGTGGAGCCTGCGTGGATATCTGCCCAACGGGTGCGCTCAATAAGAAACCCTTGCTTGTGCCATATAATAGGAAAGAAGTAAAAGAGATAAAGTCCTGTTGTAGTTATTGTGGAACTGGCTGTAATATAACAGTTTGGGTAAAAAATGGGACCATATTAGAGATAACAGGAAGAAATTTGCCCCCTAACTATGGTTATTTATGTGTTAAAGGAATGTTTGGTTTTGAATATTATAATAGTCCTGAGAGGTTAACGAAACCACTCATTAGAAAGAGTATTACTGAAGAATTTAGAGAAGTATCCTGGGATTTGGCATTAGAATATGTGGCTGAAAACTTGATAAGAATCAAAGATAAATACGGACCACAGGCTTTAGGGTTTCTCTGTTCAGCAAGGACAAGTAATGAAGAAAACTATTTGATGCAAAAGATAGCAAGAGGTATTTTTAAAACTAATAATGTGGATAATCCTGCGCGTGTCTGACACGCTCCCTCGGTCGCAGGTCTTGCGGCCACGGTTGGAACTGGTGCAGCTTGTGTAAATTTTGATGAAATTTTAAACGCAGAACTCCTCTTTTTAATAGGGACAAACTCCTTTGAAGCCCATCCAATAGTTGCTCAAAAGATTATAAAGGCTCTATCTGTAGGGGCAAAATGTATTGTAGCAGACCCAAGACGGATATTCTTTGCAGAGAAAGCAAATATATATCTACCTCTTAGACCAGGAAGTAATGTTGCTTTATTAAATGGGATGGCTTATGTGATAATTAAGGAGGACCTATATAATAAAGAATTTATTGAGAAACATGTAGAAAATTTTGAGGCATATGCACATTTTATCCTTAGTGAATGGGATTTAGCAAGGGCAAGTAGATATACGGGATTAAAGCCTTTTATGATAGAGGAAGCTGCTTATTTGTATGCTTCTGCAAAGAGTGCACTTATTTTATGGGGCTTAGGTGTATCAGAGCATAGGTCCGGATCTTATTCAGCCATGGCTTGCGCAAATTTAGCTACACTTTGCGGTTTTTGGGGGAAACCTGGATGTGGTGCCATGCCTCTGCGAGGTCAAAACAATGTTCAAGGTGCTTGTGATATGGGGGGCTTGCCCTATGTTTTACCAGGATACCAGAGCTATTTAGATGATATGGTTAGAATGAGATTTCAAGAAGTTTGGGGAACAGAAATTCCCATAAGTGAGGGGAAAACCTTACCTTCTATGTTAAGTGCTGCACTACAGGGAAAACTAAAAGCGCTCTATGCCATGGGCTATGATATTGCTTTTAGTCATGGAGATATAGGGCAAGTATGGGAAGCCCTTAGAAATTTAGAGTTTTTTGTTGTGCAAGATATTTTTATGCCCCTTTCAGGAAAATATGCTCATGTTGTTTTACCTGCAGCTTGCCATTTGGAAAAATGCGGAACTTTCACCAATGGAGAACGAAGAGTTCAACTCTTTGAAAAAGCTGTTCCCCCTCCTGGGGAGGCTCTTCCGGATTGGTTAATTTTAACAAGACTCTCAGAAAAATTAGGTGTAAAATGGAAATATAGGTCTCCTGAGGATATTCTTCAGGAAATAAAACAGGTTTGGCAAGCTTGGGGAGGACTTAATTACGAAAGACTCTCACATATGGGTATTCAATGGCCTTGTTTTGATGAAGGACATCCTGGAACACCTATGTTATTTACCAAGGGATTCCCTAAGGGTAAGGTCCATTTAGCTTTAGCCAAATATGTACCTCCCTTAGAAGAACCTAATCCTGAGACACCTTTTATATTAGTCACTGTAAGAAGGCTTGAACACTACAATATTGGTAGTATGACCAGAAGGTCTCCTTCCTTGGAAAAACTCTATCCTGAGCCTCTCCTTGATATTAATCCAGAAGATGCAAAAGCTTTAAATATACTTGATGGAGCAAAAGTGAAGGTATGGAATAGGAGAGGTGAAGTTATTTTTAGAGCAAAAATTAACTCTAAAACACCTCAAGGATATTTATACACAGATTTTCATTTTGAAAATGCCCTCACAAACCTCCTTGTTAGCCCAGGATTAGATGAACTAATGGAAACACCCGAATATAAGGTCTCTGCAGTAAATATAAAACCAATATAAAATTACTTAATAATTTCTCAATCCGGTAGCCGCAAGCTTCAGCTTGCGCAAGATTTAATTTTCAAAACCAAAGCAACCTTAAAGTTGCACAAGCATGAAATAGAAATTACAGATTGAAAGATTGCCAAAGAATGATTATTATTAGATTTATAGCTTTTAAATACCTATTTTAAGAGCTAAGGAGATTATGAAAATACAGCCTCTTCTTTTTGGACCTGTTAAATCAAGAAGATTGGGGCTATCCTTAGGGTTAGAACTTGTGCCAAAGAAAATTTGTTCTATGGATTGCCTCTATTGTGAAGTAGGAGGAACCACTCTTTTGACTTTGGAAAGAAATGCCTATACATCCTGGGAAGCCATAGAGAATGCCTTAAGAGAAGCTAAGACCAAGGAAAAAACTTTTGATGTGCTTACCCTCACTGGAAGTGGGGAGCCCACTCTTTGTATTCATTTTGAAAAAACGGTAGAATTTGCCAAAAAATTAATTTCAAAGCCAATTTGTGTTTTAACTAATAGTACTACAGTTATGATCCCCTCAGTGAGACAAGCTTTAGCCAAAGTTGATTTAGTGTTAGCTTCCTTAGACTGTGCAAGAAAAGAAAGTTTTAAGCTTCTTAATAGACCAGCTCTTGGTGTATCCCTTGATGAAATAATTCAGGGTTTAAAAGACTTAAGAGAAGCTATGAGTGGTGAGCTTTGGTTAGAAATTCTATTAGTAAAAGGGATAAATGATAAGGCTGAAGATTTAGAAGCTTTACGCTCCGCTATAAACTTTATCAATCCTCATAAAGTTCAATTGAATACTGTGGTTAGACCTCCAGCTTACCCCATAGCAAGACCACTCTCATATGAAGAAATGGTGAAAATAAAAGAATTTTTAGGAGAAAAAGCAGAAATTATTGTGTCGCAAAGTTTAGGAAAGAGTGATGTAGCATCTCCTCAGCACCTTACCGAGATTTCTGAAGATGAGAAAGAACTTTTACTTATAGAATATCTTAAAAGAAGACCAGCCTCCTTATCGGAATTATCATCTATATTCTTTTTTGAAAGGGAACTTCAGGAGCTTTTGGAAAAAATGGTAGAAAGTGGTAAAATAAAAAAAGTCCTCCATCAGGGCAATATTTTCTATAGGGCAGTATAATTAAGAAAAGCAAAAATTGATTGAGTATCAAATACAAGCGTCAGATAAAAGAAATTATTTTAAAAAGGTAATTGAAGCCATACTTTTTTGTGCTGGGAAACCTTTAAAGATTAAAGAAATTTTAGATATTATTGAGAAAAAACTTTCTGCAGAGGAAGTTCTCAATATTTTAGAAGAACTTCAGAGAGAATATGCAGGAAGAGGGTTAAGGATAGCGCAGGTTGCAGGTGGCTTCAGAGTTGAGAGTGCACCAGAGGTAGCTCCCTATCTAAAAAAACTTTTCCCATCTCAAGGGATTAAGTGGAGCAAACCCTTACTTGAGACTTTAGCTATAATTGCCTATTTCCAACCTATAACCAAAGCTGAAATTTCAGCAAAGAGAGGCGGGGTAGAGGTTAGCCCTTTAATTAAGACTTTACTTGAGAAAAATTTTATCCGAATTATAGGGAGAAAACCTATTCCAGGAAGACCTCTTCTTTACGGAACTACCTCTTTCTTTTTAGAGTATTTTGGATTAAAGTCCTTAGAAGATCTCCCACCTTTAAGTGAACTTGAAAAAATCTTTTCTGAAGGGGGTTAACTAAAATGATTGGAATTATAGATTATGAGGCAGGGAATTTAACCAGTGTGGCCAGAGCTTTAAATTCCTTAGGATTAAAATCTATAATTAGTTCAGACCCAGACCTCTTAAGAAAATGTGATAGAA
Organism: Caldimicrobium sp.; assembly: GCA_046291435.1. Classification (GTDB taxonomy): domain Bacteria; phylum Desulfobacterota; class Thermodesulfobacteria; order Thermodesulfobacteriales; family Thermodesulfobacteriaceae; genus Caldimicrobium. Next base: position 3,398 of record JBKBTC010000034.1, on the reverse strand, counting down.
TTATTTTCCCAGGTGTTGGAGCAGCTAAATCTGCCATGGAAAGTTTAAAAAAATTTGGCTTAGATGAGTTTATAAGAGAGTTTTTTAGGGAGGGGAAACCAATTTTAGGCATATGTTTGGGAACTCAAATTATTATGGAAGAGAGTGAAGAAGATGGCGGAACTAAAACCTTAGGGTTAATCCCTGGTAGAGTAAAAGTTTTCCCAAAGCTTATGTTTTGGAAAGATGAGAAGTTAAAGGTCCCCCATATGGGTTGGAATAGCGTAGAATGGCTAAAATCTCATCCAGTTATTCAAGGATTACACCCAGATTATGAATATTATTTTGTACATAGTTTCTACCCCTTACCTGAAAAAGAAGAGCTAATCTTAGGGATTACCTTTTACGGAATAAATTTTCCTTCAGCTCTTTCTTATAAAAATTTAGTTGCCTTTCAATTTCATCCTGAAAAAAGTGGTTCTCCCGGTTTGAAAATTTTAAAAAATTTTTCTGAATGGAAGGTATAAAAGTTATTTCTTTACAGGTGCAAGAATAGCAATCATTTGTCTTCCTTCTAATTTAGGAGGTATTTCAACTTGAGCCTTGCCTTCTACTGCCTGAAAAATGGTTGCAAAAATTTTATCAGCCAGTTCTGGATGAGCTATTTCTCTACCTTTAAAAACAACTCTTATTTTTACCTTATTTTTTTCTTCAAGAAACCTTAAGATGTGTCTTATTTTAACTTCTAAGTCATGTTTATCTGTTTTTGGGCTTAATTTTATTTCTTTGGTTTCAATAACCGCTTGCTTCTTTTTAGCTTCTTTAGCTTTTTTAGCTTCTTGATATAAAAATTGTCCAAAATCCATAATTTTGCAAACTGGAGGATTTGCTGTTGGTGCTATTTCTATTAAATCTAAGCCATAATTTTCAGCTATTCTTAATGCCTCAGATATGGGAACTACTCCTATTTGTTTACCATCTGGTCCTATTAATCTCACTTCCTTTGCTCTAATTTTTTCATTGACCCTATACTTGTGCTTCAAATCCTTTTGCATCCTCTCCTCCCTTTATTAATTATCTCACCCCCCTTCTTCATTAAAAAAGAATCAAATAAAAATATGAGTTCATGCTGATGTTAAGGGATAATTTTCTAAACTTAATTTTTCTATTAATTCTGACAAATTTAGACCTTGAAAAGTATTTCCCTTTCTATCGCGCAAGCTGATAGTTTTACTCTCTTCCTCTTTGTCTCCAATAATAATCATATAAGGAATTTTTTCCATTTGAGCAACTTTGATTTTGTAGTTTATTTTTTCACTTCTAAAATCCTTATCTACTCTAAAGCCAACTTTTTTTAATTGATCATAAACCGATTGGGCATAAGGGATATTTCTGTCAGTAAGGGTAAGCACTTTAATTTGTACAGGGGATAGCCAAAAGGGAAAGGCACCAGCATAATGCTCAATCAAGACTCCCAAAAACCTTTCCAATGAACCCAAAAGGGCTCTGTGTATCATAATTGGTCTGTGAAATTGGTTATCCTCTCCTACATAAACCAAATTAAAACGTTCAGGCAAATTAAAATCCACTTGTATAGTGGAACATTGCCAAAATCTACCTAAAGCGTCTTTAATTTTTAGGTCAATTTTGGGTCCATAAAATACACCTTCTCCCGGGTCTATACTATAAGATAATCCCTTTTTTTCTAAAGCCATTTTCAAAGCTTTTTCTGCCTTGTCCCAAATCTCTATATCTCCTACAAATTTTTCAGGTCTTGTTGAGACAAAAATTTGATATTCTGTAAAGCCAAAAATTTGAAGAAAATAAATCACTAAATCTAAAACTTCAATTAACTCCTGTTCTAATTGATCTTGTCTGCAATAGATGTGAGCGTCATCTTGAGTAAAACCTCTAACCCTTAAAAGTCCATGGAGCACGCCACTTCGTTCATATCTATAAACCGTTCCCAGTTCACAAAATCTTAGAGGCAGTTCTCTATAGCTTCTCCTTTTTTGGTTATATATGTAAATATGAAAGGGACAATTCATAGGTTTTAATTGATAGGTTCTTTCTTCAAGCTCCATCGGAGGAAACATATTCTCCACATAAAAATCCAGATGCCCAGAAGTTTTCCAGAGGTCTCTTAAAGCGATATGAGGAGTATAAACCAATTGATAATTTCTCTTTAAATGTTCTTCTTTCCAAAAGTCTTCAATAATTTTTCTTACTAAAGCCCCTTTGGGGAGCCATAGCACTAATCCTGGTCCTATGTCTTCCTCTATAGTAAATAGTTCTAATTCCTTGCCTAATTTTCTATGATCTCTTTTTTTAATTTCCTCTAAGCGTTCAAGGTGGGTATTTAAGTCTTCTTCGCTAAAAAAAGCTGTACCGTATATTCTCCATAACATAGGATTCCTTTCATCACCTTTCCAATAGGCTCCAGCAACAGAGAGAAGTTTAAAATTTTTAACTAAACCTGTAGAAAGCAGGTGAGGACCTCTGCAAAGGTCTATAAAATTTCCTTGTTTATAAATACTAACTTTACCATCAGCTATTTCTTGTATAAGCTCTAATTTAAAGGTCTCTCCTGACTTTGTGAAAAGCTGTATAGCCTGTTCTTTACTAAACTCTTCTCTTTCAATGGGTATATTTTTTTTAATCAGCTCTTTCATTTTTTTCTCAATTGCCTTAAGATCATCTTCATTAAAGGATCTTACAAAGGCTATGTCATAATAAAATCCTTCTTCTATTGCAGGCCCTATTCCTAATTTTGCTTCTGGAAATAATTCTTTTACCGCTTGTGCTAAAATATGTGAGGCTGTATGCCTGAGGACCTCTAAAGCCAGAGGAGAATCTGAATATATCGGTTCTAATTCAATGATTTCTAAATTTTGCGGAAGTGGGGTGTGCCAGTCTAAAATACTTCCATTCCATAAAAAGGCTATGGGTAAGTTCTTTGCTCCAAGACTTTTTTTTAAAAAGGAAAGAAGACTTTTTAAGGCTGATGCAGGTGATAACTCAAACTCACCTAAGTCTTTAATAAGGATTTTCAATTTTTTTCTTTTCTATCTCCTTTAGTATTTTGATGGTAGGCGCGGGCGGGATCGAACCGCCGACCTCTTGCGCGTCAAGCAAGCGCTCTCCCACTGAGCTACGCGCCTTAAATTTATTAATTAAATTAATTTAAACAAAAAAAACTATTTGTCAAGACTTTAGGAGTGTGTTTCAAAAATCTTTGATCTCCCCTGTCTTTACCCCCATATCTTACGCCCTTTGCCCTATATATAAAAAAGAGATATATCATCTAATTTGCCAGTTCTATAAAGAAAATCCCCCACTTGTTCAAAAAAAAGAGGAAGACCTAAAATATACTCAAATGCATTAATCCTATTACTACTCCTCTTTAAAGTGATATCTAA
>JBKBTC010000002.1:0-32681 GCA_046291435.1 Caldimicrobium sp. | reverse complement strand
CAGAGGAGATTTTAAGTTACCAAAAGGAAATTTCAAGTACTACTTTTATGATAAAAGAAGCTGTAGAAAATAAACATATTATACCCTATTTTCAACCTATCTTTGAGTTGAAGAATAAAGATATCTTTGGATATGAAATTTTAATGAGGATAGAGACTAAGGACGAGATAATTCCTGCTGGAAGATTTATACATTTGGCTGAAACCTTAGGATTAATTCCTGAAATGGATTTTATTGTTATGGAGAAAGCTTTAGAAAAGACTTTGGCAAAAAATTATAACGGAAAGTTATTCTTTAACCTTAGCCCAAAGGAAATTATAATTCCTGATTATCTGCCTAAATTAGTAAAACTTGTGAATAGTTATAAATACCCGCGAGAAAATATTGTTTTTGAAATTACAGAAAGGGAGACGGTAAAAAATCTAAAATTGTTAGAAAAATTTATACGGGAATTACAAGAACTTGGATTTTTATTCTGCATAGATGACTTTGGATCAGGTTTTTCTTCTTTTCAATACATCAGACATTTTCTAATAAATATTATAAAAATGGAAGGTGAGTTTGTTTTAGGGTTGGCTAAAAGAAATCTATTAGATTTAGCTATTGTGGAGAGTATAATAGCCCTCTGTAAACGAGTTAATATCAAAATTATTGCAGAATATGTGGAAAATGAAGAAATTATAGAGAGGCTAAAAGAGTTGGGAGTAGATTTTGGACAAGGTTTTTATTTAGGTAAGCCCTCACCTGAGCTACTGTAATAAGATAAGATGCAATTCACGAAGGAGAGAAGGAGATTTGGAAGAATTGCCTTTGAGGAGGAGGTTAATTTTTCTTGTAAGAGAGGGCTCTTTAAAGGCAAAGTTAGAGATATTAGCTTAGGAGGCGTTTTTGTTTCTGAACCAGAGGAATATCCTCAACTTAAAGAAGAGATCTCTATAGAATTTGTTCTTAAGGGAACAGAGCCACCTATTAAAATAAAATTTAAAGGTGAGGTCTTGAGAATTGAGAAGGAAAAGGGCTTTGCTTTAAAGTTGTTAACAATTTCTGATGAATCCTTGAAGCATTTAAAAAATTTTATATATTATAATTCTCCTTCACCTGAAAAGGTGGAAAAAGAATTTCTTAGGCTTTGCTATGAATACTTCTCACCTATAAGTTTTTTAAAGGAGTTAAGGATACTTATGCTTAAAAAGGAAATTATGCCCTTTATTTTAAAAAGAGCCTTTCTTTATAATCCAGAGAAGCCCTTTAAGTTAGCCAGTGGTAAGGAAAGCCCCTATTATCTTGATTGTAGAAAAGTTACCCTTTATGGACCGGCATTTAAGCTAATTGGCGAGCTTTTTTGGGAAGAAATAAAATCTTTATCTGTTTTAGGAGTTGCTGGTATGAGTATGGGAGCTGACCCTATTGTTTGTAGCATACTCGCTGCAAGTTTACAAGAGGATTATCCCTTAGAGGGCTTACTCATTCGTAAAGAGCCAAAAAAATATGGTACTCAAAGACAAATTGAGGGGAATTTTTATGAAGGGATGCCTATAGCCCTTGTGGAGGATGTGGTAACAACGGGAAAATCTCTTCTTCAAGCTATATCTGCCTGTGAAAGTGCTGGACTTATTATATTGGGAGTATATGCCCTGGTTGACAGAGGAGAGGGTGGGAAAGATTTGATTCAGGAAAAAGGTTATCCTTTCAGAGCTTTCTTTACTCTTCCTGAAATTATCGCCTCATACCATAATGAAGAAAAATAACTAAACATTCCATGCCCTATACTTTCCTTGAAATACTATCTTTAGCTGCGGTAATTTTTATTTCTGGTTTAATACATGGATTAGTGGGATTTGCCTTTGCTTTAACTGCCCTTCCTTTATTAGCTTTAATCAAAGAGGTTAAATTTGCCGTACCTTTGCTATCTCTTTTTTCCTTCTCGATCAATTTGATAATGTTAATCATTCTTCATGAAAAAAGGATTTTTAAAATTCCCTTTTATTTTTTTATGGTAATATTGTTAGGAGTGGTCTTGGGGGTTAAAGGCTTAACCATTTTATCAGAGCTTACCTTGAGAAAAATTCTATTCGGAGCAATTTTGGTTTATTTTCTTTGGGAAATCTATCAATTGAGAATTAATAAAACCATTAAATATATAACTCAGATAAATCCAAAGTATTTTAATAGTCCTTTATCTTTAAGTGTGGCTTTTTTGGTTGGTCTATTAGGAGGGCTTCTAAATACTCCTGGACCTCCCATTGTGATTTATTTATCCATGCTAAGATTAGATAAGGATCTCTTAAAAGCGACCCTTCAATTAATTTTTGCCGCTACCTCCTTAATGGCAGCAATTAGTCACTTCCTAGTAGGAAACCTAAGCAAAGAAATTGCTCTCCTTTATTTATATCTTCTTCCTTTAGCTATAATAGGCTTATTTATTGGTCAGAAATTTTATCTAAAACTTACTAATAAAGTATATTATTACTTGGTAAATATTTTCTTATTAATTTCTGCCTTTCTTATATTATTAAAACCTTTACATTAAATCTTGCGCAAGCTGAAGCTTCCGGATACCTAATTTAGGGAAATTTGCGGATACCTAATTTGGGGAAACTCAAAATTGCCTCTACTGAAATTTTAATTATTTTGGCAGCCCACAGGAGGAAGCCTCCGCATAAAAGAGCAGATCAACCTGCTCTTAGGGCTTGTATAAAGAGGAAGTAGGGGGTTGTGCCATTTGAAAATTGTTAAAAAGTGTGATATGACTATAGGAATAACCATAGTATAGGGAGGGAAGTATGCTCATACCTGAAGGTTTCAAGTTTTCAGCCTGTGCTTGTGGGATTAGAAAAAAAGATAAGTTAGATTTAGGTTTAATCTTATGCGAAGGAAAGGGTATTTCATGGGGTGTCTTTACTAAGAATTCTATAAAAGCTGCACCCGTTGTAATTGGAATGAAACATGTGAAAAATCCTATAACCAAGGCTATTTTAGCTAATAGTGGTGTTGCCAATGCCTGTACAGGGGAAGAGGGATTAAAGAATGCTATGAAGTTATTAGAAGAGGTATCTCGGCTTTTGGGAATTAAAAAAGAGGAAATATTGCCTGCCTCAACGGGAGTGATTGGAGAACAACTTCCTTTAGAAAAAATTCTTCCTAAACTATCCCCTTTAATTGAAGGGCTCTCAGAAAAAGATTATCTCCCCTTTGCTCAAGCTATAATGACAACAGATACTTTTCCCAAAATAGTCTCAAAAACTACGGAAGAGGGCATAGTAATACTTGGCATAGCTAAAGGTGCTGGAATGATTGCTCCCCGTATGGCAACTATGTTAGCCTTTATTTTGACAGATGCAGTTCTTACTAAAGAGGAACTAAAAAGATTGCTCGGAAAATGTGTTGAAGATAGCTTTAATAGGGTTACCATAGATGGAGACACGAGCACCAACGATACAGTCTATGCAATGTCGAGCGGAGTAAAAGCCATAAAAAACTTTGAGGCTTATCAAGAGGCTTTTTCAGAAGTTTTAAAGGAGCTTTCTTATTTAATTGTAAAGGATGGAGAAGGAGCCTCTAAGGTAATAAAAATTTGGATAAAAGGAGCTAAAACCAAGGAAGAGGCAAAGATTTTAGCCAAAAGCGTGGCTGAATCTCTTTTGGTAAAAACAGCCTTTTATGGAGAAGACCCTAATTGGGGTAGAATCTTTGCAGCGTTAGGCAAAACAGGGATAGCTTTAGATCCAGAAGAAATAGAATTATACATAAATAACTTGCTTTGGATAAAAAGTCTAAAGTTAATTAAGGAAGAGGCAGAAATTAAAAGAGAGATGGCAAAGCCTGAAATTGAATTAATTATTAAGTTAAAAAGAGGGAATCAAAATTATTGGGTCTTGACTAATGATTTAACTGATGAATATATAAAGATCAACGCTTCCTATAGGAGTTAAGTCTTTATTAAAGGGGTTTAAACATGGCAGAAAAAAAAGAAGAAAAGGATTTAGAGGAAAAAGCCTGTTGTGAAAAGTACAAAGAATGGGTACTTATAGCGATAGGATGCAAGCATCCAAAAGAGTATTGTCAGTTTAGAACACAATGTTTGCTTTATTTTAAGTCTAAATTTAGGGATTTTTGAAGTTATGAAAATTTTAATTACCAATGATGATGGAATTTATGCAGATGGGCTGTGTGGTTTATATTTTGCCTTAAAAGAAGAACACGAAGTATATATAGTTGCTCCAGAAGTTGAAAGAAGTGCTGTGGGACATGCGATAACTATTCATTATCCATTGAGAGTAAGAGAAGTTAGAAGAGGGAGGCACTTTTGGGGATATGCAGTTTCTGGTACCCCCGCAGATTGTGTAAAATTAGCTCTCTATGAACTTATAGGTCCTGTAGACTTAGTTATTTCTGGTATTAATAGGGGAGCTAATGTAGGGATTAATGTTTTATACTCAGGCACTGTATCTGCCGCTACTGAAGCTAAAATATTAGATACAAATGGTATAGCGGTTTCTATAGATGCTTATGAAAATATTGATTATTGTTTTTCTGCTTATTTCATCTCTAAATTTATAAAAAATCTCTCTATTTTATTCCTCCCATCCCCTTTTTGTTTGAATATAAATATTCCAAATATAAGCCCTAATAAAATTAAAGGTATAAAAGTAGTAAGACAGTCTACTGCGAAATTAAAGGAATTTTTCGAAAAAAGAATAGACCTCCATGGTAAGATATATTACTGGCAAGGTGCAGAAGAACATACTGAAGAAGACGAAGATACAGATGTGGTATCTCTAAAAAAAGGCTATATTACCATTACACCTCTCCATTATGACCTAACTTTATACTCCACTTTAGAGAAATTGCCTAAAGAGTTAACATTAAGTTATTAAATACAGTATTTTTGCCTAATCAATGGTATTTATATTTGAGAATAATGTGTTATATTATTTTTATAAAAGAAAATTATAGGAGGTTGTTAGATATGAGAAAAAGGAGTAGACCAGTTACTTTAGAAGATGTTAAGTTTGTTTATGAAAATTATGCCACTATGAGTGCTACACAAATTGCAGAAAAATTAGGAATTAGTAAATTTCAGGTAAACAAGATTGTTAATGAATTAAGGAAAAGAGGAGTTGAAGTCCCCAAAAAGATGGGTAAAAAGATTAATGTTTATGATGCCTTTATTCAAGAGCTAAAAAAACAAGGAAAACTTTAAGCTAAAAGTTCCTTTACTCTTAGACAGTCTTTGGCTATTTGATTTTTTAATTCTTCTACAGAGTCAAATTTTTTCTCTGCTCTAATTCTTTTTACAAAGTGTAATTCAATGCTTTTATCATAAAGAGAGCTATCGTTATAATTTAGCAAATGCACTTCTACAGAGAGTTTTTTTTCTTGAAAAGTGGGATTATACCCGATGTTAAGAGCACCTAAGTATTTTTTCCCTTCAAGGAAAGCCCAAACAGCATAAACCCCTTGTGCAGGAATTAGTTTTTCTTCTGGAACAAGTAAGTTTGCTGTGGGGAAACCTATAAGTTTTCCTCTGCCTTTTCCTTTTATGACTATACCTTTTATACTGTATGGTCTGCCTAAATAAAGATTAGCTTTTTCTACTTCTCCTTTCAATAAAAGTTCCCTTATAAGTGTGCTTGATACAGGTTTATCGTTAATCTTTACGGGAGGAAGAACTTTCACAGAGAAATGAAATTTCTCACCTAATTTTTTTAAAAGATCGGTATTACCTGTACGACCCCTTCCGAAGTGGAAATTAAAACCCACGATAACTTCTTTTACCTTTAGAAGGTCAACTAAATACTTTTCTACGAATAATTCTGGAGTGAGGTCAGCTAAAGTTTTTGTAAAAGGAAGAATAATAAGATAGGTTATCCCTTCGTCTTTTAGAAGCTCTATTTTTTCCTCAAGAGTTGTCAAAAGTTTTAAATCTATATGAGGATGTAAGACTTTTCTTGGATGGGGATTGAAGGTAAGAAGTGCTGGATGTAGCCCTTGAGCTTTAGCTACATTAAGTGTTTCTTTTATCAACGCCTTATGACCTAAATGTATTCCATCAAAGGCACCAATAGTGAGGGCTGTTTCAACTTTAAGAGGAAGGTCTCTATATGTATAGAGGTTCATTTTCTCCTTCAATTAAGCGAATAAAACTATCAAAAAGATAGAGTGAATCATGAGGACCTGGTGCATTTTCAGGATGGTATTGCACTGAGAGAGCTTTTAGCTCAGGATGGTAGATTCCTTCTAAAGTATTATCATTTAAATTCATATGTGTAATGATTACTTCCTTAGGTAATTCTTCTGCTTTTACACAGAAACCATGATTTTGAGAAGTTATTTCTACTTTTTTATTTATAAGATTTAAAACAGGATGATTAATTCCCCTGTGACCAAATTTTAATTTATAAGTAGTTGCACCTAATGCTTGCCCTAAGATCTGGTGCCCTAAGCATATACCAAAAATTGGTTTCTTGCCTAAAAGATTTTTAACTGTAGTTATTATAGATTTCAAGGGAGCAGGATCACCAGGTCCATTTGAGAGGAAAATAGCATCAGGATTATGAGATAAAATTTCTTCTGCAGAGGTATAGGCAGGCAAAACTAAACACTCTCCACCTTTTTCACTGAGGAGTCTTAGTTGATTATATTTTAAGCCGCAATCTAAAACAGCAATTCTATAATGTGCCTTCCCTTTAAAGGTATTACTGTTAAAATCAAATCCTTCTTTACTATAAACATAGGGCTTATCTGTGGTAACAAACTGCACAAGATCTCTGCCTACATAATCAGGGCTTGCTTTTATTTTTTCCAAAAATTCTTTGTGATTTAAGGTTTCAGTGGTAATACCTCCTTTCATAGCACCAAAATTTCTAAGATGTCTTGTTAAAGCTCGGGTATCAATTCCCTCCACAGCAAGAATATTATTTTCCTTTAACCATTCTCCCAAAGACATCTCTCCCCTATAATTGCTATAAAAGGGTTGATATTCCCTTACGATGAAGCCAGAAACTTGAATTTTTTTACTTTCCATGTCTTCAGAATTTACCCCATAGGTTCCTATAAGAGGATAAGTCATAATAACAATTTGTCCGTAATAAGAGGGATCGGTTAAGATTTCTTGATAGCCTGTAATGCCAGTATTAAAGACAAACTCTCCAAAGGTTTCTCCTCTTATAGTAAAGGAATAACCCCAAAAATAAGTACCATCTTCCAACATTACTAAGGCTTTAATCTTTTCTTTTTTCATTTAAATACCTCTGAGTTTTATTTTTTGAATACCAGAGAAGATAATCTCTTATAAAGTTATCCAATTCTCCATCTAAAAATTCATCCACTTTATAGCACTCAGATTGAGTTCTGTGATCTTTAATGACTTTATAGGGATGAAGAATGTAGCTTCTTATTTGGTTACCCCAGGTAATCTCTTTTTTAGTTCCGATGAGAGATTCCTTTTTCTCTTCTAATTTTTGCTTTTCTATTTGATAGAGCTTTGATTTGAGTATTTTTAGAGCTAAACTTTTATTTAGATGTTGACTTCTTTCATTTTGGCAGGTAACCACTATGCCTGTGGGGATATGAGTAATTCGCACTGCACTTTCCGTTTTATTAACATGTTGTCCTCCGTGACCACTTGCTCTCATAGTTTCAATTTTTAGGTCTTCAGAGCGAATTTCAACTTCTATTTCTTCTTCTATCTCAGGTATAACAGTTACAGAAACAAAAGAAGTGTGTCTTCTGGCGTTGGCATCAAAAGGTGAAATTCTAATAAGCCTATGGATCCCCTTTTCACCTTTGAGAAGCCCGTAAGCCCATTCCCCTTCCACATGAAGAACTGCATTTTTAATCCCAGCTTCATCACCAGCCAAATAATCTATCAACTTTACTCTATAGCCTTTTTTCTCAGCCCAGCGAGTATACATTCTTAAAAGCATTTCTGCAAAATCTTGTGCATCAGTCCCACCAGTTCCTGCATGAAGGCTAACAATGGCAGAAGAATGGTCATATTCTTCAGAAAGAAGAATTTTTGCCTCTTCAGCCTCAAATAGAATTTCAAAATTTCTTAAATCTTCAAAAAAGGCTTCTAATAGGTCTATTGAATTTTCCTCTTTATAGAGATGGTACCATTCTATAAGGTCCTGGTACTTTTTTTCAAGCTTTTCAAAAAGATTTATGCGTTCCAGATGTTGAGCTCTTAGTTTCAGTAAGTGTCTAAGCTCCGGAGCGTTCCAGGAGTCGATTTTCTGGATTTTTGTCTCTATTTCTTCTAATTCCCTTTTTAAGCTAAGGGGGTCAAAGACACCTCCTTAAGTCATCAAGTCTTTCTTGATATTGTCTTAAGATTTTTTCTGGATCTATATTTTTATAAAGAAGAAAAATATCACTTTTATTTTTTAGTTTTTCCCTTTGGGTTTCTCCTTTCATACTCCTTAAAACCTCCGTGCTTAATATAATACAAAATCTTTAAATTTAAAGTGAACCCAATCCTTTAATCGTTCCTATTTTGAGAAGTTCTATCTACCTAATAAATCAGCGCAAGCTAAAGCTTGCGGCTACCAAATTTATGACAGCACAAAAATTCCTATAAATTGGTAAAAGGAGGGCCAGAGGTAGTGATAATTGTGAAAGTAGGGTTAGGTTTTTTTAAACACAAGATAGGGTCTTAAAATTCTATCTAAAATGATTGATGCAGCGGAGCGTACAGATAAGTGATTGTAATGGTCAATCCTTCCCCATATAGGCTCTAAAAAATAATCACATTTTTCAAGAAAAGCATTTTCTAATCCCCAAGCTGTGCCAAGGATTAATCCAATTGGTTTCTCCCAGAGGAGATTTCTTATATCTTCTGAGGTTATATAGGGTCTCTTAGGGGAAGCATCCGTTCCAATTAGAATAGGTCTTACCCCTTCTTTTTCCTTTATCTCTTCTATAGCCTCATCTAAAGTGGCTACAATTTTTAGTAACTTTATGGCTTCACTTCTTAGAGGGTTATAGGTTTTGCCGCTTCCTGTTAGCCAGTGGTCTATTAACTTCGTAGCAAATTCTCTTTGCTCTCTTAAAGGTTGAACGATATAAATTTTTTCTATTCCATAAGTTCTTCCTAACCGAGATAAATCATGTAAATCAATATTAGCTATAGCAGAAATAACGATTTCGCCTTTTTTGTTATAAACAGGGTAATGCATGAGAAATATATAAAACTTATGTTGTAATAAGTATTTTTTTATAATTTCAAGGTCTTGATAAGTAAGATTAGCCTTGGATAAAAGTTCAGGTCTTCTTTTAAGGGTTATTTTAAGTGATTGCTCTCTTCTAAATTGTTGTATTTTTTTGTGGTCTCCAGAAAGAAGGACTTCAGGAACCTTTAAGCCTAAGAAATCAGCAGGTCTTGTGTAACATGGATATTTTAATAAACCAGAGGTAAAGGATTCTCTCTCAATAGAATCTTTTTTTCCTACTACACCAGGAATAAGTCTACTTATGGCTTCTATCAAAACCAAAGCTGCCACTTCTCCACCAAAAACTACAAAATCTCCTATGGAGATTTCTTCTTCCACAAAATGTTCTCTTATCCTTTCATCTATTCCTTCATAGCGCCCACAAAGAAGGAGTAAACTCTTATGTTTTGCTAATTCTTGTGCAAGCTCTTGGTTAAAAAGCTTTCCTTGGGGAGATAGATAAATGACCTTAGCAGCTTTATCTTTTTCTTTAATATGGGTAATCGCTCGGTAAAGGGGTTCAGGTTTAAAGACCATGCCTTCTCCGCCGCCATAGGGCTCATCATCAACCACTTGATGCTTATCCATTGTGTAATCTCTAAGATTGTGCAGGATGACCTCTATAAGCCCTTTCTTAATAGCCCTTCCTAAAAGACCAACTTGTAAAGGTGAACTGAAATATTCAGGAAAAATGGTAACTACATGAAAGCGCATATTTTAAGAGTAACTTTGACTGGCTACTAAATCTTCAATATCCTTTACAAGGATAATGCCTTCATTTATATTTACTTTCTCTACATAATCTTCTACTAAGGGGAGATAAAAATCTTTTTGCCTTTCTCCTTTAACTAAAAGTAGCAGATAATCTCCCATAGGAATAACCGCCTTTACTTTTCCCCATTCTCTTTTTTTGGAGTCAATAACCCTTGAACCTTCTAATTGGTAAAAATAAAATTCTTCTTCCTCTAACGCTGGCAAATGGGAAATATCCAAATACAAAAATTGGTTTTTTAAGGTGTGAGCTAATTCCAAGGGAAGATTTTCTAAAGATAATAGATAGATGTTATATCCTGGACCTTTTTTAAGTTCTTTAATTTTTAAAGGATTATTCCAGTTGTCTTTTAAATATAGTTCTTTTACAGCTGATAAAAGTTCAAAATTTGTAGTTAAAAGGGCAACCTTTAGGTCGCCCTTTAATCCATGAGTTGAAAGAATTTTAAAAAGAGGAATAAATTTAGGCTTATGCAAAGAGAAATTATTCAATTATCTCTAATACAACTCTTTTCTTAAATTTACTTCCTGCTGCGCCAAGAATTGTCCTAATAGCTTTAGCAGTTCTACCCTCTTTGCCAATAATTTTACCCAAATCTTCCTTAGCTACTCTTAATTCAATAACTGAAGTTTGCTCTCCTTCAATCTCATTAATTTGTACAGCTTCAGGTTTATCAACTAACACCTTGGCAATTTGCTCTACTAAATCCTTTAGCTTGCTCATTTCTCTCCTCCTCTACTGAATTTGGAATAATTAGATAAGTCCTTCTCTTTTTAAAAGGGCTCTAACAGTTTCCGTAGGTTCTGCTCCCCTTTCCAACCATAATTTTATTTTATTTGGATCTATTTTAAATTCATAGGGTTCTTTTAAAGGGTCATAATATCCTAAGAGGTCTATAAATTTCCCATCTCTTGGGGCACGGGAATCAGCCACAACTACTCTAAAAAAGGGTCTCTTTCTTCTTCCCATTCTCATTAGTCTTATTCTAACTGGCACCTCTCTTCCCTCCTATGGTAAATTGATTTAAAATAAAATAACACTAATTTAAAAAATTACAATGCTTATAATTTGATATGTGGCTCCTATTTTTAAATGTCGCAGTTAATTCCTAATTTGAAAAGTCACATTTATGGTGGAATTTCCCGATAGCCGCAGGCTTTAGCCTTAAAGGGAAATAAAACCATTAAGTCCTGAGCATGCTAAAGGTTGCAGCTACCTTATCATTTCCTTCCGCATAGGTCTTTACCAACCTTACTTTTCTATTATTAACCCATACTTCAAAGGGAGCCTGGATTAAGTCTTTAGAAAAGTTAGTAATCAGGTTTCCAAAATGGTCTATTAGCCAAATAGAGAGTTTATATCCGCCAGGTATAACCGCTGGCTCAGGAAAAGGTATAAGCTTTAATTCATCTTTGCAAACAGGTTTAGTCCAGTCCTCTAAAGGTTCTTGATTTAAAAGCTTGGCAACGCAAATAGCAAAGAGGTCTCTGGCATGGAAGGTGGAGCTATAGGTAAAAAGAATGGCTTTTTTTTCTGTTCCAACCTCTGGGTCAACCACAACTAAAAAGATGGTGCCCGAAGGAAAATAGTGATAGGAGAAATTAAGATAAAGAGCTGCCCTTTTTATATCTTGAGGAGCTATCTCATGTGTGATGTCAACAAATATAGGATATTCCTTTTTTATTTCTTTAAGGATTCTTCCTTTTACAACTCCCACATAATGATCTTTATAGCCAAAATCTGTAAGAAGGGCTACTACTCTTGAGAGATTAAAGGGGTATGAGCTCAACCTGCCCACCCTCTATTACTTTTTTTTGAGCTTTTTTAGAATATTTAAAAAGCAAATTTTTTAAAAATTCATGCCCTGGATTGCCTTCAATAACGCTTAGAGCAGGAGAAGGTTCGCTTAGAGTATAGAGGGGTAAAATGTTTTTTGTAAGAGCTATTAATCTCTCATTTTCTTCCCTATTTCTTCCAAGGATCAACCAAAGACCCTCTTCAAAGTAATGTCTTCCAAAGGTTAAAAGCTCAGCAGTAAGGGGAGTTAATTTTCTTTTTTCTTTTAATACCTTAAGGGTTCTACTTCCTATAACAGGGTCCGTAAGTAGACATCCTCCAGCAGGAGTAGGGATTTCTTTTAAGCCAAAAGTTTTCGCAAGTTCTATTTGAAAGGTTCTTTGTCTTCCTCTATGAGCATAGAGGTGCTTTCTCTTAATAAGCCCTTTTTTTTCTGGTTCTGTCTCTTTAAGTAATTTGGCAGAAAGGGGTCTGAGGAGGAACTCCTCTACCCCAGCTTCTTTTTCAATTTTTTCTAAAGCTATTTTGTTTTGACTCATAGGTCTTTGTCCCAGCACCTCACCTGTAGCGATAAAATCTGCTCCCTTTTCCTCCATTATGGATTTAGCCTTTTTCAGAAAAAAAATTTTACAATCAATGCAGGGATTAGCAAAATCCCCATAACCATATTTAGGCTTTTTTAAGATTTCTAAATAATCTGGTGTAATATCTACGACATAAGACTCATCAAATCCAAGAAGTTGACACTTCTTTTGAAAAAGTTTTGGATTATACTTATACTTCCATCCAAAAAAAGGGGTGATAAAGCGCAAAGCTATAACTTTTATATTTTCTCTTTTTAGAATTAGCCCAGCTAAGGTGCTATCTAATCCTTCTGAAAAAAGGAGAATGGCTTTAGTCATTTGGCTCAAAGAGATCCCTTTAGGAATTTCATAGCAAGCTCTGTGTTATTTTTGTCTCCAAGCATTCTTGCAAGCTCCTGTAATCTTTCTCTCCCTTCTACCTTTTTAAAAATACTTCTACTTTCTTTTTCACTTAAATATTTTTCTACCACAAAGTGATGATCAGCAAAGCGAGCAATTTGTGGGAGATGAGTTATACAAATGATTTGAATTTTCTGAGATAGCTCCTTTAATTTTTCTCCGATCTTTAAAGCAGTTTCTCCTCCAATCCCTGTATCCACCTCGTCAAAGATAAGAGTGCCAACGCTTTTACTTTCCTTTATAAGACTTCTTAATCCCAAATAAATTCTTGAGAGCTCCCCTCCTGAGGCTACTTTTTCAATTGGGCGAAGAGGGATCCCGGGATTAGGAGAAAACAAAAATTCTATTTCGTCTAAGCCTAATGGAGTAAGGTTAGAGGCTATTGCCTCTTTTCTTTTTATATCTATTTCAAAGGAGGCTTTTTCCATTCCCAATTGCCGAAGCTCTTTTAAGATTAGCTCTTCTACTCTCCTTTTTCCTCTCTCTCTTTCTTCACTTATTTGTAAAGCCCTCTCCATTAGGTCTCTTTCCAACTTTTCTACTTGGAAACTAAGCTTTTGAAGTTGCTCTTCACCTGTTTCAAGCATTGAAAACTCTCTCTTTAAATCTTCTTTGAAAAGAATTAATTCTTCTGTGGTTTTTCTATATTTCTTCTTAAGTTTTTCATATTTGGCTAAGCGAGACTCAATTTCATCGAGATTACGGTCATCCTCAGGTAGGCTATTTTCTAAAGCTTGGATTTCTCTCTCTAATTCCTTTATTTCATAATACATACTTTGTATACCTTTTCCTCTCTCACTCATTGATGGTTCAAGGAGAATTAACTTTTGTAGATAATTCATAGACATAGCAAGGTGCTCATAGGTTAGACTTAGAGAATTTTTTAAATGAAAGAGGAGTTCTTTTATTTGCGTTAAGTGATTCAATCTATCTCGCAATCTTAAAAGTTCTTCTTCCTCCTTAGGGTCAGGTCTTAGCTCTTCTATTTCCGAAATCTGGAAAAGTAGATAATCTTTTCTTAGGGAGGCTTCTTTTATTTTTTCCTGAAGTTGCCATAATTCTTTTTTTAAGCGTAGGTAATCAGAAAAATTTTCTTGGTAAGAATGGATAAATTCCTTTAAGCCTAAAATTTCGTCAAGAAGTTTAATTTGATTTTCCCTTTGAAGAAAGGTATAGTGTTCATGTTGGCTGGTAATAGATAGAAGATTTTGGGCTAAGGAAGAGAGCTCAGAAAGAGAAATAGGTGAACCATTCAGAAAGGCTCTCTGTTTATGAGAAGTTATTATTCTTTTAATATGTATTTCTTCTTCTACTCTATATCCCATTTCTCTTAGTTTTTCGGCTAATTGTTCTTCAATAGAAAAAAGGGCTTCAATCTCAGCTATCTCTGAGTCAGTTTTTAAGTAAGTTGCTCCACCTTTATCGCCCAAAAGCAGTTTTAATGCTTTGATTAACAGAGATTTTCCAGCACCCGTCTCTCCAGTAAATACAGTAAAACCTTTGTCAAAACTAAGATGAGTATCTTCTAAAAGAAGAAAATTTTTAATTTGTAGCTCAAGCAGCATATTTATTCATAAATATAGTAATAGGGTGCTACTTAGTCAATTAGGTGTGAATCTTGAGCATTTTGGGCTTTCCAAGGAGCACCTCTATAAAATTTTTAACTCCTTTGGTAGCTGAAGGCTTTAGCCTGCGATGAAATTTAATGGCTCATAAAACCTTGCGCAACCTAAAGCTTGCGACTACTGAGGTAAATTTGAGAAAATGCTTTTTTAATCTTTAAGGAGTGTAGATAGGATCTCTAAAGTTTCTTCTAAGGTTAGAGGAAGAGGAAGATGGGGAATTTTTTCACTTAGATGAAAGAATAGTTCTGCCATTATTGGGGGGCGTAAATTATATTTTTTTAAATCTTCTCTTTTAATTAAAATTTCTCTAAACTCACCGCAAAGCACCATTTCACCATTCTGCAAAACAAGAACTTTATTTGCGAAATAGGGAACGAGGTCTACATTATGGGTTGCCATTATAATTGAATAACCCTTAGTTTTTAGCTCAATAAGAAGCTCAAGAAATGCTTTTTCTAAAAAAGGATCTAAGCCTAAGGTAGGTTCATCTAAGAGAAGAATTTTGTGCCCCATGGCTAAAAGACCAGCTAAAGCCACTCTCTTTTTTTCTCCAAAGCTAAGCTTATGGATGGTTCGTTTTTCAAATCCCTGAAGCTTGACTAACTCTAAAGCTTTTTTAACAGAAGCTTTGACCTCTTCTTCTTTCCACCCCATATTTCTTGGACCAAAGGCTACATCATCAAAAACCTTTTCAGCAAAAAGTTGCTCCTCGGGGTTTTGAAATAAAAGCCCCATTTTTTGATATATTTCTCTGGGAGAGAGTTTTTTTATCTCCGATCCATCTAATAGAATTTCACCTTTATAATTCTTATAAAGTCCATCTAAAACTTTAAGTAAAGTTGTTTTTCCTGAGCCACTTGCTCCTAAAACTGCTATGGCTTCTCCTTGGTATAGTTCAAAGGAAATGTTTTTTAGAGAAAAGGAAGGTTCTTCTAAGTGAAAGCTTTCCAAGCGAACTTTTAATCTCACAGGGTTGCCCATAAGGAAGACCAAAGGAAAAGGAGGATACTTAATCTGAGGATGTCTATTTTAGAAAGAGGTGGAAGAGAGAAGGGTAAGTTTGAATAATTATAACCCCTTTGTAACATACTTTGTAATAAACTTTCAGTATGTTTTAAGCTATTAAAAAAGGTAGCCTGAATTAAATAACTAAAGGAGCGCAAAGAGTTTTTTAAATTACTGTAACCAAGCCTTATTTTTTGAGATAGATAAATATGCGAAATTTCACTATGCATAAGAATAAGGGCTCGGTAAGTTAGAAAAATTAATTCTCTAATTAGTGCAGGCATTTTTAACCAATGAAGAATTTGTAATACTTCAAAAAAACTATTTGTCAAGTAAAAAAATAAGAAAAGAGAAAAAGCAGAAAGGACCTTTAAGGTAATTATAATATTAGCTATAAATTCAGAGGTATTAAAGGAAAGAGGGTCTAAGGTTATGGCTTTTATGAGTGGAATGGATAGAGCAATCCAAAGGGGTTCTAAATAAAAACTTAAGAGTTTTTTAAAACTTTTTAGTAAGATGAAAAGTAAGACAAAGTGAAAGGAGAATATTACAAGAAGGAAAATTTTGCTTTTAGCTAATAGCACTAAGATTAATAGATAAATGAAATAAAGGAATTTGATTTTTCCATTTAGTTTTTGAAAGAAAGGAGGCGGATCTTTATAAAGGTGAAGAAGCACTCTTTCTCTCGCTAAATAGTTTTCTCCAGTAATAGCCAGCTATAAATCCAGATATACCAAAAAATAAAGAAAAAGCAAATAATTCCAGGTCTCCTTCTAATTCTAAGAAGGGTTTGGGTTCTTTACCTTTATCTTTGGCGATTTTTTCAATAACTGCCTCATCCATACCACTCCATCTATTTTCTTGAGCAAATACATTTCCTGGTATAAGTAAAAAAATGCTTAATAGAAAGGTAAAGAAAAATTTTCTCATACTGACACCTCCAATAAATCTTTTCTTCTTTTGGCTAAAGCTATTAAAAGTGAGGCAGTGATTATGCCTTCAAGAATACTTAGGGGACCTTGAATGGGAAGAAAGGCTAAAAGTATTTTTGTGAAAAGATGTAAAAAGGAGTCATTTTCTTTTAGCGCAAGGGCTAATTGGGTGGCTGTGGAGATGTAAGTCATCCAATCTGCAACGATCCCCACAAGGAAGCCTTTAACGAAAAGGGGTAAATTTTTATCCTTTATTAATTGTAAAATTATATAAGCGGAAAAACTTCCAACTATTGCCATAGAAAATACATTTGCGCCTAAGGTACTAATGCCACCATGTGCTAAAAAAAGTGCTTGTAAAAGTAATACTATAAAACCAGCAAGAAAACTTCCCGAAAGCCCAATCGTTAATACACCTACACCAACACCCACTGGATGTGAGCAGGTGCCAGCAAAGGGAATTGGAATAGGTATAGTTGAAATTAAAAAAATAAAGGCGGTAATAAGGACAAAAAAGGCTTTTTTATCTGGGTGGTCACTTAAGTTTTTTTTAAACTTTGTCAGAGCAATAGCTATAACTGAAATTGAAGAAGCTCCCCAAAGTATTGCCCATGATAATGGTAAAATACCATCAGAAATGTGCATATTCCCCTCCTTTTAATGTTCTAACTACATAATATTTTAAAAAAAGTTTTTGTCAAGTATTACAAATTTTATTTTTATAACATAATTTCAGGGAAGCAGTTATTCAAAGGTGTTCTTTGTAAGTTGATCTTTCTAAGTGTGCTACTTCTTTAAAATATCATTATATACTTTTTCACAATTTATGATTTTCTAAAAAAACATCTTTTAACACGCAGGCTAAAGCCTGCGGCTACCAAACCATTGAATTTTTTGGGGTAGCCGCAACCTTTAGGTTGTGCTATCCCAGGCTGAAGCCTGCGTCTCTTTAAATTGTTGAAGTTTAATGGCACCCGACAAATTTGGAAGAGATGAACTCCAATTTTGTCTTTTTTTGCAGAAAGACCTTCAAAATTGCTTAAAAATTTAATAAAAACTTGGGCATATTTTTTGATAACATAAAAATAGGTCTTGACTTTTAAAAATTATATTTATAATAAATAAAAAAACAAAGGAGGTGGAGGAATGAAAAAGTTAGTAGCCCTTTTAGCAGGAGTTTTTATGGTAGGGTCAGCAAGTTCTGTTTTTGCAGTGGAAGCATGTGTAAAGTGCCACAAAAGCATGGACAAAGTAGCGGAGAGTATTAAGAAGAGTGGTGCAAAGAGTGCTGATGAGTTAGTTGATTTTCTCAGGAACAAATCTGCAAAGAAGGCACTCCACAAGGCAGTAAAAGATGATGACATTAAGAAGGCTTTTGCTGAAGCTGGCAAAAAATAATAAGGAGGTGGGGTTATGAAAAAGTTAGTAGCACTTTTAGCAGGGGTCACTTTTATTTTTGGTGTAGCAGGAATGGGAATCTCTGCAGAGAAGAAAGAAGCAAAGAAGGATAATGCTACTGCTAACGCCACAAAAGAAGCGCCTAAACCCAAGAAAAAAGTAGAAGGTTGTTAAGTTGAAGGTGGGGCTTTAGCCCCCCACCTTCAAAAGAAATTTTTTCAAAAGGTGTTATTTTCGATTAATTTTTTCGTTTTATTAGATGAAATAAATTGTATTTAAGACGGAGAAATGAGAAAATGAGAAGGATAATATTTGCATGTGTTTGAATTTTATTTTTTACCCAGATAGGGGGAAAGCTTATCAGTAGAGGTTTGTGTTAAATGTCATAAAAACATGGACAAAGTTGCTGAAAAAGTTAATGCAAGTGGTGCTAAAAGTCCTGATGAGATAGTTGATTTTTTAAGAAATAATTCTAACAAAAAAGCACTTCATTCTTCATTAAAAGATGAAGATATTAAACAAGCTTTTTCTAAAGTAAAAATATCTCCCAAAGCTGATGTTTTATCATCAAACAAAACCATTGAAAAAGCTTCTAATGTAACAAAAAAGGAGTCAACAAAAACAAAAAGGGCACGAAAGAATTCTCAAAAAATAACCAATACAAATAAAAAAAACAACTAATGAACCAAATAAACAATTACAAAATGCAACGCAAGAACTACAGCCTAAGGTAGATAAAAAAAATGAACCACTTTCACCCAAGAAAAAAGTTGAGGGTTGTTGATCGTATACCGAAATAATTAAAATTTCTGTAGAGACAATTCATTATTTGTCCAAAATATCTTGTTAGGTTTTATTATTAAACGGTTAATACTCAGTAGCCTCAAGCTTTAGTTTGCGCAAGATTTAAGGCTTTATTTCCATGCAGGTTAAAGCCCGCGGATACCTGGATTTTCTGTCATTAGTGAGAAAATAAACCTTTATATAAAAATTATCCAATCAAGTTCTCTTTATAAAAGGTCTAAAAGTGTTAAAATATTGTCAGTACTTAAAAATTTCTTTTAAGGAGGTGTCCTATGAAAGTATATTATGAGCAAGATGCAGACCTTAGTATTATAAAGGAGAAGGTTATAGCTGTTCTTGGATATGGAAGTCAGGGGCATGCCCATGCTTTAAATTTAAGAGATTCCGGGCTAAAGGTTATCGTGGGACTAAAACCAGGTGGTCCCAGTTGGGAAAAGGCATTGAAAGACGATTTTGAACCAATACTTCCTAAGGAAGCCTGTAAAAAAGCTGATATTATTATGATTTTAGTGCCAGATCAGACCCAGCCAGCACTCTACAAAGAGTGTATAGAGCCTGCACTTAAGCCCGGGAAAATGATCCTTTTTGCTCACGGCTTTAATATTCATTATGGTCAAATAGTTCCTCCCAAGGATGTTGATGTAGCCCTTGTTGCTCCCAAAGGACCAGGACATTTAGTAAGAAGAGAATTTCAAAGAGGGGCAGGGGTTCCATGTTTAGTAGCAATCCATCAAGATGCAACTGGTCAAGCCTTAGCTAAAGCTCTTGCGTATGCTAAAGGAATTGGTGGAGCAAGAGCAGGGGTTATTGAAACAACCTTTAAAGAAGAAACAGAAACAGACTTATTTGGAGAACAAGTAGTGCTCTGCGGAGGAGTTTCAGCCCTAATTAAAGCCGGGTTTGAAACACTTGTTGAAGCAGGCTATCAGCCTGAAATTGCCTATTTTGAATGTTTACATGAGCTGAAACTAATCGTTGATTTGATCTATGAAGGTGGTCTTGCTTTCATGAGATATTCCATTAGTGATACGGCAGAATATGGAGATCTAACGAGAGGACCGAGAATTATTAATGAACAAGTGAGAGCTGAGATGAAAAAGATTTTAAAAGAGATACAATCGGGAGAGTTTGCCAGGGAGTGGATTTTAGAAAATCAGGCAGGAAGACCGGTATTGAATGCTCTAAGAAAGAAAGAGGCAGAACATTATATTGAGGAAGTAGGAAAAAGATTAAGAGCTATGATGCCCTGGCTAAAGAACAAAGATAAATAATCTTCAGGGGCAAAAGCCCCTGTGGATTACTTTTCCATCTCCTCTAAAGTTTCTTTCATAGCTTTAAGCGTTAAGTCTATTTCTTTTTCACCATGAGCTAAACTTACGAACCAGGCTTCAAACTGAGAAGGTGGAAGATAAACTCCTCTTTTAAGCATACCCTGCCAGAATTTAGCAAATTTTTCTGTGTCAGCAGTTAGGGCATCTTGAAAATTATTTACTTCCTTTGATGTAAAAAAGAGTGTAAGCATAGAAGAGCATCTTACCATTTGATAGGGAAGCTTTAGCTCCTTTAAAATTTCTTTTATGCCCTTTTCTAATTTTTCGGAAATAGATTCTAATTTTTCGTAGGTTCCTGGTTTTAAAAGTTCTTTTATAGTAGCTAAGCCTGCTGAAACAGCTATAGGATTTCCGGAAAGTGTTCCCGCTTGATATACAGGTCCTTCAGGGGCAATTAAATCCATTATTTCTGCCCTGCCCCCATAAGCTCCCACAGGCAAGCCTCCACCTATAATTTTCCCAAAACAGGTAAGGTCCGGTTTTATACCAAATTTTTCTTGAGCCCCTCCCACACTTAAGCGAAATCCTGTGATAACTTCATCAAAAATAAGCAAAGCTCCATGGGTCTGAGTAATTTCTCTTAAATAGACGAGAAAATCCTCTTTTGGAAGGATAACCCCCATATTGGCTGGCACTGGTTCCACAATTACACAGGCAATTTCTGAACCATATTTTTCAAAGGTTTCTTTAAGCGCTTTTTTATCATTAAAGGGTATGCTTATGGTGTGTGCTGTTAATTCTTCGGGCACCCCTGGGCTGGAGGGGATACCAAAGGTAGCAAGCCCGGAGCCACCTTTTACTAAAAGCGAATCTGAGTGACCATGATAGCAGCCATCAAATTTTACAATTTTTTTTCTATTAGTGTAGGCGCGAGCAAGCCTTAAGGCACTCATAGTAGCTTCAGTTCCTGAATTTACAAGCCTCACTTTTTCAAGGGATGGAATACATTTACACAAAAGCTCTGCCATTTCTACTTCTAACCAAGTTGGTGCTCCAAAAGAGGTTCCCCTTTTGCTTGCAAAATATACTTCTGCAATAACATTAGGATGAGCGTGCCCTAAGATTAATGGACCCCAACTACAAACATAATCTATATAGCGGTTACCATCTGCATCAATAAGATAGGCCCCTTCCCCTCTTTCAAAAAAAATAGGCTCACTCTTTACGGCCTTGCAGGCTCTAACAGGACTATTCACACCTCCTGGAATAACTTTTTTAGCTCTATCATAAAAAGCTTGGGATCGTAAAATTTTCATGCCCCTCCTCCTTTTTTTGCTAAATATTCTATAGAAGCTAATTTTTCCAATAAAAGTATTAAATTTATAGCTTCTTCAAAGGTTTTTCCCCAAGCAACCACTCCATGTCGTGATAAAAGGATTATCATATTATTTATAGAGAGATTAGATGCAAATTCCCAAAGGCTTTTACTACCGGGAGGAAAATAGGGAAGGATAGCAAATTTGGGTATAATTAATGTAGCTTCTGGATGGTAAAAACTTCTAAAATCAAAGCCTAATTTTTCCATAGCAAGCACATAGGGAGGATGACAGTGGACGATTACTTTTGCCTCTTTGCATTTTAAATAGATTTTTTGATGAAGCCCCCATTCCGAGGAAGGTTTGCCAAAAATAATTTCGCCATTGAAAGTAATAAAAGAGAGGTCTTTTGGGTCTATAGTTTCTTTGATTTTACCAGCGGGTGTAATGAAAAAGCCGAATTCATTTTTAAAAGAGAGATTGCCCTCAGATCCAGCAATTAACCCTTTTTCTGATAGGTACCGTGTCCAAAAGATTAATTCTTTCTTTAGGTCCTTCATACTTTCACTTGTTTTATGAGGTCAATATTTTCTAAACTCCATTCTACAGTTCTTTTTAAGCCCTCTTCAAGAGAAATTTCAGGTTGCCAGGAGAGAAGCTTTTTAGCTTTTTCAATTTGAGCCCAGGTAATTTTTACATCCGCTTTATG
This sequence comes from Caldimicrobium sp., assembly GCA_046291435.1. Classification (GTDB taxonomy): domain Bacteria; phylum Desulfobacterota; class Thermodesulfobacteria; order Thermodesulfobacteriales; family Thermodesulfobacteriaceae; genus Caldimicrobium. Next base: position 10,857 of record JBKBTC010000002.1, on the reverse strand, counting down.
GAAGGGAAGATATTTCTTTATAGCCTTTTTTTGTAAATAATTTTCTAAAATTTCAATTATTTGATTGATGGAGACTGGGTTTTTTCCTCCTCCTAAGTTTATTATTTCAAATCCTAAGGGTTTTAGAGCTAATATTGTTCCCTTTGCTATATCATCTATATAAGTAAAATCTCTTGCTTGGGTGCCATCACCATAAATTTCAATAGGATTTCCTTCAATGATCCATTTAATAAAACGAAAAATACTCATATCAGGTCTTCCAGCCGGTCCATAAACTGTAAAATAGCGCACAACAGTTATATCGAGGTCGTAAAGATGGTGAAAATTATAAGCTAAAAGCTCAGCTGATTTTTTTGTCGCAGCATAGGGTGAAAGAGGGGTGTCCACCTTTAGCTCTTCATGATAGGGTGGCTTTTGTCCTGCATAAAGAGATGAAGTTGAGGCAAGGACAAATTTCTTTAAACCAAAATCTTTCATAAGAGATAATAGGTTCAATGTAGCTGTGATATTACTATCTACATAAACCCATGGATTATTTATACTTTGTCTAACTCCTGCCCTTGCTGCAAGATGAATTATACCTTTTATAGGATACATTTCAAAAAGGAGCCTTAAAGCATCTAAATTAGTTAAATTTAGTTTAAAAAATTTAAAGTTAGGAAAAGTTTTTAATTGATTTAATCTCCACTCTTTCAATATTGGGTCATAGGCGTTATTGATTTCGTCAATACCTAAAACAGGGTGTCCTGCTTTGAGCAAAAATTCACTTACTTTCCAGCCAATAAAGCCTGCAGCTCCTGTGACTAAATAATATTCCATAGGCTAAACTCCTTTACAAATTAAATTTTTCTTCAAGTATTCGCATAGGGTAAAACTTAATTTTGTTTCATCTTCCATTGTTTGTTGAATATAGGCTAAATTCTTTAAACCTAAATGTTGGGTAAGTGGGGTGCAAAAGAAGTTTCTACAAAAAAGAGGCACAAGCTCAAGGCTACAGCCCTTTTCTCCCAAAAAAAGGCAAGTATTTGAATTAGAATTATTTAAAGAAAAATCTTTGCCTTTTAATTTAAAAAGGCATAGGTTAATAAAAAATTCCTCTGGGCTTAATTTCCATTCAAGACCATCTCCACAACATATTGTGCCACTTGTTGCACAGTTTTTACAAAAAGAAAAGGATCCTTTTTCTTCAAAAGCTTTGTTTGTTTTTAAAATGGCTAAACTTAAGGCATTAAGATGTTCCATAAAATAAGGAATTTTTATGAACCTTTCAAAAAGGGGTTCCATAGTCTCCTTTAGCATTTTAAAATAATACCAACTTTCTCTCATGGTGTCTTAAGATTCATCCAACTTAAACACCACAGCTCCAGTTAATATTTTAGGATAAAAGTAAGTAGCTTTATGGGGCATAGTTTTGCCTTTTTTAGCTATTTCTTTAAGTAAATTAACAGAACTTTTTGGAAAAAGAACAGCAAAACCTTTCTTATTTGCCTTTTCTATTGCTTCCTTTTCACTACCAGTAAATTCTACTTCCTCAGCTTTTTTTAGTTCCAATTCTTGTAGATTTAAAGATTTTTCTAAAATTTGGGAAAAGCTATAAAGGGGTAAGTTTATGAATTCTTGCTCTTTAAGAGTGTTAAGAAAGGTCTCTTTAAACCTATAAATTTTTATTTTTTCTTTTTTGTATAAAAAGAAATACTTAGGATTTTCATTAAACTGTTTTTTTTCTTTTTCCCATTCTACGAGAGAAAGCTCTTTTTCTAAGGTAGAATATATTTCAAGGTTATTTAATAAAGGACCGTAGTATTTTTCAGCAAAAATTCTATGTGTAGGGAGCATAAGTAGACCCTTTTCCTCAAAAGGACAAATATAAGTGGAAATATATTCATAGTTTTTATTTTGTATGGGTTTAATAGTGAGGGTTTCTATGTGGGTTTTTAATTTTAAAGCAGTGGTATAGCGATGATGTCCGTCTGCGATGTAAAATTTTTTATTTTCCAGAAATGTTAAGATTTTTTGGATCAAATTTTGGTCATGAATTTTTGCAAGTTTATGGATTTCTTGGTTATGCTTTACTTGAAAATAAAATTCTATTTCTTTTGGAAGAAGCTCTAAGGTTTCCAAGTTTGGATCTTCGTATAAGGCAAAGATTTGACTAAACTGACAAAAGGTGCTAAGCATTAAATTAAAACGCTCTTCTGTTACCTTAGGATAAACTTTTTCATGGGGTAAAATCATGCCTTCCTGGAAATCATAAAGCTTTGTTAATAAAATAAAGCCTCTTCTCAGATAGGTTTCTCCTTCAAAGGGAAAATTTACTTCATAATAATATAGTGCAGGAGCCTTATTTTTAATTAAGATCTTTTGAGAGATAAAGTTCTGTAGTAAAATTTTGGCTTTTTCTGGATGCTCTGGTAATTCCAGATGGAAAATATTATAGGGACTTTTTTTCTTAAAATGGGCTATTTCCTCTTCAGAGACCACATCATATGGGGGAGCAAGGACATCCTCAAAGTTTACTTTTTCTGGGTTATAAAGAAATCCATTAAAAGGGAGGCATTTAGGCATTTATTCTTCAGAGAAGGAATAATGTTTTCTTACAGGTTCTTTGATGTCCCAAATACAGGAAAGACCTTTGGGAAAAGTAACTAAATCGCCAGCTTTTATCTCAACTTGACTGCCATCGGGGAGCTCTACAATAACCCTTCCTTCTAAGAAATAGCAAATTTCTGTTTCTCCATAATACCAGTCAAATCTCGAAATTTCTTTTTCCCAGATGGGCCAGGTGTAAACGCCTAAAGTTCTTAATTTTTCTTCATCTGGTTTCTCTATTTTTATTTTCATAATTCAAGCTCCCTTAGCTATTTAAAATCACTCATAATTTACTCAAAAAAATTTATTTTGCAAGAAAGAGCCTCTCCACTTGACTTTTAGCGCAAGCTAAAGCTTGCGGCAACCAAAATTTGGCGGAAAACCATACGCCGCTACGAAATTATAATTCTCTGGGTAGCTGTAGTCTTCAGCCTGCGCAAAAAAAGCGCAACCTAAAGGTTGCGGCTACCAAAACCAGGCATATAACCATATGCCCCAACTTTGATTTTTTGTGCAATTAGTGAATTGTCCCTATCATATCAGAAATGCAGAGTCAAAAAGATATGGACAGATGAGGGAAAAAAGTTGTAAAAATTAAAAATTAAGATATTTTAAGGAAAAGTCTACGATGAGGGGAGGATTATGAAAGTAGAAATTGAAGAGAGAAGCCCTGTTGAGAAGTTGTTAAAAATAGAGGTGCCAGTAGAGAGGGTAAATAGCGTTTTTGAAGATGTAGTTAGTGAAATTAGAAAACGCGCCAAAATAAAAGGGTTTAGAGAAGGGAAAGCCCCTATTCATCTAATTAAAAAACTCTTTAGAGAGGAAATTATTGAGAAAGGTATGGAGAGAATTATTGAAGAAACTTTGCCAGAGGTATTAACAGAACAAAAAATCGAGCTTCTCTTGCATCCTAAGGTAGAAGAAGTAAATAGTCTTAATGAAGGAGAGCCCTTTAGTTATAGCGTGCTTGTTGAAATTAGACCTGAGTTTGAGTTGAAGAGAGAAGATTATGTTGGTCTTGAGATAGAGAGAGAAAAAGATGAAGTTTCGGAAGATGAGATAAATAAAATGTTAGAGGAGATTAGATATTCCTTTTCTCCTCTTAAGAAAGTAGATGAACCAATAGAAGAGAGAGATGCAGTAGTTATTGCCTTTGAGGCTTTTGATGGTGAGACCCCTATTCCTGGACATTTTGCTGAAGCTTTATTTATTGATGTGGGAACCGGGGAATTCAATGAGATTGTAGAAAAGGCTCTTATTGGAAAAAGACTTGGTGATAAGTTGACCGTAGAGGTAGACTATCCAGAAGAATCTTTAAATCCTATGCTTGCGGGCAAAAAGGTGCGCTATGAGATTGAAGTGAAGGAAGTTCATAAAAGAGAACTTCAAGAGCTAAACGATGAGCTGGTAAAAACTTTAAATTTAGGAGTTGACACTGTAGAGAAATTAAAGGAGTTGATTAAAAATAGAATACTTCAAGATAAAATGAGGAAAAATGAAGCTCGTTATAGGGAAGAACTTTTGAAAAAAATTTTAGAAAAAGTTGATTTTGTTGTGCCAAAGCGCTATGTAGAAATTAAATATTATCAATTATTAGAAGAAGTAAGGGAGACCTTAGCCAGAGAGGGGTTAAGTTTTGAGAAATTAAATTTATCTCATGAAAAATTAAAAGAAAGATTATACCCACGGGCTGAAGAGATAGCTAAGGAAGAAATTTTATTAGATAAAATAGCTCAACTTGAGGGGATTGAAATATCTGAGGAGGAGTTAAATAGAAATATTGAAACTATTAGTAAAGGACTTAATATATCTATTAAGGAAGCGGAGAGAATTGTTTATCAAAATATTGCACCTAAGATGTTAGCAGAAAAAGTTATGAAATTTTTAGTAGAAAATTCAAAGCCCCTTTATAAGGAGTCTCTATGAGTTACTATGTCCCTATAGTTATTGAGCAAACAGGTAGAACAGAGAGAGCTTACGACATATATTCCAGGCTTCTTAGGGAAAGGATAATTTTTCTTGGTACTGAAATAGATGAGAGGGTGGCTAATTTAGTAGTAGCCCAGCTCTTATACCTTGAAGCAGAGGATCCTGATAAAGATATTATGATCTATATAAATTCACCTGGAGGTTTGGTGACTGCTGGTCTTGCGATATATGATACTATGCAATATATAAAGCCCGATGTTTGCACAATTTGTATAGGTCAGGCAGCGAGTATGGCAGCAGTTTTATTAGCAGCTGGCACGAAAGGTAAGAGATACGCCTTAAAGCATTCTCGGATAATGCTTCATCAGCCCATTGGGGCTTTTCAAGGACAGGCTACAGATGTTGAAATACAGGCAAAGGAAATTTTACGCCTAAGAGAGGTATTAAATAAAATTCTTTCCCATCATACTGGACAAGAGGAAGAAAAGATTAAAATAGATACAGAACGAGATTTTTATATGTCCTCTGAAGAAGCTTTAGCTTATGGAATAATTGATAAAGTTTTACTTAGAAGAGAATAAAATTAAAAAAAGGAAGGGTTGAGAGATGGCAAAAGAAGAATTGAGATGTTCCTTTTGTGGGAAAAGTCAAAGTGAGGTATTAAAACTTATTGCAGGTGCTTCAGCTTATATTTGTAATGAATGCGTAGAGCTTTGTAATGAGATTTTAGAAGAAGAATATGAGCGTGCAGAGGAACAACAAAAAGATAAGGAACTGCCTAAACCTTCTGAAATTAAAGCTTATTTGGATCAATATGTAATTGGTCAGGAAAGAGCAAAAAAGGTACTTTCAGTAGCGGTATATAATCATTACAAGAGAATTGAAAAGGAAAAAAAAGGGTTAAGAAAGAAGGATGAAGTAGAAATTCAAAAATCTAATATATTGCTTATAGGACCTACAGGGTCAGGAAAGACACTTCTTGCTCAAACTTTAGCCAAATTTTTACAAGTGCCCTTTACCATTGCAGATGCAACTCCACTGACTGAAGCTGGCTATGTAGGAGAAGATGTAGAGAATATACTCTTGTATTTGCTTCAAGCAGCAAATTTTGATATAGAACTTGCGCAAAAAGGAATAGTTTATATTGATGAAATTGATAAGATTGCTCGCAAGAGTGAGAGCCCTTCTATTACCAGAGATGTCTCTGGAGAAGGAGTTCAACAAGCACTTTTAAAAATTTTGGAAGGAACTATTGCCAATATACCACCTAAGGGCGGAAGGAAACATCCTCAGCAAGAATATATTCGTTTAGACACAACTAATATACTTTTTATTTGTGGTGGAGCCTTTGTGGGCTTAGATGAAATTATTAAAAGAAGGTTAGGGAAGGGATCTATTGGTTTTGGAGTAGAAATTAAAAATAAACAAGCTCTTACCTTAGGAGAGGTGCTTTCTTTTGTACAACCAGAAGATCTTATTAAGTTTGGATTCATTCCAGAATTTGTTGGTAGATTGCCGGTTGTGGCTACCTTAGATGAATTAACTGTTGAGGATCTAATTAAAATCTTAGTTGAACCCAAGAATTCTTTAGTAAAACAGTATCAAAAATTGCTGGAGATGGAAGGAGTAGAATTAAAATTTACAGAAGAGGCATTACAGGCTATAGCTAAAGAGGCTTATAGACGAAAAACTGGGGCCAGAGGGCTTCGTTCTATCATAGAAGAGGTTATGGTGGATGTAATGTATGAAATACCCTCCTTGAAAAATGTATCAGAGTGTGTGATAACTAAGGAAGTTGTCTTGAAAAAAGAAAGACCAATCTTAACTTTTAATACTAAGAAGAAAGCTAAGGAGGGGTAAAGATAAACTATGAAAAAATCAAAAGTGCTTTATGAGGAAATTTTAAAAGTACCTTTACTCCCACTAAGAGAGATAGTTATTTTTCCAAATACAGCGGTTCCTTTGTTTATTGGTCGTGCCAAAAGCATATTAGCTTTAGAAGCAGCATATAAGGAAAATAAACTCATCTTTCTTTCAGCTCAGAAAGATCCCAAGCTGGATGAACCCTCTGAGGAAGATATCTATAAAGTAGGAACATTGTGTAAAATTGTGCAATATTTAAGTCTTCCCGATGGGTCGCTAAAAATCTTAGTAGAAGGATTAAATAGGGGAAGAATTGTAAGGTATCTCCCAAATCCAGATTATTTTTTAGTTGAAGTAGAACTTAAAACAGAGGTAATAGAATCAGATTTAGAGACATTGGCACTAATAAAATTATGTAAAGAATCCTTTGAAGAATATGCTCAGTATAATAAAAAAATTAATCCAGATACGCTTTCAGCTTTGAGTAAGATAGAAGATCCTTCAGAACTTTCTGATAGAATGGCAGCCCTTTTACCACTAACACTTGAACAAAAGCAGAAATTACTTGAAACAACAAGTGTAAAAAAGAGACTTGAAACTATACTTCAATTTTTAAGAGGAGAAATTGAGGTCATTAAGACAGAAGCTCGTATTCGTGAAAGAGTTAAGAAGCAGATGGAAAAGCATCAAAGAGATTATTATCTACAAGAGCAAATGAAAGCTATTCAGAAGGAGTTAGGTGAAAGAGAAGATGGAAGAAGTGAACTAAGTGAATTAGAAAAGAGGATAAAAAAGAAAAAATTGCCTAAGCATGTGGCTAATGTTGTATGGAAAGAATTTAAGAAGTTAAGTTTGATGTCCCCTATGTCAGCAGAGGCGACTGTTGTTAGAAATTATATTGACTGGATAATTAGTCTGCCCTGGTATGAAAAAACTAAAGATGTTATTGATTTGGAAAAAACAGAAGAAATTTTGAATAAAGGTCATTTTGGGTTAGAGAAACCTAAACAAAGAATTATAGAACATTTGGCAGTGCAAAAGTTAGTAGATAAAATTAAAGGACCTATTCTCTGTTTTGTTGGTCCTCCAGGAGTGGGAAAAACTTCTTTAGCAAAGTCTATTGCACAGGCACTTGGGAGAAATTTTGTTAGAATAAGTCTTGGTGGAGTAAGGGATGAGGCTGAGATTAGAGGTCACAGAAGAACTTATGTAGGAGCACTCCCAGGAAAGATTATACAAGGCATGAAAAAAGCAGGCACTATAAATCCCGTTTTTTGTTTAGACGAGATAGATAAACTGGGAACAGATTTTAGGGGAGATCCAGCAGCAGCCTTGCTTGAAGTTTTAGACCCAGAGCAAAATCATTCTTTTCAGGATCATTATTTAGAGGTAGAATATGATCTTTCCCAAGTACTTTTTATTACTACTGCCAATGCTTTATATACCATACCAGCTCCTCTTCTTGATAGAATGGAAGTTATAGAAATTCCGGGATATACTGAAGAGGAAAAATTAGAAATTACCAAGCACTATCTAATCCCAAGACAATTAGAAGCTCACGGTTTAAAGCCTGAGTGGGTTAAATTTAGCGATAAGGTTATATTGGAAATTATTAGAAGATATACGCGGGAAGCAGGAGTAAGAAATTTAGAAAGAGAGATAGCTACTATATGTAGAAAGATAGCTAAAGAGGCAGCTAAAGATCCCCAAACCTTTAAACCCTTTAAGATAAATTTCCCAGTGTTAACCAAATTTTTAGGAGTTCCTCGCTATCGTTATGGAATAGCTGAGGAAACTCCGCAGGTGGGTATTGCGACAGGTCTTGCGTGGACAGAAAGTGGAGGAGCTCTTTTGCAAATTGAAGCTGTAATTATGCCTGGTACAGGAAATTTGAAAATAACAGGTAAACTGGGAGAAGTTATGCAAGAATCTGTCCAGGCTGCTATGAGTTATGTAAGGTCAAGGGCTATGCAATTAGATTTACCTTTAGAATTTTATAAAAAGATAGATATCCATGTGCATGTACCTGAAGGTGCTATACCTAAGGATGGTCCAAGCGCTGGAATAACTATAGCAACAGCTATTGTTTCAGCTTTAATGAAGATTCCTGTTAAAAACACTGTGGCAATGACAGGGGAAATCACCCTAAGAGGAAGAGTATTACCCATTGGAGGACTAAAAGAAAAACTACTTGCTGCTGTGAGAGGTGGAATAAAAACAGTCATTATACCTAAAGAAAATGAAAAGGATTTAAAAGAAATCAATCCTAAAATATTAAAAGATCTTGAAATTATATTAGTAGAAAATATGGATGAAGTTCTTAAGGTTGCTCTACTACTTGATAACCCTGATGAGCTTTTCAAAGATAAACCATATCTTGATGTTTGGGAATTAGTAAGTTTTCAGGAAAAACTGGAAAAGAAAAATTATCAGATAGAACATTAACTTCTTCATAGGGGAAGGGTTTAGTTTGCCCCTTTTATGAATTAGGATAATAAAAGCCAAGTAAATTCAATCTTCAAAAGGCATTTTTTATAATTTTTTACTTTTTTAAGATTTATTAGGTTCACTAATAAGTTTCATTTAAATTTTTTATTAGACTTTTATAAAAAATTTATTAATAATTCATTAAGATAAATCTCAATTTGGTAAAAAAATATAAATAATTTTAAAGTAAGTTTATTTTATAAAGGAGGTGGGGTATGAGGGGTTATTTAAAATTTAGTGTTTTGGGTATTTTATTTTTTTTGTTGGTCCCTTTAGTTTTAATGGGTGCAAAGGCAAAGAGTAAAGAGGAGGTACAAAGTAAGGTTCAAAGCGGACAAATTAAAAAGGCAAAAACTGTGGATGAACTGATAGCAATGTATGACTCGTCGGAATGTATTAATTGCCACGCAGATGTCGCAGAACAATGGGAAAAAAGTTTGCATGCAAGGTCTATTTATGGTACAGGAAGGACTATTGCTACAATTGTTACAACCTATAAGGTTGGACTTAAGAATTTTCCTTATGCAGGCGTAAAGGATGTAAATGATGTTAAAGTTGAACATCTTATGCTCTGTGCGAAGTGTCATCTACCTCAACTTGTTGATGCTGAGGATAGTGTAGCAAGAGAGATTGTTAAACTTGGATTAGATTATATGGAAGGTGATGAGAAGACTGCAGCAAAAGCCAAAGAAAAATTAGAAAAGCTAAATATTAACTGTTTAATCTGTCATCAAAGAAATGCTATTATTCACAAATGGGTGGACGGATTTCCCCAAAAAGACACAGTTTATGGAAGTAAAAATGGTGAGCATCCCTATGCTAAAATGCCTAAGATTAAGGCTGTGGATACTATGAAAGAATCTATCTTTTGTGGTCAATGTCATGGATTAGGTCCAAATTTTGAGCTGCCTGAGCCTTCCCAATGTGCTACTTTATATGGTTATTATTTATGGAGTTATGCTGCCAAAGGAGGCGCGAAAACTTGTCAAGATTGTCATATGAGAGAAAGTGGACTTGGGCATAACATACAGGCTTATAGAGACAAGAAAATGCAAGAAATGGCAGTAGATTTTCACGCTTATGCAAGACCGGTTTATTGGAGAGATGGAGCGGTGATAAAGCCAATGATATATGCTCAAGTTGAAATTAGAAACAAAGCAGGACATGCTATCCCTGATGGCTGACCTACTCCAAATAGACTGGTCCTGGAAGTGACCGTAAAAAATTCCAAAGGTCAAGTTGTTTATCAGGATAGTAAGATTTACATTCCAGTACCTCAGCAATTAGGAAGAGGAGACAGAATGGGAAGAGGACCCTATGATAAGTCTGGAATTCTTGTGGATTGGGCTTTGCATCCTCTTGAAGAGAAAAAAGAGGAATATAGAGTTTTAGTACCTGCGAAAGACGGAAAGCCTGAAAGCTTTGATTATATAGTTGAATTTGAATTGTGGTATTTCCCCTTTGGGAAAAAAGATGAATTTGCTCAGCTTTGGAGAAAGGAAAGAAAGGAAGTGAAATTTTCTCAGAAAGAACCGTATTAAAAATTTAACCAATCGAGGGAGTAAGGCCTCACTTGCTTGGTGGGGACTTCTCCCTTATTTTATACAAGTAATAGTTTTTTATATGTTTATATTCAAAAATCTACATTCACTATGTTAAAATAATTTGTTCTACTTTTCAAAACTGTAATCACCTGATATAATTTTACAAATTTTGAGAGCAAATATGAAATTTGTAAAAGAAAATAAATTAGAAATATTTGTTATTTCATAAGAGTTATCCCATGATCCATATGTTCCTTGAGTTAATTGATCCACCAATTAATTTCCTTTCCTATGGTCTAAGCATTTTAGGGAGTCTCTTTATATTTTTTTTTGCAGGAAAATATTACAATCAAAGTTTTTCGTCTATTGGAAGGGATTTGATTACAGGTTTTATAATAACTGGTATTGTAGTGCAAATATTGAAACATATGATTTGTAGGGCAAG